>CAXTJS010000265.1:0-2012 GCA_964244605.1 uncultured Terriglobus sp. | reverse complement strand
TCCTGAACGTGACGGCGAAGGACAACGCCACGGGCAAGGACCAGAAGATCACCATCACCAGCTCTTCGGGTCTGAGCAAGGAAGAGGTTGAGCGGATGGCGAAGGATGCCGAGGCGCACGCGGCCGAAGACAAGGATGCGCGCGAGCAGGTTGAGGCACGCAACGGCCTCGACTCGATGGTTTACAACGTCGAGAAGATGCTCAAAGACGCGGGCGAGAAGGTGTCGGCTGCGGAGAAGAGCGATACGGAGTCAGCACTTGCGGATGCAAAGTCAACCCTGACTGGCACACCTTCGGTGACGGAGATGAACGCGGCCAAGGATCGGCTCACCGCGGCGAGCCACAAGGTCGCCGAGGCAATGTACAAGGCAGGCAGCACGCAGGGTGTGCCGCCGACCGATGGCGATGCCGCCGGTGCGGGAACGGCCGACCAGCCAAAGGACGAGGGCGTGATTGACGCCGAGTACGTGGACGTCGATTCAAAGTAACCTGCGAAGCGTGTTGGCTCCAAGGCTTGGGGCTGCCATGCCATCGGGACAGCAAGGATGGGGCGCTCCGGACATAACGGTCTGTGAGCGCCTCGCCGCATACGGCCAGTCGGACCGGCCTGATCAGGAAAGGGAAGCATGACGCGCAGCAAGGATGAGGTGTATGCGACGATTCGGTGGAATCTCGATCTAACGAAAGGCAGCGAAGGAGCGGGTGTGAGAAACGAAACAGTTTGGATGTGTGACCAGATGCGTGCCGGGCAGCTCTACACGCGCAAAATCTTTGACACTCTAGAAGAAGCGCGCAGCTTCCAGCAGCACATGCTCGAGGCTGAGCCGGACGCGATGTTCAACGTGCAGTCTATCGAGGCACGCCAGGTCTGGAACTAAGCAACGCAACTCTGCTGTACGAGCGAAAAGATGCAAGGGGCTGGATGGTGAACTGGACTGAGGTTGAGGCAATCGCAAACAGCTTTCTGGTGCTTACAAGCGCCAGTGCGATCGGCTATGCCGGGCTGCAGTTGAAACACGAGCGGCAGTACCGCTCTGTGGCGAACCTCGAGAAGCAATTGGGCTTCTTTCAGTCGGAAAACTTTACAGCCTCTCGCCGGCGATTGGCGGCTGATCGTCTCGGCGAGGATGGCGTCTCCCTGCGGACGTGGGAGCTTGATGAGCCGCCCGTCAGCGTCTTTGAGGTGCTGGACTTTTATGAGCACGTCGGCCTGCTGATCAAGAAGGGCCATCTTGATATAGATGACGTCTGGCACACCTTTTACGAATGGGCGCAGCCGGTGTACGTCGACATGCAGACACTTATCGAGAGCGCGGACAGCGCCTACACGGATCACTACTGCGATCTGCGCAAGCTGATGCGCGCAATGGATGACATCCAAATCAAACGCATGCACGAGAAGAACGCCAATCACTGGGTGCTCTGGACGCCGGACCGCATCCTGCAGCACTACCGCTACGAGCTTGAGATCTCCGGTCACTCCGGTCGCAGCAAGCACTCGGTGGAGCGCCGGGCGCAGCGCGCCGCAAGGGAGCGAGCCGAGCAGGAGCGACTGGATCTGGATGCAAACGGGCACGACGTGCTTGAGGCTGAGGCATCGCTTGCCAACGCGGCAAGGGTAGAAGCTGAAATAGAGCAGCGACGACAGACGGAGACGCAGGATGCCTGAGGGCAATGAGGTTCATCGCTGGGCGGATCGGCACATGGCGGCATTCGGCGGGCGCAGGCTGAATGTGCTTCCGGGTCCAAATGGGCGCTTTCGCGACGCGCACCTGGTTGACGGCCAGGAGCTGACGAGGGTGCACGCAATCGGCAAGCATCTTGGCTACGAGTTCAAAAACGGACTCTACCTGCATGTGCACCTCGGCCGATTCGGCGACTGGACCGAGGGGCTTGGCCCATTGCCAGAACCGCGGGGGGCGCTGCGTGTGACGCTCGAACGGCGCGGGCGCAAGCCCGGAACGAAGGGCAGAGCACAACCGAAGAGTGGGCACTATCTGACTGACGATGGA
>CAXTJS010000264.1:0-2097 GCA_964244605.1 uncultured Terriglobus sp. | reverse complement strand
CACGACGATGCAGGTAGCGTTGTCGTGGCCGCCGGCCTGGTTGGCGGCGGCGGTCAGGTGCTGGCAAGCCTGCTCGGGTGTGGTGGCGGCGAGCAGCAGGGAGAGCATCTCGCCGTTTGAGAGTGCTTTGCATACGCCATCGGTTGCTAGCAAAAGCACGTCGCCGAGTTGCACCTGTACCACGGTCACTGTCGGCATGACCATGTCCGAGGCGCCGATGGCCTGGGTCAGCACGCTGTCCCACTGCGCCATCTGCTGCGGTGAGATGTTGGCGTAGCCCTCGCGCAGCATGGTGGCGAGTTGCGAGTGGTCGTCCGTCAGGCGGTGGAGCGATTGGCTGCGCAAGAGGTAGGCGCGGCTGTCGCCCACGTGCGCGATCCAGAAGCGGGCTCCGTCGAAGTAGGCCGCGACGATGGTGGTTGCCATGCCGGCGTAGAGCGGCTCGCGCTTTGCCGCGTGATAGATGGAGCGGTTGGCACCCTGGATGGCGCGCTGCAGCTCTGGGCCACCGGTGTTGGTATCGTGCAGTGTCTCCGGGAAGCGGCTGAGCATGCAGTCTACGGCGGAACGGCTGGCGACCTCGCCCGCGTTCTGCCCGCCGACGCCGTCGCACACGACGAAGAGCCCGCGGTCCATATCAAAGCCGAAGCTGTCCTCGTTCGTGCGGCGGCTGCGCCCCACGTCGCTGAGTGCCGCCGCCCTGATCCGTATGTCCATGCGCAGCTTTCTGTCAGGCCGACTTCTTTGCGCTGCGGTCATAGCCAAAGCGCATCTCGACCGTACCTGCAAGTTGGATGCGCGTGCCCTTGCGCAGCAACGCAGCCTCGCCGGGTTTCAGCCGTTCGCCATCGACGCGGGTGCCGTTGGAGCTGTTCAGGTCCTGCACGAAGAGTTGGCCGTTCCGCTTGACGATCTCGCAGTGGAATCGGCTGATGGCGTGCTCAACGTCGCGCACGACGATGTCGTTTTTCTGGCCGCCATCCTGCGGCACGGCACCGATGTGGGTGTCGTCTTTCTCGATGCGGAAGACCTTGCCGGAGTCGATGCCGCTGGTGACCTCAAGCACAGGAAAGCGCTGCAGCTTGCGCCGGCGCAGCCAAAGCGCGATCGCACCGAGCAGCGCAACAAAACCCATGCCGCCGCCCAGGAAGAAGAGGCGTGAACGCAACGATTGCGATGCGCTGATGCGGCTGCGCAACTCGCGCACAAGCGGGTTGCCGGGCGTGAGCCGCTCCGCGACATTGAGTGCCTGGCTTGCCTCGGAAAGGTGGCCGCCGAGGAAGGCGCTTTGCGCGCTTACGAGCGCCGCATTCGACTGCTCCGTCTTTTGCTTCTCGGCGTTCTCACTGTTGGCTGCCTGCGCCGATGCGCTCTGCTGCTGCTGAAGCTTGGCCTGTGCCTCTTTGTAGCCCTGCATGGCATTCGGGTTCGCCGGATCGATTTGGATGACCTGACTGTAATCATTCGCCTGCTCTTGCGGATCGTTCGACCGCATCGCCGCGCCCATCAGAGTGGATACCCGCTGCTTTGTGGCTTCCTGCTCCGCCTCTTTCTTCTGCGTGTCCTCTTGCTGCTTGAGCAGGGCCTGCGTCGCGGCGGAATCGCTGGCGCTGGCCGCGGGCGCAGAAGTGGTGGGAGCCGTGACGGTGGCGACCGGTGTGGGCGGCGGTGTAGGCGCGCGGGGCGACAGGCCGTAGGGCTTGGCCAGCGCCGTCAAGCTCAGGTGCGTCACGTCCAGCTGCGAGCCGTCACTGGGCAGCACCAGCTGCAGCGTGCCGGCCTGTGTGCGTGCGCCCTTCTCGGCGTCTGCGCTCTCGGGCCGTGAGTCTGTGGCGACGCTCACAAGATTGCCGCCGATCCAGGTGGCGATGGCGCGGCCGCCCACCACAATCGTCTCTTCGACGGGCGTCGCCGCGCGGCCAAAGCCTGCTTTGTTGAGGTGCTCCACCATACCCGCATACGGACCGATGCCCACGGGATAGCCCGTGTTGAGCTGCCCCGGCGTGTTGCGCACCGTGAGCGAGGTGAAGTTATCGTTCTTCACGCCGCCCTTCACGGACGCGGTCAGGCGAATGACGGCGTCCTCAGAAGGTGTGT
>CAXTJS010000263.1:0-2097 GCA_964244605.1 uncultured Terriglobus sp. | reverse complement strand
GGGCCGCCGCTGGTCCGATGGCCTGCACCAGGCTGTTGAGGCGAAGGAGGGCGTCGCGGTCCGCAAGGAAGACCAGACGCTGGCCACCATCACCTTCCAGAACTACTTCCGCATGTACAAGAAGCTCAGCGGCATGACCGGAACGGCCGAGACCGAGGCCGCCGAGTTCGACAAAATCTACAAGCTCGAGATCACCGTCATCCCGACGAACCGGCAGATGCGTCGCATCGAAAACGCCGACGTGGTCTATCGCACTGCAAAGGAAAAGTACTTCGCAGTCGCTGAAGAGATTGAGCGCCTGCACGCGGATAAGAAGCCGGTGCTCGTCGGTACGACGTCCATCGAAAAGTCTGAGCTGCTGAGCGAGATTCTCAAGCGCAAGGGCGTGCGGCACGTGGTGCTCAACGCCAAATTCCATGAGCGTGAGGCCGAGATCGTTGCGCAGGCGGGCCGGCTTGGCATGGTGACCATCGCCACCAACATGGCAGGCCGCGGCACCGACATTCTGCTGGGCGGCAACGCCGACTTCATGACGCGTCAGGACCTGGTGAAGAAGGGTGCGGCGCGCGCGCTGAGCGCCGTCGAAGGGGAGATCGCTCCCGTTGCCGGACCGGGCCAATACCGCTTCTACTACCAGAACCAGGAGTTTGAGATTGAGCAGGCGCAGTGGGATGAGACCATCGCGCGCTTCTCCTCAGAGACACAAGTCGACCACGACCAGGTGATCGAGGCGGGCGGCCTGCAGATCATTGGCACGGAGCGGCACGAAAGCCGCCGTGTGGACAACCAGCTGCGCGGCCGCGCCGGCCGTCAGGGTGATCCCGGCTCGTCGCGCTTCTTTCTATCGCTGGAAGACGACCTGATGCGCATCTTCGCGCGCGAGTGGGTCAGCACCTTGCTGCAACGGCTTGGCATGGAGGAAGGCGTGCCCATCGAGAGCGGCATGATTACCAATCGCATCGCCGCCGCGCAGAAGGCCGTGGAAACGCAGAATTTTGAGAGCCGCAAGCACGTGCTTGAGTACGACGACGTGATGAACAAGCAGCGCGAGGCTGTGTATGGGCTACGTCACTCCCTGCTGGAGGGTATCGACCAGAAGGAACTCATTCTGGAGGATTACGTCACCAGCGAGCTCAGCACGGTGCTCGATGCGGACGCCCCGGCAAACGTGCACCCGGACCAATGGAAGGTCGACGACATGCGCGGCAAGCTGGGCGACGTCTTCGGCTCGCAGTTTGACGAGGTCGACGCCACAACACTGAACCGGCATGAGCTTGGCGAAGCGCTCTTCGGAAAGCTCAAAGAAAAGTTTGAGGTCAAGGAGATGATCCTTGGCCCGGATACGCTGCGCTACCACGAGCGTGTGGTGATGCTGAGCGTGCTCGACGGCCTGTGGAAGGACCACCTCCTGCAGATGGACCACCTCAAAGAGGGCATCGGCCTGCGTGGCTATGCGCAGCAAGACCCGCTCGTGGCCTATAAGCGCGAGAGCTTCGAGATGTTTGAAGTGATGATGAACCGCTTCCAGCAGGACACGCTGCGCAACCTCTTCCGCATGCAGATACTCGCGCCGGACGGCACGCCAATCGAGTCTTTGGAACAGCTGCAGGCGCTGCAGCAGGGTGCAGCAAACCCTGCGTCTCCTGAGGGTATCGTCATCCCGCCGGAGCCGCCGGCACTGCCACGCAACCCGTTCCAAAACGCCTATGAGCAGCGCCTGGACGAGCCCGCAACCGCAAACGCGGACAGCAACATCGGTGACACGTTCCAATCAAACGGCAACGGCGCAAGCAACGGCAGCTCAAACGGTCAGAACGGCAACTTCGCACCCATTAAGGGTCGCCGCAGCCAGAAGCCGAAGCGTACCAGTCGGCAATAGCTGCACACGCATTCGGCAGTGTCATCCTGAACGCAGTGAGGATCTCACGTCTTCCCTAGGCACCCAACCTGAGGACAATGTGAGATCCTTCGCCTTGCTCAGAATGACACTTAGCAGGCGCGCGTGAAGCAAGTTCCGGCTTATTTGGTCCGATAGACCTAACGCTGCATGTCGTCGAGGATGACCTTGGCCTTGACGGTGAGCGTATGTGCACCCTC
>CAXTJS010000262.1:1821-2117 GCA_964244605.1 uncultured Terriglobus sp. | reverse complement strand
CGGCGTACGCGGCTACGCACCGTACAAGTACGTCGCAACCTCCGGCTGGACGCTGGATGAGCAGCGTCGCGCCTTTTCCAAATCGCTCGGCAACGGCGTCGACCCGGTCAAGGTGATGAACGAGTTGGGCGGCGATATCGTGCGCCTGTGGGTCGCCTCTGTCGACTTCCGCGAAGACGTAATCGCGAGCGTGCCGCTGATGAAGCGGCTGGCGGAGGAGATCTACCGCAAGCTGCGCAACACCTTCCGCTTCCTCCTCGCAAATCTCGACGGCTTCGCGCCGGAGAGCGACGCCG
>CAXTJS010000262.1:0-1811 GCA_964244605.1 uncultured Terriglobus sp. | reverse complement strand
TGCACAGGATGAAGTCGCGTGGGATCAGATGGAGCCGCTCGACCAGTACATGCTGGCGCGTTGCGCTGAGGTCGTCACGAAGGTACGCGCCGCCTACGACAGCTTCGAGTTCCACCGCGGTTACCACGCCCTGAATGAGTTCTGTAACTCGGAGCTCTCGGCCTTCTATCTCGATGTGCTCAAGGACAGGCTCTACACGCTCGCGCCGAAAGACACGCGCAGGCTGAGCGCGCAAACCGCGTTATGGAAGATTGCTGAGGCGCTGGTTCGGAGTGTGGCACCCGTGCTGTCGTTCACCGCAGATGAGGTCTGGAACTACCTGCCTGAAGTGGGCGACCGTGAGAAGAGCGTACACATCGCAAAGTTCCTGGCTGCGGAAGACCTTGCTCCCGTCGGAGAAGCCGAACGAGTTTTGGTGGAATTTGCGCCGCTTATGCTGCTACGAGCGGAAGTCTTGAAGCAACTAGAGGTTGAGCGTGCTGCTAAGCGCATCGGCAAGGCTTTGGATGCTGAAGTAGTCGTGAGTGTCCGCAACGGCGGTTCAGACGATGCGGCATCAAAAGCCGCAGTGCAGTTCTTTCCGAGCCTCGCAGAGCTCTTCGGAGTCTCTGATGTCACTCTGCTGCATACCAACGAGCCGGAATCGTCGCCGGTACACGTCTTCGTCGCCGATCAAAGACGATGCGATCGCTGCTGGCGGCGTCTTAGCGATGTGGGTACCTTCTCGGAGTTCCCAACCGTCTGCGGACGATGTGCGAATGCACTGGAGAAGATCGGCTTTCCACCTTACAGCCAAGAGGAAGGGCTGGCCGCTTGATGAGTTCCGTACCTGTTGCCTACGATCCTAAAATCATCGTTCGCCGCGATGCGCGGCCCTGGCTGTTTGTCATTGCGCTCTTCGCCGTGCTGATCGACCGGCTCACGAAGGTACTCGTCTCATCGAAGCTCGAGACCGGGCAGGCCGTCACGGTCATCCCCGGCGTCTTCCGCATCACGCACGTGCTGAACTTCGGCGCGGCCTTCTCCATGTTTGCGGAGTCGGCTTCGCCGGTTGCTGTACGCACTTCACTGATCGTCTTTTCGGTCGTGGCAGGCGTCATCGTCTTCACGATGCTGTGGAAGATGGGCCGCGTCTTCTCCCCTGCATCGGTCGGCCTGGCACTAATCTTCGGTGGCGCAATCGGCAACCTCTACGACCGCATCAAGCTGCACTACGTCATCGACTTTCTTGAGGTGCACATCGTGCACTACCACTGGCCCGACTTCAACGTGGCGGATAGCTGCATCTCCGTAGGCGCGGTGCTGCTGCTGTTGGAACTACTGTGGCCGAAACCGAAGCAGACGCATGTGGAAGATGTGAGCGTTGTGGACGGAGTTGCGCAGTGAGCACCGCTGTTCCCGAGTTGGAGACCGCGCTTGGTATCGAGGCGAGTGTGCCGCGTGAGGTGAAGACGGTGGCGAACGATGCCATCGTCATACGCGGTGCGCGCACCCACAACCTCAAGGGCATCGACGTCGATATCCCGCACAATGCCATGACGGTGGTGAGCGGTGTCTCCGGCTCGGGCAAGAGTTCGCTCGCGTTTGACACCGTCTATGCCGAAGGCCAGCGGCGCTACGTGGAGTCGCTGTCGGCCTATGCACGGCAGTTCCTGGAACGCATTGAGAAGCCGGACGTCGACTTTATGGACGGCCTCGCACCCGCCATCGCCATCAAGCAGAAGAACCAGACGCGCAACCCGCGCTCGACCGTGGCCACGGCAACCGAGATCTATGACTACATGCGCCTGCTCTACGCGCGCTGCGGCACC
>CAXTJS010000261.1:0-2160 GCA_964244605.1 uncultured Terriglobus sp. | reverse complement strand
TGAACGACGAGTCGGGCGACACGTTGGCCATGGCTTGCGGGTTCAGCGGCAGCCACAGTTGAAGCCGTTGCAAAGCATAGACGGCCAGAGCGCCGAGCGCATTGAACAAGATGATGGCCAGCGCGTAGCTGAGCCAGCCCATCTCAGCATCGGCCTTGATGCCGCACAGGCGGTACAGGCTACCTTCGATGCGGCTCGCAAAGCGCAGCCGCCCGTCCATCACATGGGCGATGTAGCGCCCCACAGGAATGGCCAGCAGCAACAGCACGATGCTATAGACCGCAAACAAAGTCCAGGCTTGGCTGGTCATGAAAAGTCCTCCGGCCACAGCAAGGCGGCCACCAAGTAGATGAGCAGGCCTATCGAGACCACGCTACCGAGTACATAGAGCCAGCTCATTGCTTGGGCCCTCCCAACTTGGCACAGCCCTCGGCCATGCCTACCATGAGCAGCCAGAACGCGGCGCATAGCGCCAGATAAGCGAAGTCCATCGAAAGCCCTCCTACAAGTGACCTGGATCGTAGAAAGCGGCGCATAAAGATGTCGATAAATTTGCACCTGTCGACATAAAGACCGCATCAAAATCTCCGAGCTACTTCGGAGTGGTGAACCGGCGCGGGCAAACGGTATGCAGTCGTCGGTGCAGCCTGTGCCGCATCAAAGGTGTAGCTGGGTAGGCGGGCCGGATCTTTATGAGGTCTTTGCGCCTGGGCGGCAAATTTTGCAGAGGATTTGTGCCCGATCTCTTCCAATTGAGAACAAGCTGTTGCGCCCGATTGAACGCAATCGCACCAGGGCGGCGAGAAGCTCAGTCCCAGCCGAGGTGGTGAGCAGCTTCGATCGCTTGATGGCGTAGATCGTCTTCGGCGTGCAGGTAGGCGTTGGTGGTGCTGATGGAAGCGTGCCCAAAAGTATCTCTTACGTGCTTAAGATCCACGTCCCGGTCGCAACGGCGTGAAGAGGGCAGCGCTGTGTTCAGCAATCTGCGGCGCTCTGCGCCACTTGTGAACAAAGGTTTGCGTTCAGACCATGGGCTTGAGCGACTGCCGCCACCGAGGCCCCCGGCTCATCACAGGCGGCCAGCACACGGGCCTTGAGTTCGTTGCTATGGCGCTGACGCGGCGCCCTCTTGGAGTCCATAGGTGTCCACCTCAGAAGTTAGGTGGACACCATCCTTCACGGACATACCGCGGATTCAAGATGGGATGGCCAGCCGCTTACGCGTTACTTGTCGCATGGAGTGCCCTTCTTGCCGCTTCCGCTGTTGTGGGACATGTCGTCGGTTTTCGCATTTGGCCAGCCACGGTGGCCTGGATCTGGATCGGCCTCGTATTGATGCTGAACGGCAGCATCCCTACTCCGATTCCCGCTGGCACCCGCGTGGATGTGCAAGGTGCTTTTCTCATGCTTTCGCGGGCAGCGCTCGGCCGATCCGCCTTATTGCCAAGCTGCATGGCCATGCCCCGTGGGCATACCTGCGCGACGGGCTGGAGCGCATGCTCGCGCATCCGAGTCGCCGCATCGACGAACTGTTGCCGCTTCGCTGGACGCCGGCAACCTGACAGATGCAGTTGCGACCGTCAAGATGAGATGGCTGGCCGCTTACCCCTGGCCGCCCGGCCGGATCGCGCAGCACTCGCCAAACGCGGTCAACTGCTCGCTTAGCTTGTACCCAGCGGTTGTCAAGCGAGCCAGGCAACGCCCTGCAGTCTTCCTGCACGGCCGGATTCCGGCGCTATTCAACGCATCCTCACCCAGGCCGCGCTGTTGAAATGCACCGGCCATGGCAGGATTCCTGACGCATCACTTTGCGCGCGCTACCCCTACGGACCTCGGGGAGCCAGCGCGCGCGCGCTTTTTGCGACGGGCATTGCCTGCGGCGATTGCCGCCTCGCTCACCGCCCATGGTCTGATGGCCGGTGTGATGTCCAGCCACCTGTGGGTCGCGCCGGGCAGGCAGCCTCCTTCACCGATGCCAGCTGCGCGCGCTCGCAGTGCAGTGACAGTGAGTTTGACCAGCCGGGCATCTTTCGTTGCCCCACCTGCGCCTGTGATGAGGACACCGCGGCGCCAAGCGCCACGTCAACCCCGTGCAAGCGCCTCGGCGCTCGCCGAAACAGCGGTGCCCGAGACACCCCTTTCGCCGCCTCTCCCTGCACT
>CAXTJS010000260.1:0-2204 GCA_964244605.1 uncultured Terriglobus sp. | reverse complement strand
CTACTGCGGACTGGCGGGGGAGGCAGCGCTGGGCGCTGAGGTTTGCACGCCGATCGCTGCGCCGGAAACGATCAGATCCACACGCCGATTCTGTGCGCGCCCGGCTGCTGCGCCGTTGTCCGCAACAAAGTTCGTCGCACCGTAGCCTTGCGCGGTCAGGTTATCCGCGGGTACGCCGTTCCCTGCGAGAAAGTCGCGTACCGCGATCGCTCGATTCTCACTGAGCTTTTGATTCGTTGCAGGCGAGCCGGTCGAGTCGGTGTACCCCTCCACCTGCACCTTGATGCTCGGATAGAGCTGAATGATAGTGGCGATCTTCGCGAGGCTCACCTGCGTGTTTTGCTTCAAGGTGTATTTGCCCGTATCGAAGAGCACGTCATTGAGGTCCACAACCAGTCCGCGGGGCGTCTCTGTCGTGACCAGCACCGAGTTCAGCTGGGCACGGAGACGCGCACGTAGCGCATCAGAACTCTGGTTTGCGGCCTGAGCCTGGCGCTGAGCTTCGGCCGCCTGAGCGCGAGCGTTAGCGGCTTCTGCGTCGGCACGGGCCCGATCAGCCTCTGCCTGGGCGCGCTGTGCCGCTGATGCGTCCGCCTGAGCCTGTGCCTGAACCGCGGCGAGTTGCGCCTGCTGAGCCTGGTTCTGCGCCGCGGTCTTGGCATCCTGTGCCTGCTGCTGGCGCTCCGCGGCCTGCTTGCGCAGGGTCACAATGCGGGCGTCTTCACTGCGCTGAACAGCTTGGCGAGCGTACGTGAAGATCATTTTGACGTCGCGGTGCTTGTTGTTCTGCATGTCTTGAGCGTTCTGGACGTCGCGGCTCACTTCAGCCATGATGTCGGAAGCATATTTGTCCGCTCCGGCGTTACGTGCGATGCGCTGGGCGTTGTAAGCCTCGTAGAGCGCAAGTGGCACATGCTCTCGATTGGTGATCGGATCAGCCTGCGACTTCGCACCCTCGGTATTGGCGTAAAGGCCGCGGGGAAGAAGCTGGTAATTCACGTTCACCTGTTGCAAAACGCCCTGGGTACGATCAGAAAAGACGTTCTTCAGGACGATGAGATCGCTAGGCTGGGTCACCGAGAAGTATGGCTCGGCCGTAACGATCATGCCGAACGACTGAAACGAAGAGGTCACATCAAGACTGGCCTTATCGCCCGAAAGCTCAAGCTCGCCAAGGTTTTGTGGGCGTCCATCCGCTGAAATGGCCCACAGAACGTAGGTGAGGTACTCCGTGCCGAAGCCATTCGCCGGTGTCAGGTTGTCGAACTTCACCGAGATTGAGATCTTGCCGGTCTTGGCATCAACTTTGGCGTCGCCCTTGGCCCTGGGCATGAGCTCAGTTCCGATGAAGTTCACATGCGTCGCGCCGCTGCGGTTAAGGTAGTTGACCGCATCCAGCGTGCGTTGCACGACTTTCACGTGATAGATGTAGGTGCCGTTCTGCGTATCGCTGATGATGGTGGCCGACTGCGCGCCCGGAGCGACGGTTGTAGGGTTGGGCTCCTGGGCCAGGGCGGAAACTGAAACTCCCGCGGAAAGGGCTGCCACTGCAAGAGCGGCGTTCATACGTTGCGAGCGAAACATTTCTTTACGTTCTCCTTGTGCAGGCGGACAGCCAAGGGGCTTTCGGCACTGCTCTACAAACAAGGTCGGATGCCCGGCCTTGGGCAAAGGCTGTCCTTTTCCTTGCTTTCGGGGCGGGTCACTCTCCCAATGTGGGCGTTGCTGCACCGTCGGCGACTACTGGCCGAGAATCGACACGCCGCCGACGGCCATGCTCTCCGCGATGCGCTGCTTCCACTCGGCAGGCCCGGTGAGGTGGACGCTGGTTCCGCGCGCATCCACGGCAACCGTTACGGGCATGTCCACCACCTCAAACTCGTAGATGGCCTCCATGCCGAGGTCCTCGAACGCGAGCACGCGCGAGTGCCTGATGGCCTTTGAAACCAGGTACGCCGCGCCTCCGACCGCCATCAGGTACACGGCTTGGCTGTCGCGTATGGCATCGATGGCCGCCACGCCACGCTCGGCCTTGCCGATCATGCCCAGCAGGCCGGTCTGTTCCAGCATCTGCCGGGTGAACTTGTCCATGCGCGTGGCGGTCGTAGGGCCAGCGGGGCCGACCGCTTCGTCGCGCACTGCGTCTACCGGACCGACGTAGTAAATGAAGCGATCGCGGAAGTCCACCGGCAGTGTTTCACCGC
>CAXTJS010000259.1:0-2222 GCA_964244605.1 uncultured Terriglobus sp. | reverse complement strand
AATCTCCTTGCGCAGCTTGGCCAGCGAACGGCGGCGGATGGTGCGCAGCACCTCCACATCGCACCACTCGCGGTTGAGGCCACCGGGCCGGAAGCCGCCTTCAACAACGCGACCCGACTGCACCAGCCGTTGCAGAACGGATTCCGCCGTCTCAAGCGGCACGGCAAAACGCTGCGCCACCTCAGGCGTGGTGAACGGGCCGTGTGTGCGTGCAAAACGGCGGATTAGGTCGACGATCGCATCGGGCGCGGCGGCGAGAAAAGCCGTTGGTAGCCCGGGAGGCAGCGGGATGCCGAGCGCGTCGCGGTAGCGGGCGACGTCCTCAACGGCGATGAGGCGCTTCTCGCCCGCGATCATCAGCTCCAGCACGCGGCGCGACTTCTGCAGGCGGTCGACGGTGATGGCAACCTCCGCCGAGGTCACGCGGCGCAGCAGTTCCGCGCGGTTCAGGTCGCCGAGCCGCAGCAAGAGGTCGTGGATGCCGTCCATGGTGCGCGCGCGGTAGTCCGTCGCGAGCATCTGAAGCTGCTCCTCCGTCTCCTCGATGGCGTTGATGTCGAGCAGCTCGCGTAGGTCGGCATCGCCCAGCAGTTCGCGCAGTTGCTCCTGGTCGATGGAGAGCGCCTGGGCACGGCGCTCTGCCAGTGGTGCGTCCCCGTCGTAGATGTAGTTGGCGACATAGCTGAACAACAGCGCCGCAGCGAACGGCGAAGGCGTGCGCGAATCCACCGTGTGCACGCGGATCTGCCGCTGTGCAATGCTCCTAAGGATTTCGGAGAGCGCAGGCATGTCGAACACGTCGCGCAGGCACTCGCGATACGCCTCAAGCAGCATGGGAAACTGCGGATAGCGCGCTGCGACGCTCAGCAAGTCATAGGCACGTTTGCGCTGCTGCCACAGCGGTGCGCGGCCATCCGCACGGCGGCGTGGCAGCAAGAGCGCTCGGGCTGCGGCTTCGCGGAACTTCGCGGCGAACAGGGCCGTTGACCCAAGCTGTCGCTGCACGAACTCCGCAGCCTCCTGTGGCTCGGGGAAGAGCGCGTCGGTGTCGGGTGCCTTATCCGATTCGGGGAAGCGCAGCACAAAGCCGTCCTCGCTCCACATCGTCTCCACGTCCTGCCCGCCAGCGGCGCGGATGCGGCCCGTCACGGCCATCGCCCACGGCGCATGCACGCGCGAGCCGAAGGGCGTCATCACGCACACGCGCCAGTCGCCAAGCTCATCGCGCACACGCTCCACGACGATCGTGCGGTCGTCCGGCACGGACTCGGTCGCGACCTCCTGGTCGGCCAGGTAGCGCAAGACGTTTTCCGCAGCGAGCTGGTCGAGGTCGTGCTCGCGCGTGAGCCGGACCAGGGCTGCACTACGCGGCATGTCGCGAAGTTCGCGCACGAGCGCGCCGATGCGCCGGCCGAACTCCAGCGGCCGTCCCGCCTGATCGCCGTGCCAAAAGGGCATCTTGCCGGGCTCGCCGGGCGCTGGGGAGACGAGCACGCGGTCATGCGTAATCTCGTCTATGCGCCAGGTGCTCGCGCCCAGCACAAAGGTCTCGCCGTTGCGCGCTTCGAAGACCATCTCCTCGTCCAGCTCGCCCACGCGGATGGGCTTGTTGCGCTCGCCCGAGAGAAAGACGCCGAAGGTGCCGCGGTCCGGAATGGTGCCGCCGTTGAGGATCGCGATCTTCTTCACGCCCTGCCGCGGCGTGATCCACTGCTTCTGGCGGTCCCACGTGACGCGCGGACGCAGCTCGCCAAACTCGTCAGACGGGTAGCGCCCAGCCAGCATGTCGAGCACGCCATCGAAGACGGATACCGACAGTCCCGCGTACCCCGCGCAGGAGTGGATGATGCCGAGCAGCCGGTCATATGCGATGCCGGGAAACTCCTCCTCATCGCTGCGGTGCTTCTTGGCGCGGTTAAGCGCCTCGGCCTCGTCCAGCGGCGGATGCGCAATGATGGCGACCATCTGCTGTGCGAGCACGTCCAGCGCGTTGCGCAGGTAGCGCGTGCTCTCCACGTGCCCCTCATGCATGGCGCTGGTTACGGCGGCGCAGGCGACCAGGTCGGCGCGGTACTTGGGAAAGATGATGCCCTTCGACGGTGCACCCACCTGGTGACCCGCGCGGCCAATGCGCTGCATGCCGCTGGCTACCGAAGGCGGCGCTTCAATCTGGATGACGAGATCGACCGCGCCCATGTCGATGCCGAGCTCAAGCGATGAGG
>CAXTJS010000258.1:0-2453 GCA_964244605.1 uncultured Terriglobus sp. | reverse complement strand
TCCAGCGGCTGCATCGCGCTGTCGACGGGGACGACGGACGAGCCGGTCGTATCCAGCGCGATGGCCCGTACCTCCTCGCCTGAGACGCCCGTCTGCGCGAGCACCTCGCGGACTGCAATGGTGAGAGCCGCCATCTGGTCGGCATGCGATTGCGTCGCAAAGTCCGGGTCTTCGCGGCGGCGATGCAATGCGTAAGTCGCAGATGCAGTGCCGAGACGACCACGCTCACTGTCCAGCAGCGTCACGCGCGTGCTCAGCGTTCCAAAGTCGACACCGGCAACAACGACCATGGCTCTACCTTCCGATCCGGTACGCGGCATCGCTCCACGTGAGCTCGCGGCGAAGCTGGTGCAGCCGCGTGTCGGCGTCGATACGCACCAGTTCAATGCCGGCGATCTCGGCGA
Source organism: uncultured Terriglobus sp. (assembly GCA_964244605.1). GTDB lineage: Bacteria > Acidobacteriota > Terriglobia > Terriglobales > Acidobacteriaceae > Terriglobus. The sequence continues at coordinate 2,049 of CAXTJS010000258.1, read as the reverse complement.
AGCTCTCCAGATGCTCCATCGTAAGCGCCTGCGAAAAGCCGGTGTGGTGTGCGCCGCCCGCATAGATCCATGCAGCTGCCGCGACTTTGAGATTCGGCTTTGGCAGCCAGACCGTGCGCGCAACAGGCAGCTTCGGAAGAGCCTGCTCCGGCTCTACGACGTCGATCTCATTCACGATCATGCGGAAGCGATTGCCCATGTCGACAACGGAGGCGACGACTGCCGCGCCTGCAGGTGACGTAAACACAAGCCGGACGGGGTCTGCCTTGCCGCCGATACCGAGCGGATGCACCTGAACGGACGGCTTGTCTGCCGCGATCGTCGGGCAGATCTCCAGCATGTGCGAGCCGAGAATCTTGTGCTCGCTGCTCGTGCCACCGAAGTCGTAGGTGTAATCCTCCATGAAGCTGGTGCCGCCGGGCAGGCCCGCCGCCATCACCTTCATGATGCGGACGAGCGCCGCGGTCTTCCAGTCGCCCTCGCCGCCAAAGCCGAAGCCGTCAGCCATCAACCGCTGCGTGGCGATGCCGGGCAGCTGGCCCATGCCATGCAGGTCTTCAAAGGTGTCGGTGAACGCGCCAAAGCCGCCTTCGGTGAGAAAGGCACGCAGGCCCAGTTCGATGCGCGCCGCAACGGCGAGCGAGTCCGCCCGGTCATGCTCCTGCGCGATGGAGTAGCTGTCGTGGTACTCCGCGACGAGCTTGGCAACTTCCGCATCGCTGAAGTGAGCCATGCGGTCGGTCAGGTCACCGATGCCGAAGCCGGAGACGGTGTAGCCGAAGACGCGTTGCGCCTCTACCTTGTCACCCTCGGTCACGGCGACGTTGCGCATGTTGTCGCCAAAGCGCGCGACCTTCAGGTGTTGCGATTCATCCCAGCCCAGCGCCGCACGTGTCCACGCACCGATCTCGGCCACCGTCTCCGGATCCTGCCAGAAGCCGACGACCACCTTGCGCGCAAGCCGCAGCCGGGCCGTGATGAAGCCGAACTCGCGGTCGCCGTGCGCGGCCTGGTTCAGGTTCATGAAGTCCATGTCGATGGTGCTGTAGGGCAGCTCGCGGTTGAACTGCGTATGCAGGTGCAAGAACGGCTTGGTCAGCGACGTAAGCCCGGCAATCCACATCTTCGCCGGCGAGAAGGTATGCATCCACAGCACCAGGCCGATGCACGCCTCGGTGTTGCTGGCCTCGCGGCAGAGCTTCAGGATCTCGTCGGCGGTGGTCAGCACCGGCTTAAACACGACGCGCACCGGAATCGCTTGTTCTGCATCAAGCGACACAGCGATCGCTTGCGAATGCTCTGCGACCTGGGCCAGCGGTCCCGGCCCATAGAGGTGCTGACTTCCCGTAACGAACCAGATCTCTTTCACATGATTCAAGGTGCTGCTCCTCTGCAGAAAAGGTTTTCTCACATCCGCAGCACACCTCGCAAGTAGAAGCAGTCGCCTTCCTTCTACTGCGACTGCGATATCATCTGAACGAACGTGCCGATCCTTCTTCTCATCCTGCCCACGCTGGCCACAGCGCTTGGCGGCGTGCTGGCCATGCGCCTGCGCCGGTCGGTGGATGTGCTTATTGCGATGGGTGCCGGTCTATTGCTGGGCGCCACGTTCCTCGACCTCTTGCCCGAGGCACTTACGCTGGGGACGAAGCTGAACTGGAAGAACTCCGATGTGTTGGGGTTAACGCTGCTGTTCTTCCTGCTGTTTTATGCGGCCGACTACCTGCTCTCACTCGCCGGGTCAAAGTGGACGGAAGACGGTGCGGGAAGCCTTTGGCTACAGCGTGCGGGTGTCGCGCTATACGTCTTTCACAGCTTTCGCGACGGCATGGCCATCGGCGCGGCGTTCGCGGCATCGCACGGCGCGGGGTATGCGGTGGCATTCGGCATTGCGGCGCATGACCTGGGTGACGGCATGAACACGGTACTGCTCACCACCAAGGGTGAGAAGCCAACCACGGGCGATTATGGCTGGCTTGCGGCCGATGCCATCGCTCCAATGCTTGGCGGCCTGCTGACCTTCTGGTGGTTTGTTTCCTCGCGTGGCTC
>CAXTJS010000257.1:0-2502 GCA_964244605.1 uncultured Terriglobus sp. | reverse complement strand
CGAGCTGCCTCAGGATCGCGGTGCAAGAGTGCTTTCAAGATCGCCTCATGCTCTTTCAGTGAAAGCGGACGCGCGTCGGGCAGCTTCAGCACCGTGGAGATAACATGCGCCAGTTGACCGCGGATCATGGTGAGCATGTCCACCATCGCCAAGTTTTTGGAAGCGCGCGAAATGGCGAGGTGAAAATCAAGGTCGAGTGAACTGAAGCGTTTCGCATCGCCCACTGCGGCACGCATGCGGATCACGAACCCCTCAATGGCCGCAAGCTCTTCGTTTGTGGCTCGTTCCGTGGCACTTGCCACCGCGAGCGTCTCGAGCGCCAGGCGCACTTCCATGAGATTGATCAAGTCGTAGCGCTCCGTTATGACACGCCATTCCATGATGGTTCCCAAAAATCTGCTGCCGTCGCGGGCCACGGACGTGCCCTCACCAACACGGGCCGTGAGCACACCCATGATAGATAGGCAACGCAGCGCTTCACGCAGGGATGAGCGGCCAGCGTTGAACTGCGTGCAGAGTTCACGTTCAGAGGGTAGCCGCTGCCCTGGCCGCAGATTGCCGGTCGAGATCTCCTTCATGATCTGTCGAAGGATGTCGTCGCTGATCGAACTCTTCTGAACAGGCCGGGTCTTCAGTGCGGCCTTTCTCTTCAGGCTCGGGTCGGAGACATCCTGCGTCTTCATTGTTCGTTCACTTTATCACTCACCTTTGCAAGGCGGAGAAGCACGGAACAGACGCAAGGATCTGCTGTTGAGCGAGCTGCGCAACTAAGACCGCAACTTCTACAGTTCAGTGTCGAGTCTGAAACAGGGTCCGCTGTTCTGACGCTCCCGGAACGCACTTTCAAAAAGCTGTTGACACGATTGGCCTGACCAACATACCATCCGTCCCGCGATTGGATGTGGCTCGGTGAACGTCGTGAAGCCTAGTAAATTAAGGCGTCCGGCAACTCCCCGGAGGAATGCAGCAGCATGGATTGGCAGCAGACGTACTTCCTGTTTGGGCAAGGCCTCGTGCTCTCAGCGATGACTGCCGCTCTGCCGATCGTGACCATCTTCGTCATGCTCGGTCTTCTGCGCAAGCCTGCGTGGATGGCAGGAGTAGCCGGTCTGGCGATGAGCCTTGCTGTCGCGCTGCTCTGTTACCACATGCCGGCTCCGCTTGCGATCAGCGCAGCGGCTTATGGGGCTAGCTTCGGCCTCTTCCCAATCTGCTGGATCATCTTCTGGGCGATCGCGCTATTCCGGATCACCACGGTCACAGGCAAGTTCACCATCATCCGCGAGTCGGTCGAACAGCTCACACAGGACGCGCCGTCGCAGGCGTTGCTGATCGCATTTGCGTTCAGCGCGTTCATTGAAGGAGCCGCAGGCTTCGGCACGCCTGTCGCCATTGCTGCCGCCATGCTTACCGGTCTCGGCTTCTCGCCCTTTCGCGCTTCGGCTATTTGTCTGCTGGCCAACACAGCACCCGTTGCCTTCGGGTCAATCGGCACCCCTTTGCTGACGCTTGCGGCTACAACCGGCCTGCCACTCTTGAAGCTCAGTGCCGCAGTAGCTGCCATCTGCGCACCGATCGCTGTGCTGATTCCGGCGTACATGGTCTTTGTGACAGGCGGCAGGCGAATCCTTCAAGCCGCGCTGCTGCCCTGCATCGCAACCGGGCTTGTTTTCGGTGGCGTGCAGTTTGCCGTGGGTACCTTTGTGGGTCCGCAACTTACAGACATCTTGGCGTCTGTGCTGGCCATGCTCGTGCTGTTTCTGCTCTGCCGGACGCGCAAAGCAGAACCCATGCCTCACGCTATGGAACTTGCCTTTCGCGGCGCCAGTGACGCGGTGGCTCCGGCAGCCGATAGGTCTGAAGGGATGGTTCCGGCATCCGCCGACCAAATGCTGGCCGCCTGGATGCCCTACGTCTTTCTTGTCGCCTTTGTGCTCCTGTGGAGCATCAAGCCGATCCAGGCTCTGCTTGCTGCTGGCACCTTCAACCTTCCTTGGCCAATGCTGCATGACCACGTAATCCGCACGGCACCGGTGGTGCAGCTCGCGCAACCATATCACGCGCCGTTCGTGCTCAACCTGCTCTCCGCATCGGGGACGTCCTGCATGTGCGCGGTCCTGTGCAGCACGCTTTTTCTCCGGGTTCCGCCAGGCACGTTCCTCCATGTGCTTGGGGCCACATGCAAGCAACTGCTTCTGCCCGTGACCACTGTGGTATCGGTACTCGCCATGGCCTTCTTGATGAACTACTCGGGAGCAACAGCGACGCTGGGCCTGGCGTTCGCGTCGACGGGTGTGGTGTTTCCCTTCTTCAGCGCCTTCCTTGGATGGCTGGGTGTATTCCTTACGGGTTCTGACACGTCAGCAAATGCACTTTTCGGCAGCCTGCAGGTGGTTACCGCGGAGCGGCTTGGTTTGAGCCCAGTGCTGATGGCTGCGGCGAACTCCTCTGGCGGCGTGGTGGGCAAAATGATCAGCCTGCAGACCATCGTCGTAGCAGCCG
>CAXTJS010000256.1:0-2559 GCA_964244605.1 uncultured Terriglobus sp. | reverse complement strand
TGTTGCGAGCGGAGGCGCTGCCTGCGTGCTGGCTGGGGGCGCATCGGGCTTGGCAGTGGGGGGCGCGGTAGGCACTTGTGCGACGGCTACCGAAGCACTGATGGCGAGCAGAATGAGCGAAAGGCTGCAGCGCAGCACGGCAAAACGGCAGGGGTGAATCACGGGCGTAGTGTACCAATCCTGGGCGTGGCTGGTGCGGGTATAGGTAAGACTCAGGCGCTTGCGTGTGGTGAGTGCAGTCAGGGCTGAAGCGTACGAAGTTCTTCCAGCATCTTCTCGAGCTCGGCAGGCAGAGGTGCATCGAACTCCAGCGGCTCACCAGTGACCGGGTGTGTAAGTGCAAGATGCGCGGCGTGCAGGAAATTGCGCGGCAGCGTTGGCGCTTCCGGGTCGGCGGTGGTGGCCGGCGTGTCGAAGCCGCGGATGCGGCGCGGCGCTCCGTAGAGCGTGTCGCCCACCACGGGATGGCCGAGCGCTTTCATGTGCACGCGGATCTGGTGCGTGCGACCGGTCTCGATCTCGACATCCAGCAGCGTGAAGTCACCGGCACCGGTCTGCAGCCGCTCCAGTACGCGGTAGTGTGTGGTCGCGCTGCGCGCCTCGCGGCCTCGACGGCTGGGCAGGTCGTCCTCGTCGCGCTCCTCAGGGGCACGCAGCGACGGTCGTCCGTGGCTTGCCGTCGTAATCATGCTCTCGCCGGAGCGCGTGGTCATGCGTGTACGGCGCACGGGATCGCGCGCGATGGGCAGATCGATGGTGCCGCTGTCATTGCGCACCAGCCGATGCACCAGCGCGATGTAGCGCTTCTCCAGCGTGTGGTCGTGGAACATCTCCGCCATGGCCTGGTGCGCTTGATCGTTTTTCGCGACGAGGATGAGCCCGCTGGTGTCTTTGTCGAGACGGTGCACGATGCCGGGCCGCAGTTCGCCGCCTACGCTTGAGAGCTGCCCGCGAAAGTGGTGCAGCAATGCGTTCACCAGCGTGCCACTGTTGCGTGCGTCGTCCGTCGCGCCGCTGCCCGCGTGCACCTGCATGCCCGCGGGCTTGTCGATGACGGCGAGGTCGTCGTCTTCGTAGATCACGGTGAGCGGGATGTCTTCCGCGATGGCGCGCAGCGGTGCAGGCTGTGGCTCTCCTGTGACGACAACGGTGTCGCCGGGCTGCGCCTTGTAGCGCGACTTTTCCGCACGGCCATTGACCGCGACCTGACCGCTGTCGATCAGCATTTGCACGCGCGATCGCGACAGGTGTGGCAGCACGCGCACAAGGAACTGATCAAGGCGTGTGTCACGATCGTCTTTGCCGGCGACGATGGTGCGCTGTGCGCCATCCTGCGTGACCGATGGCGCAAGCGGTACGGGTGCTTCGGCGCGGTTTTGTTGGCGGACGCGGTTCTCCGCTTCGGCCTTCGCCGCAAGCTCCGCGCGTTGCGCTCGCATCTCCTTCGGCGAGGTGCGTACCTTGGTGCGGCGCGGAATCGCAACAGGCTCCGCTATCGCTGCAACGGGCTCAGGTACCGTGATCGCTTCCGGCTCGATGCCCTCATAGATGCGGCGCTCTTCTTCGCGCTTGCGGGCTTCTGCGGCTTCGTTCGCAGCGTCACGCGCGATGCGGTAGTCGGCCTTGACCGACTTGCGCCGGTCGCCTTTGCGCAGCATGTTCTTACTTGGCATGAGCGGGCCTCCATTCCAAAAAGAAGAGCATGCCGCCAACATTCAGAGCGATAAGGAAGAGTTGATCCACGCGCAGAAAGCCGGGCACGTGCGTCTGCGGCAGCAGGTAGCCGGGCCGGAACTGATCCGCGAAGAAGCGACCCGTAGAAGCAAGCGTCAGCGCAGTGCCGAAGGCAAGTCCGAGCCGATGCTGCCGCAAGAGAACGAGCAAGGAGGCAACCGCACCCACGGCAGTGAATACCGCCGCATACAGAGCAACGGGATGATGGCCTTCATCGCCCGGCACCAGGTTGCCGACGCCTAGCGATGTGCGGCTGCCCAGGTCAGTGCCCGCGAAAAAGCTGCCGAGATGCAGAAACGTCGCAAAGACCAGTGCGGCAGGCGCAAGCGCATCGAGCGTACGCAGCGGCGGCATCCGTTGCAGAACGACATAGCCAAGGACGGTGAGCAGCGCAAGCAGCAATCCAAACTTTGTAACCGTAGGCAACGAGAGCAGCAGAAAGGGATAGGTTCGGAACGCCCGCGGTGACTGCAGCACGAGTACCAGCCGTGAGAGCACCAGCGTGCCGAGCGCCGTCGCAATGCAGAGGGCGTAGACCTTGTCCTTCGCAACACCGGCACGTGGCGCGCACCACTCCGCCAAGAGGATCGACACGATCAGACCAACCGCGGCGAGCACGCCGTACGTAGGGATGGTGATCGGTCCGAAGTGTGCGAGGCGCGGGTACACAGCCTTCAGGATACGTGCTGTGCGCGCAAGAAAGAGAAGAAAGACCGACCCACTGGGCCGTGAGCGAAGCGCCGGTGAACCCGCCTTAAGACGGTGGGATCCAGCCGTGGTTCTTTAGGCATTCCGGACTGGCGGACACTGCACACCGAACCATGT
>CAXTJS010000255.1:0-2562 GCA_964244605.1 uncultured Terriglobus sp. | reverse complement strand
CAACAGGACCTCTTCAATGGTGGCGGCGATGCCGCGCTTCATCAGCACCGGCTTGCGCACGTGGCCGAGCTCGCGCAGCAGATTGAAGTTCTGCATGTTGCGCGCGCCTACCTGGAAGCAGTCGATGTAGGGCAGCATGGGCTCGATCTGCGAGATCTCCATGACCTCGGTGATGACCAGCAGGCCGGTTTTGTCACCGACCTCGCGCAAGAGCTTGAGGCCCTCTAAGCCCATGCCCTGAAAGCTGTAGGGCGACGAGCGTGGCTTGTAGGCGCCACCGCGCAAAAACTGTGCACCGCTCGCCTTCACCTGCTGCGCCGAAAGCAGGATCTGCTCGCGCGACTCCACCGAGCACGGGCCGGCCATGATGGTGACCTGCTCACCGCCAACAACCACGCCGTTGGGGAAGGTGATCTTCGTGCCGTCCGGGCGAAAGTCGCGGCCGGCCAGCTTGTAGGGCGACGAGATGCGGTATGCGTCCTGCACGCCGCCCATCACCTGAAACTCAAGCACGTCAAACTGCGCGGGCGCGCCCACGCCGGCAAGCATCATCTGCCCCGCGCCGCTGGTGCGGTGCACGTCAAAGCCGAGTTCCACCATGCGCTCGATCACGGACTGGATGTGCTCGTCCGTCGCGCTGTTCTGCATCACTACGATCATTGCGTTCTCTTCCTCTGAGCTGTCCGATCAGGTCTCTGCTTCGACCTTGAAAGGGCACGGCTTCAGCCGCGCCGAACAGGCTCTTCTTTTGGATCTACCTTCTCTTCCGGTCTGCAAAGCAGACCGGAAGAGAAGGTAGAGGAGTATTCGTGCTGCTTGAGGCACGGCTAAAGCCGTGCCCTTTCAAACCTTGACTCAGAGTTCCAGGACGCCGGCGTCGCGTTCTGCAACAACAAATAAGCTCGCGCCCGTGCAGTTCGTTACGACTGCGTGCCGCGGCGTTGCAGCGAACGCATCACGTCCATGATGCGTTCGTAGATCACGATTAGCTCCGCCTCGGTCAGCGGACCGCTGTTGACCTGCTTCACGTGCGTGTAGACGCTCTGCTCGCGGTCGGGCTCATAAATGGCTGCGCCCGTGGTCTGCTTCAACGCGCCAATGGCGGTGGCGGCGTGTGCGCGCTCGCTCAGCAGCGCCACAATCTGCTCGTCCAGCCCATCGATCTTCTGCCGCCAGTCTGCGATCTCCATCGTCTGTTCCCCTTGCGTCTTCTGTTGCTTCACTGCCAGTGTAGCGAGTGCTCAGGCCGTGCCGGCGCGCAAGCCGCGCACAAAGGTACCTACAGCTTCGGCCTCTTTGCCGGCCTCGCTCTTTTCAATGAGTGACACGATGGCGCTGCCGATGATCGCGGCGTCGGCAAACTTGCCGACCGCCGCAACGTGCTGCGCGTTCGAGATGCCGAAGCCGACGGCGATGGGCTTCTGTGTGAACTGCCGCAGGCGGCGCACAAGCTGCTCCGCATCGTTCTCAATGGAGTCCTGCGTGCCCGTGATGCCGACGCGGGAGATGGCGTAGATGAAGCCCTCTGAGTTCTCCGCAATGGCCTTCAGCCGCGCGTCGGGGCTGGTGGGTGCGGCGAGAAAGACTGGCTGCAAGCCGTTCTCACGCATGTGGATGAGGTACGCATCAGCCTCTTCCACGATCATGTCGGTCAGCAGCACGCCGTCGGCACCATGCTGCTTGGCTGCAGCGCAGAACTCCTTCAGGCCCATGCGCACCACAGGGTTCAGATAGCTGAACAGCACAATGCCCGCGCTGGGCCGTGCCTCGCGAATCTTCTTCGACAGCAGCAGCACATCGCTCAGCCGAACACCGCGACCTACGGCTCGCTCACTGGCACGCTGGATGACCGGGCCGTCCGCGAGGGGATCGCTGAAGGGGACGCCAAGTTCGAGTACGTCCGCGCCATTGTCAAGCGCGGCGAGTGCGATGTCGTACGTGGCTTCGAGCGAAGGGTCACCAGCGGTGAGATAAACCACGAGGCCCGGTTTGTTTGCGAACTGGATTGGCATGCGCTTCGTTGTACCCTGTCTGTCCTGAGTCGTTGAGTTCGATTACTGCAGAGCCTGGGTGCCCCATTCTTTCGAAGCTTTATCGCGAAAGGGTGGGGTTAGTGGTGCCACTTACCCCACCCTTTCGGGCAAGAAGCGCCCGAAAGAATGGGGGCGCCCAGTTCGTCGCAGCTACGCACCTCTTAGATCAAGCTCGCGGCTAATGATGCCCATGTCCTTGTCGCCACGGCCAGACAGGTTGACCATGATGTTCTGCTCCTTCGGCAGGGTCGGTGCGAGCTTCATCGCATACGCCACGGCGTGCGCCGACTCAAGCGCGGGCAGGATGCCTTCGGTACGGGCCAGCACCTTGGTCGCGTTCAGCGCCTCATCGTCCGAGGCCGAGGTGTACTCCGCACGGCCCTGGTCGTGCAGCATCGCGTGCTCCGGGCCGACGGAGGCGTAGTCGAGACCCGCGCTCACCGAGTGGGTCGACGCGACCTGGCCGTAGTCGTTCTGCAGGACGTAGCTGTAGGTGCCCTGCAGCACGCCGGGCAGGCCGCCGCTGAAG
>CAXTJS010000254.1:0-2572 GCA_964244605.1 uncultured Terriglobus sp. | reverse complement strand
CCGACATCCGTTACGCGGAAAAGACGGCCGCCGGTCATGTCGCAGATGTCACCAAGCAGCGCGGGACCTTCCTTCTCTTCGACCGTGGGCGCGTATTGGTCGAAGATACCCATGGAGTAGATCTGCACGTCACTCTCACGCACGGATCGGCGCAGCTCATTCTCGGAGTAGCGGGAGCGATTGTCGCCGCCGTCGCTGATGATCAGCAGCGCCTTGCGCTCGTACTTGGCATCCTTCAACTTGCTGATGCCGAGGTACGTTGCATCAATCAATGCGGTGCGGCTCTGCGGCTTCAGCATCACCATGCGCGCATCCACGTCATCGACGCTTGAGGTGTAGTCCACTACGACGGCTGGCCGATCATTGAATGCAATCACGAAGAACTCATCCTGCGGGTTGGACGTACGCATGAACTCGCTCAGGGCTTTGCGGGCGCGGGCGTATTTGCTCGTCATGCTACCGCTCAGGTCGAAGATGATGCCGATGGTCACGGGCGCATCATCCGTCGAGAAGCTGCGGATGGTCTGCGGCTGATTGTTCTCGTAGACGTAGAAGTTCTCACGCTCAAGCCCGGTCACTAGACGGTTCTGGGAGTCAGTCACGGTCATGGGCACGAGCACGAGGTTCGCTTCCACGCGGATGGTCGGGTTCTTGCGTGAAGTCGCGTTTTCGAGTGCGTCGTGACCGGTCAGCACCTCATCCTTGGGCTTGGCGGGTGCGGCCGGCTTGGTCGGTGTCTTCGCGTTGCCAAGCGGGTTTTCCTGCGCCAGCAGCGCAGGCCTTCCGAGCGCTCCGGCGAGCAGCAACAAAGACAGGGAGAGACAAACGTGCGCACTCCGGCAGCGAGAAAAAGGAACTCGACCGACCTGCATAAACGACTCCATGCCGCAACTGCCTCGCTGGGAGAGGGCCGCGCCTCCGGCGGAGCCAGAGCGATCCACTGACCTTAGGACGGCAGAGAGCTACCCTCAGTCACCCGCGCTTCCCGGCTACGCCTCCAGCACTCCCGATGCTACGCGATTTCAAGGATTGTAGCGCTTGCGGTCAGGCTGCTCCCGCAGCGTCGAGTGCCCGAATCGTACAATCGTGAGCGACGCCTGAACCCAACCATCCAAGGATACCGTTCCCCAGCATGCGTATTTACCCGTTCCGCGCTCTTCGTTACGACACCGGCAAAGTCGCCCTGGAAGATGTTGTGACGCAGCCATACGACAAGATCTCCCCCGCCATGCAGGACAGCTACTACGCGCGCAGCCCGTACAACCTGATCCGCGTCATTCTTGGCCGGCGCGAGCCCGACTCCGAGCAGGACAACGTGTACACGCGCGCCGCAAAGACCCTGCAGGACTGGCGCCACGAAGCCGTGCTGGTGCAGGAGCGTGAGCCCGCGCTCTATGGCTATGCCCAGCGCTACACGGTGCCGGGCACCACGGAGGTGCGTGAGCGTCGCGGACTGATCTGCCTGGGGCACCTATATGACTATGCCGAGCACGTGGTCTACCGCCATGAGCAGACGCTCAGCAAGCCAAAGTCAGACCGGCTGTCGCTTTTTAAGGCGACACGCACCTACTGCGAGCAGATCTATATGCTCTACAGCGACCCCGCGTTCACGGTGGAAGAGCTGGTCTTTGGCAACAAGTCGGGCACGCCTGCAATTGCTCCCGACCAGACCGTTACCGACGAGTACGGCGTCGTGCATACCGTGTGGAAGGTCACGGATCCACAGGTGCTGAACCTGATCACCACAGCCATGGCGGACAAGAAGCTGATCATCGCCGACGGCCATCACCGCTACGAAACGTCAACGACCTATGCGCGCGAGCGTGCGGCGGAGCTGGGCGTGGCCGACCCGACGCAGAACACGGCGACAGCAACGGAAGGCAGCTTCGGCAAGCCCGACGAATCGCCATCAGAAGCTGCGGATGAGCACGCGGCATCGCTGCTGCCGCAGCCACCGTTTCCCGAGGCCGCCATGATGATGACGCTTGTGAATATGGCGGCACCGGGCATCACGATCCTGCCGGGGCATCGCGTGGTCTTCGGTCTGCCTTCATTTTCGACAGCGGAGTTTCTTGAGAAAGCGAAGCCATATTTCGAGATTGAGCAGCTGCACACGGAGGGCGCGCAGGCAGCGCCGCCGACCGAGAAGTCGGATGCCGAGTCTCTCGACTTCGCCTCGGACCTATTGCCTCCGCTGAACGCGACAGACGGCGTCGCCTTTGTGGCCGCAACACGCGACGGCAAGTACCTGCTGAAGGCCAAGCCCGAAGCCGTCAACGATGCCCTCGCAGACGTGAAGCCGCTGCAGCGCGAGCTCGACGTGGTGCAGCTGCACGCGTTGGTGCTTGAGAAGCTGCTGGGCCTCACGCAGGAGAGTATCCGCGACCAGAAGAACCTGCGCTATTTGCGCTCCGCGCCGGAGTCGGTCGCCCAGGTGGAGCGTGGCGAAGCCGACGTCGCTTTTCTCGTAAAGCCTGTAACGCTCGATCAGTTGCAGCGTGTCTCACTAGGCGGCGACGTGATGCCGCAGAAGTCAACGGACTTCTATCCAAAGCTGCTGAGCGGCCTTGCC
>CAXTJS010000253.1:0-2743 GCA_964244605.1 uncultured Terriglobus sp. | reverse complement strand
CTTGTAGCGTGCGGGGTGCGGCTGAAAGCTGCTGAGGCGTGCCGCGATCTCTTCATCGCTGATCTCGACACGTAGCTGCCGGTTCGGAATGTCGAAGGTGATTAAGTCACCCTCGCGTACCGCAGCGATGGGTCCGCCAAGTTGCGCTTCGGGTGCGACGTGGCCTGCCATCAGGCCGCGCGTAGCGCCGGAGAAGCGGCCGTCGGTGAGCAGGGCGACGGTTTCGCTTAGCTCCGGGATGCCCTTGATGGCTGCAGTTACGGCGAGCATCTCGCGCATGCCCGGGCCGCCGCGTGGGCCTTCGTAGCGAATCACGCAAACGTCGTTCGGCTGGATGTCGCCGCGCTGCACGGCGGCGTGGCACAGGTCTTCCGAGTCGAAGACGCGCGCCGGGCCCTGGTGGTAGATGCGCTCGTGCCCGGCGACCTTGATGACGCAGCCCTCCGGTGCAAGATTGCCCCGCAGGATAACGAGTCCGCCCGTTGGCTTCAGCGGGTTTGCCCAGGTGTGGATGACGGGCTGGTTCGGCGTCTCGTGCGCGGTCGACGCCTCTTCGCGCAGAGTTTTGCCGCTGACCGTGACGATGTCGTGCAGCTGATTGCGCTCGATGAGCCGTGCGGCGAGCACGCGTGAGCCTCCGGCGTCCTGGTAGTCCTTGGCAGCATATTTGCCGCCGGGGGAGAGATCGCAGATGAACGGCGTCTGCTCGCTGATGCGGTCGAAGTCTTCCATGGTGAGCGGGATGTTCAGCTCATGCGCGATGGCGATCAGGTGCAGCACCGCATTTGTGGAACCGCCGGAGGCGCACACGGCAGTGATGGCGTTCTCCAGCGACGCGCGCGTGAGTATCTGTGAGGGTTTGATGTTCTTGCGCACGAGCTCCATCACCATGCGGCCGGCCTCGCGCGAGGCGTTCGCCTTCTCCGGGCTCATCGCGGGCACGCCGGTGATCTCCATCGGGCTGATGCCGAGGAACTCGCCTGCCATAGCCATGGTGTTGGCGGTGAACTGTCCACCGCACGCGCCGGGACCGGGGCACGCCGCGGCTTCCAGTGCTTCAAGCTCGTCGTCGTTGATCTTGCCTGCCGCATGCGAGCCCATACCCTCGAAGACGTTGAGGATGGTGATCTCTTTGTTCGAGCCGTCGGGCTGCCGCAGGTTGCCGGGCGCGATGCTGCCGCCGTAAAGCATCATGCCCGGGATGTCGAGACGCGCCAGCGCCATGACGGCAGCGGGCATGTTCTTGTCACAGCCCGCAATACAGACCAGGCCGTCAAAGCTGTTGCCACGCGTGACCAGCTCGATAGAGTCGGCGATGATCTCGCGTGAGATGAGCGACGCCTTCATGCCCTCGGTGCCCATCGTGATGCCGTCGGAGATGGTGACGGTGTTGAACTCCATCGGCGTGCCGCCCGCCTCACGCACGCCCTGCTTCACCGCTTCCGCGACCTGCCGCAGGTGAAAGTTGCAGGGGCCGATCTCCGTCCATGTGTTGGCGATGCCGATGATGGGCTTGTGCAGGTCGTCCTTGCTGAAGCCGACGCCGCGCAGGTACGAGCGTGCCGCAGCGCGGGTCGGGCCTTCGGTGAGGACGGTGCTGTTCCGTTTGCCGGGGTGATTCAATTTACCTTCTCGTTGTTCTTGCAATCAGGTGCTGTCTTCGCAGCAGTGGGTCGTGACTCATTGGGTTTGAGGTTGAAATGAACAACATTCGAGCGTAACTGCAAGGGTGGTTCGGAGTGCACGTCCAACACGTCAATGTATGCTGTGCAGCGTCCAGGGCGAGTTAGATCATAGAAATAGCTAAGTTGATAGGTAGTCACAAAGATGTTGGTCGGGGAAATGAATGGGCGATAGCCCGTCGGCATGAGTTCTGGCTCTCCTGAACGCTGGGTATGTGTCCATTGCCGCTGCAAAAGGCTGGTAGGGGCTTCCTGACCGTCACACTTCACGTGAACCGGTCCATTTGGCACAGGCATCTCGCGATCCATCCTGTTCCCCACATCGAGCTTCACCTCTGGGTTCTCACCTGAGTAGAAGCAGGCTTGCGACTTCAGCAAGAGAGTCTAGTTTTTCGACTCGTCCGGGTACTTCATGAGCTGAGTACTTGTTTGTGCATGAGTAGCTAAGCAGGTGACTACGAAAAAGAGGTAAGCCGGGCTACAGCGATACATTCTCATGCTAGTTTTGGGGCGGACCAGAAGTGATGGTTGTGGGCGGCTTCGAAGGCATCGAGTGCATCGGTATGCCGCAGAGTAAGACCGATGTCATCCAGCCCGTTCAGCAGGCAGTACTTGCGAAAGGCGTCGATCTCGAAGCGCGCATGAAAGCCCTGCTCGTCGACGACGGTCTGTCGTTCAAGGTTGATGGTGATGCGGTGCTCTGGGTTCCCGGTTGAGCGCTGTATAAGTAGCTCGACCTTGTCTTCATCCAGCCGCACCAACACGATGCCGTTCTTGCCCGCATTGGAGTAGAAGATATCTGCAAAGCTCGGCGCGATGACGCAGCGAAAGCCGTACTGCGCGATGGCCCATGCGGCATGCTCGCGGGAGGAGCCGCAGCCAAAGTTCTTCTCCGCAATCAGGATCTCAGCACCCTGATACTCCGGCTTGTTCAGCACAAAGTTGGGCTGCGGCTTGCCGGTGTCCGAACCCTCCTGGATGCGACGCCAGTCGTAGAAGAGGAAGTCGCCGTAGCCGGTGCGCTCAATGCGCTTGAGGAACTGCTTGGGGATGATCTGGTC
>CAXTJS010000252.1:0-2758 GCA_964244605.1 uncultured Terriglobus sp. | reverse complement strand
ACCTGCGTGCCCTTGCCGCCGATCCTGTCTCTGCGTTCGGCGGAGTCATTGGCATCAACCGTGAGGTGGATGCAGAGGCTGCGGAGGAGATCCCCAAGCTCTTTGTGGAAGCGATCGTCGCTCCCTCGTTCACGCCGGCAGCGCTGGAGCGGTTCGCCGCGAAGAAGAACCTTCGCCTTCTAAAGATTCAGCCAGCAGAGCCGAAGCGGCTGGGGAAGCAGGTCTCCGGCGGCATGCTCTTGCAGGACGCTGATCGCGGAGGGCTGCACACGGTAGACCTGAAAGTCGTAACACGCCGCGCGCCCACAGAAGCGGAGAGGACCGCGCTCCGCTTTGCGTGGACGATCGCAAAGCATGTGAAGTCGAACGCAATCGTGTATGCGCGCACGGAAGGCGGCTTTGGGCAGACGGTCGGCATCGGTGCCGGGCAGATGAGCCGTGTGGACGCCGCGCGCTTCGGTGCCATGAAAGCCGCATTGCCGATGGCGGGCACCGTGGCCGCGTCGGACGCGTTCTTTCCCTTCGCTGACGGCCTGCAGGTGGTCGCAGAGGCTGGGGCCACCGCGGTAATTCAGCCAGGCGGTAGCGTGCGCGACGCCGAGGTGATTGCAGCGGCTGACGATCTGGATATGGCTATGGTCTTTACCGGCATGCGGCATTTTCGGCACGGCTAAAGCGGTCGGCGGGATTGCAGCAACTCCGCGCGGTGTCCATCGTCTAATCTGTGAAACACGCGCAGAAAGCCTGGTGCGTTCACGCAGCGGAGCCAGGTGAAAGAGAGTGCTCGATGACCGATCCGCAGAAGTCCCTCAAGTTGCCCCTCGCCGTAGCCGCACTCCTTCTGGCCGGCGTGCTGCCCGCGGCAGCGCAGAAGAAAGATGTGCCGCAAGAGGTCGCACCGACGGCCGCCGTGCCGGCGAATTCGGGCCGCTCCGCCGCCTACTACCACTATGGCTTGGCGCACATCTATGAGGATCTCGCGACGACCCAGGGCCGCTCGGACTACGCGACCCAGGCGATTGAGCAGTACAAGCTTGCCTTGAGCGCCGATCCCGGCTCCGTAATGCTGCAGGACGGCCTTGCCGACCTTTACTTCAAGCTGGGCCGCATCCGCGAATCCGTTCAGGTGGCGCAGGATCAGTCCAAGAAGAACCCGAACGATGTTGAGGCGCATCGTTTGCTCGGCCGCATTTACTTCCGCTCGCTGGGCGACGTGCAGAACGGGCAGCAATCGCAGATGCTGGCGCTCGCGACCACTGAGTACGAGACGCTGGTGAAGCTGGAACCCACCTCGACCGAGAACCACCTCCTGCTCGGGCAGCTGTACGAGCTCAGCCATGATTCGACGAAGGCTGAGGCGCAGTTCAAGGCGGCGCAGGATCTCGACTCAAACTCGGAAGAATCAATGCTCAACCTTGCGCGGCTCTACAGCGAGCAGGGCGATCTGCAGCGCGTCGTTACAACGCTTTCTTCCTTGCCGCCTGAGGACCGCTCCGCCCGCGTGGAGCTTGCCCTTGGTTCGACCTATGACCAGCTGCACAAGCCGAAAGAGGCTGCTGCCGCCTACCAGCGCGCTCTCGACGACGATGGCGACAACGCCGACGCGCAGCGTGGTCTGGCAAACGCCCTGCTTGCGGACGGCCAGCTGGATGCCGCGCTCAAGCAATTTCAGCAGCTTGTTGCAGCGGAGCCGCAGGATGCGCAGAGCTACATCCGCATCTCTGAGGTGCAGCGCCGCAAAGGCGATTACGACGCAGCACTAACGACGATTAAAAAGGCCGAGGCGCTTGCGCCGGCCGACTTGCAGCTGAACTACAACGAGGCCCTGATTTACGATTCGCTCGGTCGCTACAGCGATGCAGAGCACGTGCTGCGCGCGACGCTCGAAGGTTCGGCCAAGTTCGACGCGAACGCCACAGAGGGCGACAAGAACAATCGTGGGCTCTTTCTGGAGCGCCTCGGCAATCTCTACCGCGAGCAGGGCAAGACGGCGGAAGCAGCCGCAACGTACCACCAGATGGTGCAGCTCGGTGGCGACATGGCGAGCCGTGGCTACAGCGAAGAGGTCGACGTCTACCGCGACGTGCACGACTGGCCCAAGGCGCTGCAGGTCGCGCAGGACGCGGCCAAGGCCTTGCCCAACGACAGCGATGTGCAGACGCTCTACGCGGGCCAGTTGCTCGACAACGGCAAGGTGGATGAGGCGTTCGCTCTTTCCAAAAAGCAGCTTACCGGCAAGAAGGAAGATCGTTCCGTCTGGCTGACGATTGCGCAGATGAACTTTCGCCTTCATCGCTACCCAGATGCCATAGCGGCCATCGAGAAGGCGGAGGTCTACTCCGTGAAGCCTGAGGACAAGGTCTACCCGCTCTTCCTGCGTGGCTCCATCGCGGACAAGCAGAACAACATGGACCAGGCCGAAAAGGACCTGCGCGCCGTGCTTGCGATCGATCCGAACAACGCTGCGGCACTGAACTCGCTGGGGTACATGTACGCGGACCGCGGCATAAAGCTGCAGGACGCCGTGACGATGTTGAAGAAGGCAGTCGAGCTCGATCCGCAGAACTATGCCTACCTTGACTCGCTCGGCTGGGCCTACTTCAAGCTGGGCCAGTATCAAACAGCGGAAGCCGAACTGCAGAAAGCAACAGACCGCAACCCGAACGACCCTACCTTGCATGACCATCTCGGTCAAGCCATGGAGCGCAACGGCAAGCTGAAACAAGCGGTAGGGCAGTGGGAGCGCGCGGTTGTCGAG
>CAXTJS010000251.1:0-2795 GCA_964244605.1 uncultured Terriglobus sp. | reverse complement strand
GGAACACTGGGCAGCCTACGGCAAGCGGGAGCAGACTCGCCGCGAACACCTCGTTGAACTGCAAACCGTCTTCGGCTTCCAGCCGTTTGGCAAGCGACATTACCGCCCTGCGGTGCACGGCCTCGAAGAACTGGCTTGGCAGACCGACAAAGGCGTCGTGTTGGCGGGTGCTTTGGTGGACGGACTCCGGCGGCAAGCGATCCTGCTGCCGACCCCGCCCGTCGTCGAGCGCATCTGCGCGGAAGCCATCACGCGCGGCAACCGGCGGATCTACCGTGCGCTCAACGAGCCGCTCATCAACGTGCATCGGCGGCGCTTGGACGATCTGCTTGAACGCAGAGAGGACAGCAAGAAAACGCAGCTTCAATGGTTGCGCCAGTCACCCGGGCGGCCGAACTCTCGCCACATGCTTGAGCACATCGAACGGCTCAAGTATTTGCAGGTGGTCGATCTCCCGGATGGGATCGGGCGCAGCCTGCACCAGAATCGCCTGCTCAAGCTGGCCCGCGAAGGCGGTCAGATGCGAGCGGCGGAGTTGGCCAAGTTCGAGCCGCTACGCCGTTATGCCACGCTGGTTGCCTTGGTGGTCGAAGGCGTCGCTACCGTGACCGATGAGATTGTTGATCTGCATGACCGCATCTTGGGCAGGATCTTCAACGCGGCCAAGCAGCGCCATCAACAGCAGTTCCAGGAGGCCGGCAAGGCGATCAACGACAAGGTGCGCCTGTACAGCAAGATCGGCCGAGCGTTGCTGGAGGCGCGGCAAAGCGGCACAGATGCTTTCGCCGCCATCGAGTCGGTGATGCCGTGGGAAGCGTTCGTCGCCAGCGTCACCGAAGCGCAGAAGCTCGCGCCGTCGGACGACTTCGACTACCTGCACCGGGTGGCGGACAGCCATGCGCTGGTGCGCCGCTACGCACCGGCTTTCCTGGCGGCGCTCGACTTCAGCGCCGCGCCAGCCGCGCAGGATGTGCTTGATGCCGTTGGCGCGCTCCGCGTGATGTATGCGAGCAGCAGCCGGTTGCTGCCAGCGAACGCGCCGACGGCGTTCATCAGAAAGCGGTGGGAGAAGCTGGTGTTCACGGTCGGTGGCATCGACGTGCGTTACTACGAGATCTGCGCATTGTCGGAACTTCGCAACGCTCTACGCTCCGGCGACATCTGGGTGCGTGGCTCGCGCCAGTTCAAGAACTTCGAAGAGTACCTGATGCCATCGCGGAGCTTCGTTGCCCTGCGACGATCCGCTGCGTGGCCGCTTGCCGTTGGTGGCGATTGCGACGAGTACCTGCGTGGGCGCATGGAGATGCTCAGCCAA
The DNA here is from genome assembly GCA_964244605.1 of uncultured Terriglobus sp. Lineage (GTDB taxonomy): Bacteria > Acidobacteriota > Terriglobia > Terriglobales > Acidobacteriaceae > Terriglobus. The sequence goes on along the minus strand of CAXTJS010000251.1, from coordinate 1,480 downwards.
CAGCTGGAAACGGCCAACGCTTTGGCGGCAACGAACGATCTACCCGACGCCATCATCACTACCTCCGGCTTGAAGATCACGCCGCTGGACGCAGCGGTGCCGGAGGCTGCACACGCGCTCATCGACCAGTGCGCGGGCCTGCTGCCGCACGTGAAGATCACCGAAGTACTCCAGGAGGTGGACGCCTGGACCGACTTTACCCGGCATTTTACCCACATCAAAAGCGGCGAGGCGGCCCGAGACAAGACGCTGTTGCTGACCGTCGTCCTCGCGGACGCGGTCAACCTCGGGTTGAGCAAGATGGCAGAATCTTGCCCCGGCACGACACCCGCGAAGCTCTCGTGGCTGCAGGCTTGGCACGTCCGTGATGAAACGTACTCGGCAGCTTTGGCGGAGTTGGTCAACGCGCAGTTCCGCCAGCCCTTCGCCGCGCATTGGGGCGAGGGTACCACCTCCTCGTCTGATGGTCAGCGCTTCAAGGCGGCAAGCCGCGCGGAGAGCACCGGACACGTCAACCCGAAGTACGGCACGGAGCCCGGGCGCATGTTCTACACGCACATCTCCGACCAGTATGCACCTTACCATGCCAAGATCGTCAACGTCGGTGTGCGGGATGCGACCTACGTGCTCGACGGCTTGCTCTACCACGAAAGCGATCTGCGCATCGAAGAGCACTACACGGACACCGCCGGGTTTACCGACCATGTCTTCGCGTTGATGCACCTGCTCGGCTTCCGTTTCGCTCCCCGCATCCGCGACCTTGGCGAAACGAAGCTATACACACCGGCTGACGGCAGGCAGTACCCGGCACTTGCCGCGTTGGTCGGCTCTCCTCTCAACCTCAAGGTGATCCGCACGCATTGGGACGAAATCCTGCGGCTGGCGGCCTCCATCAAGCAAGGCACGGTGACCGCCTCCTTGATCCTGCGCAAGCTGGGCAGCTACCCACGCCAAAACGGCTTGGCCGTCGCTCTTCGGGAACTCGGGCGCATTGAACGCACGCTCTTCATCCTGGACTGGCTCCAGAGCGTGGAACTGCGTCGGCGCGTCAATGCTGGCCTCAACAAGGGCGAGGCGAGAAATGCCTTGGCTCGCGCCGTGTTCTTCAATCGCTTGGGTGAAATCCGCGACCGCAGCTTTGAGCAACAGCGCCACCGGGCCAGCGGCCTGAACCTGGTGACGGCGGCCATCGTCCTCTGGAACACGGTGTACCTGGAACGGGCGGTTCGTGCGCTTCGGCGACACGATCACAAACTGGACGCGGCTCAGTGCAAGCACCTATCGCCGCTTGGCTGGGAACACATCAACCTGACGGGCGACTACGTGTGGAAGCAAACTCGGACCGTCGGACCGGGAAAATACCGGCCGCTTCGCCCTCTCCATGTGCCTTAACGTGCTTTATAATCCGTTTTCTACGTCGCCCCCTTCTTGCGACAGCATTAAACTCATCTGACACCACAGGCAGCGGCGCACTTGTGCC
>CAXTJS010000250.1:0-2858 GCA_964244605.1 uncultured Terriglobus sp. | reverse complement strand
TCAGCTTCAGAAAGCCTGCCGTGCCGTAAGAAAGAGCTGCCATGCCGGCCAGAAACAGCAGCGCCACCGTGCAGGCCGCACTGCTGTGCAGGGCCTCCGCGGGCACGGCGACCAGGAGGCAGATGAGGCTGTACTGGTCTGATGCCTGCAACAGGGGCGTCGCGCGCACATGGAAGAGCAGCTTGGCCGCGAGCAGAGGAACCAGGGCTGCCAGCGGCAGAATCGCTACGGGCCAGACCGGTCCAACCGCAATGCGCGAAGAGATCAGGCCAGACAGAAGACACCCGGCCAACAGGAGTGCGCTCGTAAGGGTCACTGCAAGCACGAGCAGCGTTGCGCGGTAGCCCATCAGCAGCCGCAGCCCCGTCCACCGCAGCGCGCGGCGAAGCCACGGCCGCGAAGTTCCCTGCCAGCTGGCGAGTTCTCCGGGCAGGAAGAGCACGCGCATGGTGAGTTGTTGCGCGCTGTCGAAGATGCAGGTGATGGCCGCAAGCAACTCTACGAGGCGCAGAGAGCCGAGGGCAGACGGATGCAGCGGCAGCATCACCGGCTTGTGTGCCAGCTGGAGAGGAGGGCTGCTGTGGGCTGCGCGTCCGGCTGGAAGGCGTGTCCGGTAAGCACGCGAAACTGCAGCGTGCTGCCTGCGGGTACATCCACCGCGCGTGTAATCGTGTTCCGTACCCCCTCATAATGCAGCGAGCTGAGCAGATCGTCAGGCGGCATGCCCGCGCGCAGCTTGCCGATCAGCTTTTCCATCCGGTTTTCAAAGAGGCTCACGCGAACGAAGCCGGGGTTCCACACGGCACTGAGCAGGTTGCGCGGGCGATAGAGCGGCATCGGCTTCCAATCACCGGGCGAGCCGCCCTCGTCCCTGATGCGGAACTCCACGAAGTAGTCGTAGAAGTTGGGTTCGGGTGCAAAGTAGCGGAAGCTCGGCACGATCCAAAACACATCGTGCCGCATGGCGCGCAGTAACCAGGCCGGCCGAAACTGCTTAAGCAGGAGCAGCAGCCACCACGTGAGGCACACGGTTGCAAAGATCCACTCGCCGGTGTGCATTGGCTTGCTCCTCTCCACGTATGAGCTCGTGACATTGCCCGCAGGCATCAAGATAGCCGAGAATGGCAGCATGGATGTACCGGACGACCACCATTCCAAGCGTGTGCGCATCGTCCAGGCTTACCAGGCATACCAGCAGGACCGCGTACAGTTAGCCACGCGCAGTGTTGCTGGTTTTACACACCTGGTCGCTACCCGCAAGGGCATCTTCGCGGTCAACCAGCAGGAGTGGGTGCTGCTGCTGAAGGGCTTCTTCTTCGGCATGGTCGTGCGTGGGGATGAGATCTTCGCCTTTGAGGCGTGCGACCAGCCCTACAGCATCACCCGGCAGGGCCGCCTGATCCGCATCACGCTCAGCGGCAGTGACATTGTCGAGAGCGCCGTTCTCGTCAAGGGTCTCGACAACGGCTGCCACCAGATTGACTTCATACAGGGCCGCCTTCACGTGGTGGACACCTACAACCAGCGCATGCTGCGCTTCGCACCGGGCGAGCAAACCTACGAAGTCATCGTGCCCTTGCCCGGCCCGCAGCCGGACCGCAATGACCGGCACGACCCCGCGCACGTCCACATGAATTCGGTGCTGGGCGTGGGCGATCGCATCCTGACCCTGTTGCACAACCGGTCCACTCACACTGGGCGCAACAGCGAGATCGCACTCTTCGACGAGCAATGGCGCGAGCACGACCGCTGGCAGCTCCTCGGCAAGAACTGCCACAACATGGTCCTGCTGCCCACGGGCGCGCTGCTGGTGTGCGACAGCGACGCGGGCCGGCTGATTACGACAGCGGGGCAGTCGGTCGCGGTGACGGAGCATTTCCTGCGCGGGCTTGCCGTGAATGCGGAGTCCGTCGTCGTGGGCAGTTCAAAGCTCTCCGAGCGAAACGAGCGGATGGTGAGTGACGGCTTTGTGACCTTTCTGGACGGCGACTACCGTGCGGAAGCCGTTCTGCACCTGCCGGGCTCGCCCACGGAGATTCGACGGCTTGACGGGCACGATTTCGGCTCCTCCGCCTTTCTGGCGCAGCAGCCCTGGGGCAAGGCACTGGCTGCACCCAAAGAGACCACTCCGCATGAAGTCGGCGCATGAGCCAGGCCAATCCAAAAATTGCTTCGCGTGGAGAGTTATACAAAGCATGAGTCAGACGCATAGCGGCATCTACTGCCTTGTTTCACTCGATGGTGCACCCCTTTCGCCCGTCGATTTGGAGGTGCTGCGGCTGGGTGTCTCGCACGGCAGCGACAAAGTGCGCGCCAGCGGCTTTGCCGGTCACATGGAAGAGCCGCCCGTCCTTGTACCTGCGACCAGCATGCTGCAGACCGACGATGCTGTGGTCCTCTTCGCCGGGTACCTGGATGAGGAAGACGATCTCCGTGCATCGCTCAGTCTCGATGCGAAGGTACCCACAGCAGCGGTCGCCTGGGCCGCGGTGGAGCGCTTTGGCGCGGACGCGCCGCGGTTGCTGGTGGGCTCATGGTCGCTGCTTCGTTGGGAGATCGCGGCTCGCGAGCTGACGCTGCTCGGCTCGGAGGACTGCCGCGACCCGCTGTACTATGCGACGGACGGCAAGCGCCTGGCCATCGCACCAGATCAGCTCATGCTCTGCCGTCTGCCCTGGGTCGGTCGCACGCTGGACTCTGAGGCCTTTCTGCTGCTGTCCGCACGGTACAAGGTGCGAAGGCTGCTCGGCGATCGCGTGCTTTGGAAGGGTGTGCGCCAGGTGCTTCCGGCGACCCGCGAGATCTTCACCGTGGCGGGCCAGCGCTCTGTCGCGGCTGCGCAGGAACCAGCATTGGAG
>CAXTJS010000249.1:2583-2989 GCA_964244605.1 uncultured Terriglobus sp. | reverse complement strand
GGCGATGCCGTTCCACAACACGCAGGATTACCGGAACTACATCGCCCGCCTGCAGAAGGTGCCGCAGGTCTTTGCACAGGTCGAGGAGAGCATGTCGCTCGGTGCGGACGAGGGCCGCACACCACCGCGCTTCATCATGGAGCTGGTGCTGAAGCAGGTCGATGCGCTCAGCACGGCAAAGCCGGGAGAGAGCCCCTTTCTAGCTGCAATCAAGACCTTTCCCGCGGCGGTTCCGGCTGAAGAACGGAAACGCATCCGGCAGGAAGCGACGGATGCGGTCACCAAGCAGGTGCTGCCAGCCTACAACCGCTTTGGCCGCTTTCTCCGGGCACAATACCTGCCGAAGACGCATGCGGAGCCGGGCATCTCCGCGATCCCGGATGGTGCCGCCTACTTCGTGATGGAG
>CAXTJS010000249.1:1047-2573 GCA_964244605.1 uncultured Terriglobus sp. | reverse complement strand
GCCTACTACGCTTTCCGGATCCATCAGAGCACGACGCTGGACAAGTCAGCGGATGAGATTCACGCCCTCGGTCTTGCGGAGGTCGCGCGTGATGAAGCGGAGATGCTTGTCATCGCAAAGAAGCTTGGCTACAAGGACCTGAAGGGCTTCAATGCCTCACTCAAGACGAACCCGAAGCTGCACGCCACCTCGGCAGAGCAACTTGTCGCGACCTATCAGGGCTACCTGGACGGCATGCGGCCGAAGCTGCCACAGCTCTTTGGGCGTTTGCCGAAGGCTACGCTCACGCTTGAGCGTGTGCCGGCATACATGGAGCAGCAGCAATCGCAGGCTTACTACGAGCAGGGCACGCCGGACGGCAAGCGTCCCGGTCACGTCTACGTGAACACCTATAAGTTCGCCGACCGTGGGTTGGAGAATGCCGAAGCCATTGCCTACCATGAGGGCCTACCCGGCCACCATCTGCAGATCGCCATCGCGCAGGAACTAACCGGCATCCCGGAGTTTCGCAAACAGAGCTACTACACCGCCTACACCGAGGGCTGGGGCTTGTACTCCGAGCGGCTGGGCAAAGACGTTGGTTTCTACCGGGATCCGTACAGCGACTACGGTCGCTTGGAGGCGGACATCTGGCGTGCGATCCGGCTCGTCGTCGATACGGGCGTGCATAGCAAGCACTGGACGCGCCAGCAGATGGTCGACTACTTTCACGACCACTCCGGCATCGATGAGCAAAACATCCAATCCGAGGTGGACCGCTACATCGCCTGGCCGGCTCAGGCGCTCGGTTACAAGATGGGCCAGCTCAAGCTCATCGAACTACGCGAGCGCGCACGCACGAAACTGGGCGCGAAGTTCTCACTTAGCGACTACCACGACCTCGTGCTCGACTCAGGAGCGTTGCCGCTGGATGTGCTTGAAAAGCGGGTAGACAGCTGGATCGCAGCGGGCGGGGGCAAGGTCGCCAATCAACCTCACCGCTTAAAGGCGGGCCAGCGCACGCAGGCTCTGTAGCCTTTCCTCAAGGTGCCGCTCAAGGATGGCACCCGCAAAACGCCGCAAGTCAACAGCGCGCGTGCGAGGCCAGTCCTCGGCTGTGAACGCGCCGATGGGGCTGCGAAAAATTTGTTCCGCAAGCGCGCATGATTCAGCAGAGAGCACCGCGCTGCCACTGGGCCGCGCGTCAGCTGAGAAAAGCCCGTCACGATTGGGCGAGAAGTACACCGGCTTGCCACGCAGACCTTCACCGCTGAGAGCACACCGCGACAGGTCGGGCATCCATCCCAGCAGACGGTTGACCCAGAGCAGAAAATACGTAATGGGCAGAAAGATGGAACCGGTTTGCATGCGCTTCGTCACCGCGAGGGCAAGCCGGCTGCGCGCGCCACGCGACGGCTGTTTGCCTTCTCGATCTTCTATCTGTTCGCGCTGTTTGCGACGCTGTTGCTCGAAGTGATTGTCCGCGCCATCGCGCCAATGTTCGGGTAGGGGGCGCATGGCGAACGCATGGACGACAATCGGAAGCC
>CAXTJS010000249.1:0-1037 GCA_964244605.1 uncultured Terriglobus sp. | reverse complement strand
AGCCACCACAGCTAGCGCAACGGCGCGCGCGTAGTCCACCGGCTCGCGTAGCGGCGACCAGACGATCTCAAGCTGATCGAGCCGGACCAAGTCTTGTTTGGGCTTCTCGGCCCAGGTCGCGTTGACCTGCGTCATCGGCTCCAGGGCACCGCCAAAGCGCCGGCGCGACCGCATCGCATGCCGCGCGATGCCGCGCACAATGCCTTGCTCACGCGTGAAGAATGAAACCAGCAGATCCGCCTCGGCAAAGGGCCAGGTACGAAGGACGATCGCTTCAGACTGGTGAGGGTTGGCCATGTCAGAGCCGTATGACTTGCACCAGGTACTGCTCGAGCGTCTCGTCCACTGTGAGCATGGTAAGGTTTTCGACCTTGGCCTGCGCCACCAGCATGCGGTCAAATGGGTCGCGATGAAAGGGCGGGAGCTCCGCGAGGGTGAACACGTGCTCCGATCTCGTTGGCAGTTCCATCCAACCGCTTCGGAGCAGTTCTGTGCGGATTGCTCTTGCGTCTACCCGGAAATCGGATTTACCCAGTGAGTTCTTAATGACGATCTCTCGCAGGCTCTCCACACTAAAGAAGAAAGTGTTGCCGGGCTCCTCAAGTAGAAGGCGAACAGCCGAAGGAAAGCGCTCGTTCCCTTCCACAAACCAGATGAGCAGGTGCGTGTCGGCGAGGAAACGGCCTTTCTCGCCGAGTCCGGGCGTTGTCACCGGTTGAACTTGTCGGGATTGCCGTAAAACATCTCTTCGATGTCAGCGGCAAAAGGTGTCTTGATGTCATCGGGAACCGTAATTCTACCCTTCAACGCACCGAATCCCGCCATACGCGAGACATACGGGGCGGTCTCGACCGATTCAGGCGTTACGCGCGCGATGCGGCTTCCGTCCCGCTCAAGAACCACTGTCTCGCCTGCAGCAACACGCCTTAAAATGTAGGTCAAATCTACTTCCTGTACGTCAGCGATGTGCATAGCTTCTAGCCCCGGTACGAGTGTATGTCGCAGGCGGTCAGACAGCGAAGCGCGCGGCTTAGCCG
>CAXTJS010000248.1:2695-2998 GCA_964244605.1 uncultured Terriglobus sp. | reverse complement strand
CCGTGCTCAGCGCTGAAGCCGCCGCGAACGAGCCCGTCGAGTCGCTGCGTGCACTCGCGATCGCGGCGCGCACCTATGCGCTGAACGGGCCGCATTACGTTGCCGCTGCAGGCCATCTCTCCGCGCAACTCTGCGACAGCACCCAGTGCCAGGCGCTTCGGCTTGGACCGGTGCCGGCGACGGTGCATGACGCGGTGTTTGCGACGGCGGGCGAAACGCTTTGGTTCGGCGGTACGCGCGCGGAGGTCTTCTTCAGCCAGCACTGTGGCGTAGCGTCCGGGCCATCGGAATCGCAGCTGCGGC
>CAXTJS010000248.1:0-2685 GCA_964244605.1 uncultured Terriglobus sp. | reverse complement strand
GGCGGCGCCACGGAGAGCGCCGAGGCGCTGTGGCCGGCGGAGGCGCACGGGGAGCATGCGCGTCCCTTACCCTACCTGCGCAGCCACGCCGACCCCTTTTGCCTGAAGCACGGCAACGTGGCCTGGCACACGTCGCTCACACTGGGCGAACTGGCGGCGGTCGCGGCCCGTGAGGGCTGGCATCTGCCGCATAATCCGGTGGGTGCGAATGTGGTGCAGCGCACACCTTCCGGCCGGGCGGTGCGCATTGCACTGCGCGACAGTAACGGTGTCGCGACGGCAATCAGCGCGGGTTCGCTACGCTTCGGCATCGGCCGTGCTCTCGGCTGGAACCGGATACGCAGCGACTGGTACGAGCTTGCCCTGCACGGCGACACGCTCGTCTTTGACGGGCGGGGCCACGGCCATGGCGTGGGTCTTTGCCAGGCGGGCGCAACGGAGATGGCGATGGAGCATCGCGACGCGCGCAGCATTCTCGCCTTCTACTTCCCAGGCACAAGCGTCCGCATCCTTCCCGGCGACGCGGGCTGGCGACGCGCCCCTGTCATGGGCGTGCAGGTTCGCTCCGCAGCTGTGCTTACCCACAAGGACGAGCAGATGGTTAGCGACGCATGGACGCAAGCGAAGCAGCGCTTTCCCGTCGCCACTCACATAGCGCCGGAACTCACCCTGAGCCCTTCGACGGAACTCTTCCGGCAGCTCACCGCACAGCCGGGATGGGCGCTGGCGAGCACCAGCGGCGCAACCGTCGTGCTTCAGCCTGCAGCCCTGCGCAACGAGCAGACGGAACGAGCCACGCTGCTGCACGAGTTCCTGCACGTGCTGGTTGAGTCCGTCGCAGGCGACCGCGCACCGTTATGGCTTCGCGAGGGCATGGTGGAGGAGCTTGCCGAGCCGTCCGCGCGCGTTGCTGCGCCGCGTGCGAACCTTGCAGAGACCGAGCGCCTGTTGCACCGCGCAAGTTCACAGGCTGAGAGCCAGCGCGCGCACCAGGAGGCGCAGGCGCACGTCCACATACTCCTGCAACGCTACGGAGCCGGAGCAGTGCGTGAGTGGCTGAGGTCCGGCGTGCCTGCCACGGTGGCCGCCGGCGCGTAGAGCTCGTCAGAACCTCTGCCTCTTGCGACCACGACACAGATTGAGAAGCAAAGCAGCACGGCGTCAAGCGCGACGATCACGCCGAGGCGCAGCAGCAGGCTGAGGCTTTCCACCGCAAGGCCGTGACCCGGTGTCCAGTTGCTAAGGTGCTCTGTAGCGAGCAGAGCGACTGCGGCACTGAGAAGCAGGGTCAGCCAGACCGTTGCCGAACGCAGGCAAGCACGGATGGCGCGTCCGGGGTACGCCGCTGCCGCGAAGGACACGCCGCAGACGAAGAAGAAGGCTGCCCCGATCCAGAACAGGGCTACCCAAAGCGCGTGGAAGATCGCGAGCATATGCGGATAGGAAAACACGTTGCGCAACGACGCCGGGAAGCGTGAGTTGAGGTAGCCCGCCCGCAGTTCGTCGCCATTGCTGATGCGGTCGAGCACGTGCGACCAACCGAACAGCAGCGCCACGCACAGCAGCAGCACAGCGGCACTCAACAGCAGCGCACGGCGTGTGCGCACCCGGCCGCGCAAGTGCATCAGCAGGGCCGTCTCACCGGCGAACGCAATCAGCAGAACCGCCAGCCCGAGCAGTGTGGACCCGATCACCGCGACGACCCGTGAGTCGGGCACACGCAGCCAGATCGCAAACAGCACGAAGATCAGCGCGGCAAGACCGGTCTGCCGCAGCACAAGGCCCGGCGTCAACAGCTTTCTTGCGTTACCCAGGAGTGAAGACGTCGTCACTGCGCACCTCCACCAACGCCCACCATGGAGGAGGCTGGCACGGTCAGCAGCAGCGAGTCGCTGGTGGCCTGCACACCATGCTGGTAGAGCGGCTCTACGCGCGCCGGGCTCACGTGGAAGCTGCCCGGGTTCACAACCTTGAGCAGGTAAAAGACCTCTTGCCGGCCAGAGAAGTCGTTCACAAAGAACGCCGCGCGGTCATCGCGGAACTCGCGCCGGGTGTACCACTCGTACCAGGTGTTCGGCTTGCCCTCAATGGGGTACGCGTCGGTGTTTGCAAGGAACTCCGTACCCGCGGCGATGGGATCTTCAAGCATGAGGTAGCGCATCGGCGAGCCGTTGATGGCCTCGTGCACGGCGAGCACATCGCCGATGTTCACAGAGCCGCCGGTCACCGGTTGCATGGTGTAAATCACCCTGCCGTCCTTCTGCGTGGGCTGCAAGCGGTAGTAGTCGCGCGTCAGATTGAGCGCGAGCTTGCCAGCCTGGTAGTCCGCTTTATCGGTGGAGAAGTAGGTCGCGGTGGTGGACCAGTAGATGCGGCCCTTGCCGTCCGTCCGCTGGATCTGCACCGTGTTGCCGGAGGGCTGCAGGTGCATGGCATCCACGTCGATGCCGAGCGAACTGCCGCTGAGAATGTCGGCGGAGGCGAAGTGCTTCTGCCCCGCGACCGCGCCGTTGACCAGCACCTGCGCGGTAAAGTCACCTTGCAGTTCCTTGGTGGAAGCGAGGTAGTCGGTTAGGCCGAAGATCCCCATCGCGGTGATGCGCCCGACCGTCATCGTCGGCGATTCGCAGACGGGTGAGGTCGATCGCTTCGACGCGCATTTGAAGCAGGGCGGAGCAAATATTG
>CAXTJS010000247.1:0-3024 GCA_964244605.1 uncultured Terriglobus sp. | reverse complement strand
AAGATTCTTCTGCTCGGTAGAGGAGAAACCGCCCGCCGTTACGGCGATGTCATAGGCTGCGGGCGGCAGCGAAACCGCAATGAACAGTCCCTCATCGTTGGTGGTGACGGTGCGCACCTGGCCTGTGGCGTGGTTGGTGATGGTGACCGTGGCGTTGGGCACCACGGCGCCGGCGGGATCGGTCACGGTGCCGGTCAGGCGGGCGGTGGTGGTTTGTGCCATGGCGGGCACCGCCAGCGTTGCAGCCAAGGCGAGCGACAGAAGGGCAGTGCGAGCGGTGTTCCGCTTCGCGGTGGAGACGACGTAGGTTGGCCTCATACGCACCAGCCTGACGGGCAAGTGTTGCTGCAACGTGAGTGGAATGTGAATTGGCCGTGACAAGCGAGACGCCTACTGTGCGTTCCCGGGCTTCCATTGCGGAAAGCCGCTCCGTCCAGTAAAGTAAGAAGGTTGCGTGAAGCGTAGCGGCGATGTGCCCTGTGCGTCCGCGAGACGAATCTGCCTGCGCCGGCCATCGAGCCGTCTACATGGCTCCAGAAAAGAGAAAGTCATGGCAAATCATGTTTCATCCCTGAAGCGCGCCAAGCAGACGCTGGCCAAGGCCGCAGTCAACCGTTCCAACCGCAGCAAGCTGCGCGGCACCCTGCGCCTGATGCGTGAAGCCTTGACCAAGGGTGATGCGAACGCTGCGAAAGACCAGTACCGCGCAACCGTTTCATTGCTCGACAAGTCCGTGCAGAAGGGCGTGCTGCATGACAACACGGCGTCCCGCTACAAGAGCCGTTTGAACGCGCGCTTGAAGACCCTGGCCACCAAGGCCGCTTAGCTGTCGCCTTCGGGCGCAATGGAAAGGGCGCGGAGATATCGCGCCCTTTCTGCTGTCAGAGCGTCACGCATACACTGGGAAACGGATATGCTGCCGCACGAAGACCCACCCGAAATCGTTTCGCAAGGGCCGGCCTCCCGCGAGGAAAAGGTTTCGCCGGTAAAGCTGGCGACCGTGCAGTATGTGATCGCTGCCGTGGTGCTGATTCTGCTCACCGGGCTTTGGCGGTTGCAGGTGCTAAACGCCAGCGACTTCCGCATGCTTGCCGAGGCAAACCGCATCCGCAAGGTGCCGATCCTCGCGCCACGCGGCAAGCTCTTCGACCGGGAGGGCAAGCTTCTCGTCGACAACTACTCGTCCGTTGCCTGCTACCTGCTCCGCGAGCAGATGAAAGATCCGCAAGCAGAGGTCCGCATGATTGCGGACGGTTTGCACCTGACGACCGACCAGGTGGAAGAGACGCTGCGCCACTACCAGTACGCGCCGAAGTATGAGGCCATTCCGCTGAAGGCGGACATCACGCCGGACGAGCAAGCCTTTATCGAAGCCCACCGCAACGAACTGCCGGAGCTGCAGCTTCTTGAGGAACAGCGCAGGCTCTACCCGCGTGACGGCTTCGCGGCGCACCTGATCGGCTACGTTGGCGAGATTAGCGAGCAGGATCTGAACCAGTCGAAGTATGCGTTTTACGAACCTGGTGATGTGGTGGGCAAGTCGGGCGTTGAACAAGCCTACGACTCGCTGCTGCGTGGGCAGGATGGGTCACGCGACCTGATCGTGAACAGCCACGGCCGCGAGATTGGCAAGCTCGGCGAGGAGCTTGCAAAGCCGGGGCAGGATCTGAAGCTAACCATTGATCTCGACGTGCAGATGGCTGCGGAGAAGGCGCTCGAAGGCAAGAACGGCGCGATTGTGGCTCTGGATCCGCACACCGGTGAGGTGCTGGCCATGGTCTCGCGACCGATCTTCGATCCGAATCAGTTCGCGGTGCGGCTGACGCGCTCGTACTGGAACGGCATCATCACCGATCCCGAGCATCCCTTGCTGAACAAGGCCATTCAGGCGCAGGTCGCGCCCGGCTCCACCTTCAAGATCATCATGAGCGTCGCCGGCCTGTCCGAGGGCATTGCGCAGACGCAACACGTGAACTGCAGCGGCGGCATAGACCTTTACGGCCACTATTACCACTGCGACGCGCACCACGGTGGCGTCGACATCGACCATGCCATCCCTTGGTCCTGCGACGTCTTTTACTACGTGCTGGCGCAGCGTCTGGGCATCGATACCATCGCTCGTTACGCCACGAGCTTCGGCCTAGGTCAGAAGACTGGCATCGACCTGCCCGAGGAAGCCGCGGGCACCATGCCGAGCACGCAGTGGAAGATGAAGAACTTTCATCAGCAGTGGTACGCGGGCGAAACCATCTCCGTCGGCATCGGGCAGGGTGCCATTGCCGCAACGCCGCTACAGATGGCACGTGCGCTAAGCGGCATCGCGTCGGGCGGCGCGCTCAAGCGGCCCCATGTGCTCTTCCCGGCCGAGATCCCGGCCGACCAGCGTGAAGCCTTTCGCGAGAGCTTTCCGGGGAGCGGCGACAAGGATGTTGCGATCGCGTCCGGCACTTGGCAAACCGTGACGGAGGGCATGGCCGCTGTGACCACAACCGGCACGGCAGCTGGTGTTCACCTGGAGGGCATCGACTTTGCCGGGAAAACAGGCACGGCGCAGGTGATGAGCCACGATGCGCTTGCCCGTTCGGGCAAGGGCAAAAAAACGGAGCCGAACTCCTGGTTCGTCGGCATCGCGCCGCGCCGCAATCCTGACATTGTGGTGGCGGTGCTCTGGGAAAACGGCAACTGGGGCAAGAATGCCGCCCTACTGGCGGCGCAGGTGGTTGATACCTTTGTGGAGAAGCAGCGCAAACGGCAGGGCAACCTGCTGGCCGCTGCACCCCACAAAGAGGATCAGAGTGACGTACCTCCTGCCGCGCAAAAACACGAAGAACCGGAACCTGCTCCGCCCCAACCTGCAAACGCTCCGAAGCACGCGCTCCGCAAAGACGATGCACCCGGCGAGATAAAGCCGAGCGGCATGTAGCTGGCGTTGAGGTTGTGCCGGGCTCAGATGCAGAGGCTCTGTAGCTCCGAAGCTAAAAGGCAGTTCCATTACGGATGTAGATCTGGTAGCCACTCGCGGCG
>CAXTJS010000246.1:0-3140 GCA_964244605.1 uncultured Terriglobus sp. | reverse complement strand
GCACTTCCTTCTGTGCCGCATCCACCTCGGAGAGGCGAACCGGACCCTTGACCTCAAGGTCGTCGCGCAGCATATCGGCCGCGCGCTTGGACATGTTGGCGAAAATCTTCTCGCGAATCGCGGTTTCCGCACCCTTGAGTGCGGTGATGAGACGTGCCGACGGCACTTCGCGCAGCAGGGTCTGCATGCTGCGATCGTCGAGATCGGCAAGGTCGTCGAAAACGAACATGAGCTCTTCGATGCGCTCACCCAGGCCCGTGTCGATGCCACGAATGGACGCCATCAGCTCGGCCTCGCGTGAGGTTTCCATCGCGTTGAGGATGTCTGCGGCAGCCTTGAGGCCGCCGACGCTGGCCGACTTCAGCTTGTTGGAGTTGCCGGAGAACTGGCGCTCCATGATTTCGTCCAGCTCGTTCAGCGCGTGCGGCTGCACGCCGTCGAGCGTGGCGATGCGCATGACAACGTCGCTGCGCGTACGCGCCGGCAGATAACCGATCACTTCAGCGGCCTGGTCGGCTTCGAGGTGCGCCATGACCAGCGCGATGATCTGCGGATGTTCCTGGCCGATCATCTCCGCGATGGCGCGGCTCTCCATCCACTTCAGCGATTCGAGGCCCTTGCTGCTGCGGCCAAGAAGGATGCGATCGATGAGACCGCCTGCCTTGTTCTCGCCCAGGGCGTTGACCAGGATGCGACGAATGTATTCCTCGGTGCCGACGCCGATCGAGGTGTGCTGGCCTACGTCTTCCTGGAGCTTGGTCAGGACGGTTTCGACCTGCTCTTTGGAGACATTCTTCAGCGCGGCCATGGCCGTACCGACGGCCTGCACGTCACGTGCGCCGAGGTGCTTGAGAATGGAGGCGGCGTCTTCCTCACCCAGGGTGAGCAAGAGGATCGCCGCGCGCTGCGCGCCCGTCAGGGCTTCTTTCTGTTCAAGCGCCATCGTCGGATACCCAGCTCTTCACGACTTGCGCAACCTGTTTCGGATTCTCGGCAGCCATGCGCTTGGCCAGGCCGACCTTCTGTTCGTACGCGAGCAGCGCGGGCGAACCCAGCTGCGGCGACGTGCTCACGCGGTCGGGCGTCATGTCGTCATCGTCGACCATGACCGACACGGACGGCATCGGACCGGCGAGCGCCACGTTGTTCATTGACAGCGGCGCCGGCTTGAGCAGGCCCTTGAGGATAGGACGCAGGACGAAGAAGCCGACCAGCAGCGCGATCATCACGCCCATGCCCTGCTTGATCAGGTCCAGCATGCCCGGACGTTCCCAGAACGGTGTCGACTGCGGCTCGTCCTCGGCGATGGAGCCGCGGAAGGCCTCGTTGATCACGCTGACGCTGTCACCGCGCGCAGCGCTGAAGCCGACGGCGTTCTTGGTGAGTTCGGTCAGGCGGGCAATTTCTTCCGGCGAGAACGGCACGCTCTTGTTCTTGCCGTCTTTATCGGGCACCTGCTTGTTGTCGACGACGACGGCGACGGAGAGGCGCGCGACCTTGCCGGCAGGATCGGTAACGTGGCTGACCGTGCGATCGAGTTCGTAGTTGCGCGTGGCGCTATCGGTCTTCTGTGTCGGCGTCTGCGCGGTCTGCGTCGCGGCGTTCTGGCCGGCCTTGGCACCTGCGGCCCCACCCGCTGCAGGGTTCGCGGCGGTCGCGTTCGCGCCGGTGTTCGGCGGCTGGTTGCTCAGCGCACCCGGTACGCCACCGTTGTTGGCAGCGTCGGTCCGCGTCTCGCTGTTGGTCTGCTCGCTGCGCAGCGCCGGGTTGTCGTGATTGAAGGTTTCGCTGGCTTTCTCGGTCTGCGAGAAATCGAGATCCGCGAAGACCTGGGCGCGCACCTTGCCGGCACCGACCAGCGGCGTCAGCAGGTCTTCGACGCGCTGGGTGTATGTAGCCTCGATGCGGTTGGACAGACGAAGGCGGCTGTCGCCGATGGCCGAGGCGCTGTCCGGGTCGCTCACCGTCAACAGATTGCCGGCCTGGTCGATCACCGAGACCTGGCGCGTGTCGAGATCGGGCACGCTGGCGGCCACGAGGTGGACGATGGCAGCGACCTGCCCCTGGTCCATCTGGCGACCCGGGTAAAGTGAAACGACGACGGAGGCACTGGCCGGTTTGTTGTCACGAACGAAGGCGGACGGCTTCGGTAGTGCGAGGTGCACGCGCGCGGCACGCACCGATTGCAGACCGGCGATGGTGCTGGAGAGATCGTTCTCGAGCATGGACTGGTAGCGCGAGCGCTCGGCCATGTCGCTCATGCCGAACGGTGAGTCAGCCTGTGGCACGGCGCTGGCAGCACTTCCCTGCGGCAAGCCCTGGCCCGCGAGTTTGAGTCGCACGCCAGCGACATCCGCCGCGGGCACGAAGATGGAGCTGCCGTCGGCGCTGAGCGTGTAAGGCGTGTTACCCGTCTGCAATGCCTGGGTCACGGCGGCGGCATCTTTCTGCTCAAGGCCACCGTAAAGCAGACCGTAGTTCGGCGCCCGCGACCACATCACCGCGGCGATGCCGATGGCGACCGCACCGGCGATACCGGCCAGCATGAAAAGCTGACGCGCCGCCGGCGTCTGCGACAGCGACTTCAACGAGTCCATGCGCTTGCCGCCGTTGTTGTCCGTGTTGGCTACGCCGTTATCTGCCATGGTTCGACTTCAGTCCTTGCGGGAGACGCATGCCGCTTAGAGCGACATGTTCATGATTTCTTTGTAGGCATCGACCATCTTGTTGCGCACTTCGGTCATGGCGCGGAACGAGAGGTCGGCTTTCTGACCCTGGATCATCACCTGCGCCAGATCGATGCCGGGATCGCCGCGTTCGAATCCTGCGGCCAACTGGCCCGCTTTCTCCTGGGTCTTGGCCACGCCGTCGATGGACTGCTTGAGCAGATCACCGAAGGAACTCTTCTCGGCGCCTGCCGCCTCGCCCACGCCGCGTATGGCGGGCATCTCGGTCTGCGCGCTGATGCGGCGCATCTGGAGCAGGAGGCTGTTGACATCGATAGTGGTCATGACGGTTTTCCAACGCGTTATCGGCTTAATGACACTCGATGCACGAGCTATGCCAACCGAACACGTTTGTGACGCAGGCGATCAGCCCACCTGCGCCGTCTCGGACAAACCGTACTTGCGCAGCTTCTC
>CAXTJS010000245.1:449-3166 GCA_964244605.1 uncultured Terriglobus sp. | reverse complement strand
CGCCGGTTTCGATCGCCTTCATGCCGCGGACCATGCCCTCGGTCGCTTCCATGGCGATGGTGCGCACGCGGCCCTCGCCAAGGTGCTGCTGCACCTCCACGATGACGGACATGGGCGTTGGAATGTCGAAGCCCTCGCTGGTGATGCGAAGCGCCTGATAAATCGGCGGCATGTTGTGCTCGTCGAACTGAATATCAACGGCCGGGCCGCTGATCTGGACTACTTTACCGATGTTCTCTGCCATAAATTCTTTCTTCAGGGCTCGCGCTAGATCGCCGCAGCACCTGAAACAATCTCAATGATTTCCTTCGTAATCGCTGCCTGACGAACCCGATTCATCGTCAGCGTCAGAGAGTCGATCATGTCGCTGGCGTTGCTGCTCGCGGAGTCCATCGCGGTCATGCGGGCTGCGTGCTCCGAGGCGGAAGACTCAAGCAGCGCGTGGTAGATCTGCGTCGTCACGTAGCGCGGCAGCAGATGGTGGAAGAGCTTCTCCGGTGCCTGGTCGTAGAGGTAGTCCACGTCGGCGGTACCAAAGCTCTTGGCTTCCTTCTCCTGCGCGGTCTCTTCGGTCTCGTTAACGGAGATGCCGGCTTCCGCAGCGGCACGCCCCGCAGCTTCCTTCTGCTCCTCGGTCATTTCTTCCAGCACCGTGACCTCGGGCGAGCCGAGCTTACGGATGGGCAGCACCTTCTCGACGACGACGCGCTGCGCGATGACGGATTTGAACTCGTTGTAGACGACGTAGACGCTGTCGATCTCGCCGCGCTCGTAGCGCTCGATAATGCTGTGCGCGCAGCTGTCCACTTCCGGGAAGTTCAGCTTGGCCAGCAGACTCGAAAGGTCGTGCGTCACCTCAACGGGGAACTCTCGGTGGCGGATGTCCTCAATGTGCTTGGAGAGACCGTTGTCGTACTCGGTCTCCTTGTGCTCCCACTTGGCTTCAGGGTACTTGCGGCGGAAGAGGTCGCGCGCCTTGCGGCCTACGGTCTCAATGTCGATGTTCTGCTCGCCCGCGGAAGGGTTCTCCTCGGTCGGCTGGCGCTTGGCACGGCGGCTATCGATGAACTTCTGCGCCGCCTTGCCGACATTTGCATTGAAGGCGCCGGCGAAGCCTTTGTCACCCGCGACTACCAGGACGAGCACGTTCTTTTCTTCGCGCTCGACCAGCAGCGGATGCATCACGTCCACGCCGTCGCCACCATACAGGTCGGTGCGACGCACGAGCGATTGCAGCACATTGGCCAGCATCTGCGCGTAGGGCCGCGCCTGCATGGCACGCTCCTGCGCGCGGCGCAGCTTTGCCGCCGAGACCATCTTCATGGCCTTGGTGATCTGCCGCGTGTTTTTGACAGAGCGGATACGCCGCTTGAGATCGAGTACGTTTGCCATCTATCTGCTTTGCTTCTCTTCCAGGCGAGTTACGCGCACTTCCAGTTCGGTAAGTTTTCCGATCACCAACATCATGTCCGCATGGAAGCGGTTCTCGAGCGCGGTGATCCTTGCATCCAGCTCCGTCTTTACAGAACTGATTCTCGCGTCCAGCCTGCTTTCCACCTGACCTAGCCGGGTCTCCAGCTTGGAATAGTTGGACTGTGCGAGCAAGATGCCGACCAAGGCCGTAATCGTGGGCAGGGCAACAGCTAGAGATGCCAGTATTACTTCGGGTCTCATTGAGCTGTCCTCCCTTTTACACGAAGTCTACTTCTCTACGCCGTTGCAAGTGCCGGTTGCTTGTCCTGCGCCGCATCCTTGAACGACTTCTTATAGTCGTTGATCGCGTCTGTAAGCCTCTTCTTAATGTCGTCATCCAGCGACTTCTTTGACATGATGTCGTCAAGGACGCTCTTGCCGGTGGAGCCCATGTACTGATGGAAGCCGGTCTCGAAGGACTGAATCTGCTTCGTGTCCACGTCGTCGAGCAGGCCGTTGGTGCCGGCGAAGACGATGGAGACCTGCTGCGCGGCGGTGAGCGGCTGGAACTGCGGCTGCTTTAGGATCTCCACCAGGCGCTGACCGCGGTTCAGCTGCTTCTGTGTCGCCGGATCGAGGTCGGAACCGAACTGCGCGAAGGCCGCGAGTTCGCGATACTGCGCGAGGTCAAGCTTCAACGTTGCGCCCACCTGCTTGGTTGCCTTCATTGCGGCGGCGAAGCCCACACGTGAGACGGAGAGACCGACGTTAACCGCCGGGCGAATGCCTGAGTTGAAAAGATCCGTTTCGACGAAGATCTGTCCGTCGGTGATTGAGATCACGTTGGTCGGGATGTACGCGGACACGTCGCCCGCCTGCGTCTCAATGATTGGGAGCGCGGTGAGCGAACCGCCGCCCAACTTGTCGGACACCTTCGAGGAACGCTCAAGCAGGCGCGAGTGCAGGTAGAACACGTCGCCTGGGTACGCCTCGCGACCCGGCGGACGGCGCAGCAGCAGCGAGATTTCGCGGTAGGCCGCGGCGTGCTTCGAGAGATCGTCGTAGATGATGAGCGCGTGCTTGCCGTTATCGCGAAAATACTCGCCCATAGCGGTCGCGGCGTAGGGTGCCAGGTACGACATCGGCGCAGGCTCAGAGGCCGTCGCGGCAACGACAATGGTGTAGGCCATCGCGCCATAACCCTCAAGCGTCTGCACCACCTGCGCCACGGACGAGCGCTTCTGGCCCACCGCGCAGTAGATGCAGATTAGGTCGTTCTTGGCCGAGTTGATGATGGTGTCGAG
>CAXTJS010000245.1:0-439 GCA_964244605.1 uncultured Terriglobus sp. | reverse complement strand
GTCTTGCCGGTCTGGCGGTCGCCGATCAGCAGCTCGCGCTGGCCGCGGCCGATGGGGATCATCGTGTCGATGGCCTTGATGCCGGTCGCCATCGGCTCCGTGACGGACTTGCGGTCGATGACGCCGGGCGCGAGGCGCTCCACGGGCAGTGTGTGCGGCGTATCGATGGGACCCTTATCGTCAATCGGCTGGCCGAGCGCGTTTACCACGCGACCAATCAGGGCGTCGCCCACAGGCACGCTCATGATCTTGCCGGTACGCTTGACCTCGTCGCCCTCGCTGATCTCGGTGAAGTCGCCCAGCAGCACGGCGCCGACCTGATCCTCATCCAGGTTCATGGCCAGGCCGGCCACGCCTTTGGGGAACTCAATCAACTCGCCGGCCATGACCTTGTCGAGGCCGTGAATGCGGGCGATACCGTCGCCCAGCGAGATGATGG
>CAXTJS010000244.1:0-3173 GCA_964244605.1 uncultured Terriglobus sp. | reverse complement strand
GGAGTAGATCGCGCCGGTGAGGCCATATTCGGTGCTGTTCGCGATCTCCAACGCCTGCGGAAAGCTGGAGGATTTCAGGACGGCCAGCACCGGTCCAAAGATCTCTTCTTGCGCAATGCGTGCCGTCGGCATGACATCCGCGAAGATGGTCGGTGCCACGTACCAGCCGCCTGTCTTGTTCTCAAGAGCGAAGCCGCCGGCTAGCAAGCGTCCTTCCTGCTTGCCGACTTCGATGTAGTCGAGCACGCGCTTAAAGGCCGTCTCGCTAATGACGGGGCCCATGGCGAAGTTCTGCGCCGGCTCACCGACCTTGATCTCTGAGACGCGCTCGACGAGCTTGTCGAGGAAGACCTCGTAGAGCCGCGCATCCACTACAGCACGTGAGCAGGCAGAACACTTCTGCCCGCTGAAGCCAAAGGCAGATGCTGCCACGCCTTCAACCGCGGCGTCGATGTCACAATCGGCGTCCACGATGATGCAGTCTTTGCCGCCGAGTTCGAGAACGGTGCGCTTCAGAAAGTGCTGGCCGGGCCGCTGCTTCGCGGCACGCTCGTGCACATCGAGTCCGACCTTCTTGGAGCCGGTGAAGGCGATGAAGCGCACCTCTGGATGCTCCACGAGCGTACGCCCGGCAAGCTCGCCCGAGCCCTGAATCAAATTCACGACACCGTCCGGCATGCCGGCTTCTTCCAGCAACATGAGCAGGCGCGCGGCGATCGTCGGCGCATCGACGGACGGCTTCACGACGACCGTGTTGCCGGACACAACCGCAGCCATCGTCATCCCGGCCAGGATCGCCAGTGGAAAGTTCCACGGCGCTATCACGGCTCCCACGCCGAGGGGCAGGTAGCGCAGCCGGTTGCGCTCCTGCGGGTACTGGATGGGTGTGGTCGCCCCGTCGAGCCGAAGCGCTTCGCGTGCGTAAAACTGCAGGAAGTCGATGCACTCCGCTACGTCTGCATCGGCCTCGGCATAGTTCTTGCCGACCTCGAAGGTAAGCCAGGCACAAAACTCCAGCTTGCGCTCTCTCAGCAGGTCTGCCGCTCGCAGCAGCAACCCCGCGCGATCCTGTACCGAAGTCGTCTTCCAGCTTGTGAATGCCTTGGCAGCCGCGGCGACGGCACGCTCCGCATGCTGCGCCTCCGCCTCCTGGTGCACGCCGATAAGCTCTGCCGGACGCGCCGGGTTAACCGACCGAATCTTCTCCCCGGACGAGACACGCTCGCCACCGATGACCATCTGGTACTCGCGGCCGAGCTCCGCTTCCACCGCGCGGAGAGCCTCCTGCATGCCGCGCTTCACATCGCTGATGCTGAAGTCGAGAAACGCCTCGTTGACGAAGGTGGGCAGGGTGTGTGCGGCTTGTGTCGGGTCGGTTTCGTGCAGCGTAGGAATTGCGTTCGTCGCCATGCAAAAAGTTTACGCTGCGGTGCGGTCGGCGGCCTTTGGTGCGGGCGCGCCGTTCAGCATCCGGTCGGTCTCCTTGCTCATCTGTGCGGTGCGCTCGAGCTTGTCCCAACTGAACGGGCGACCGTCGATCACGCGCTTCACCGTCTTGAACAGCACGACGGAAAAGACTTGACGATAGGTAAAGCGCTGGATCCAGATGTGCATCAGCAGCCACGCATCGCCCTTGCTGGCCGGGTGCTTACGCTCAAGCAGGAACGCTAACCCGGACGCGGAGAAATCGATGATCATGAACGCGAGGAAGTAGGTGAGCAGCTTCAAGAAGCTGTCGTTACTCGTCGACTCCGGATGGAAGTGGCGGTCGTAAAGCCAGCGGAAGACGCTGGCTAAAAACATCAGATCGATCAGCGGCGAAACCAGCGGTAAGAGCACCTGGAAGATGATGATGTTGGGCAGCGCAAACAGGCCCATGGCCACGCGGTTACGCACCGCACCGATGTGTTTGAAGACCGCTTGCATGATGCCGAAGCTCCAGCGGAAGCGCTGCCGCATGAGGCCGTTGGCGTTAACGGGTGCCTCGGTGAAGGCGAGTGCCTGGTCCTCATAGATGACTTCGTAACCCTTCTCCAGCAGGATCATCGTCAGGTCAGCATCTTCGGCCACGGTGTTGGAGTGGTAGCCGCCGGCCTCGCGCACGGGTGCGAAGCGCCACGCACCGATGGCACCGGGCACGACAACGACGACACCGAACAGGTCCAGTGCGCGCCGCTCAAAGTTCTGGCTGGTGATGTACTCCAGCGCCTGCCAGCGCGTCCACAGATTTACGCGGTTACCGACCTTGGCGTTACCGGCAACAGCACCGATCTTCGGGTTCGCGAAGTGCGGTACCAGGCGCGCTACAGCGTCGTGGGCGATGACCGTGTCGGCATCGATGCCGACATAGATCTCTTCATCGACGTAGCTGTTTAATGCGAAGTTCAGGGCCTCCGCCTTGCCACCGTTCTCCTTCTTCAGCACGATCAAACGACCGCTCTCGATGTCGGCAGGGTAGGCCTCACGCGCGACCTCGGCGGTGCGATCTTTCGATCCATCGTCGATCACGATGATGCGCATGTTCTTGTACGTCGACATCATCACCGAGCGGATCGTGCGGACGATCACCTTCTCTTCGTTATACGCAGGAATGAGCACGGCAACGCGCGGCTGGTAATCGGGCTCCGCATAGTTCTTGCGCTTACGGAAGCGGTCTACCAGCGCAAAGAGGCCGATGATGATGAGCCGCGCGCTCATGAGCACATCGCCCACAAAGAAGACAGCGGCCACAAAGTGGTTGAACGAAGCAAGGCCAAAGAAGGCGACGGAATCCACAGCCGCAAGCAGCTTGTTCTTCCAGCCGCTGATCGGCGGCATCACCTGCGCCGAGGTCTTGCCCATCAGTTCACTCACCGGCACAAACGTGTACCCGCGTGCGCGCAACGCGTTTACCAGCACAGGCAAGGCCGCGACCGTAGCCGAGCGGTCACCACCGCCATCGTGCATCAGGATGATGGAGCCGCGCTGATCGTGGCGGCGCTCACCATTCGCAATCTGCTCCAGGACCGAGGACACCATCTCCGCAGGTGTCTTGCGAGGGTGCTCATCCCAGTCGTTCGTGTCGATCTTGTCGCCGATGATGGTGTAGCCGAGTTGCTGCACGCGCTCGACGGGCGCAGCCTGATCGTTTGTATCAGGCTCCTGATCGATGGAGTACGGCGGCCGGAAGTAGA
>CAXTJS010000243.1:0-3203 GCA_964244605.1 uncultured Terriglobus sp. | reverse complement strand
CCTCAAGCCATGGATTATGCGCCAAAGGCATATCAAATCGCGCTCCGGGCGATCACAACAGATCTCTCCGCTACGCGACGATAAAGCTGTCGCTCCGGTCGAAATGACGCAGCATGGGCGCAGAGTTCTAGCCACAGTGAGGTCGAGATGCCCTCATCGTCGATGAGTCCACTCACGCGGCTCCGCTACTTCATCGGCGACGTACTCCGCCACGTCGCAGAGTTTGCCGAAGACCAGTGGTTTGACCGCACCCGCAACGTGCGCACATCGGGCAACGTTTCACTGCTGCACGCCGGGATTACCGCGGCGCAGTTTCGCGATAGCGAGATCTACCAGCCCGCGCGGCCGCGGCACATCCGGCGTGCTCTCCGCGACACGACGCTGAAAAACATCAGTGAGTACTGCTATGTCGACCTTGGCTCGGGCAAAGGGCGATCGCTCTTCGTTGCAGCAGAATTGCCTTTCCGGCGGGTCATCGGCGTCGAACGCTCACAACTGCTCCACGATCAAGCTAACGCTAACATCCAAGGCTTTCGCCAGCGCATAGGCGGCTGCCGCGAAGTCCTGTCATTGGAGCAGGACGCCCTCGACTTCGTCTTTCCATCGGGCAGGATCGTTCTCTACATGTTCAATCCCTTTGGCCGGACCACGATGCAGCAGGTGCTTGGTAATCTGCAAGCCTCGCTGGAAGAGGAGCCGCGTCACGTGGTGATCGTACTGCTTTGGCCGCGATGTGAAGACCTGGTCGCCACAATGCCCGGCGCGCGATTGATAAAGAAGACACACGAGTATCAAATCTTCAATCTTGCGCAAGCCGGATGATTCGTGACTTAGTCGGGAGAAAGGCGCTAGCTGCCCGGCAGCTCGAGACCCGCGATGCGGTATAACTCAGGCCGGCAACGGAGCCAGTGTTCCTCAAGCCACTCATCCGCAGGCTTGTCATAATAGTTCCACGGTGTATGCGCCGCATTCATTCCAACAAAATGCGCCCCACACGTTCCGAACTCAGGCGAGCGCGGCCAAAACGGCGAACAGATACTTACTTCACTTGTGCGCACCAGCATAGGCTTGCCTAAGTCAAACATCGCCGCAGCCTGCAGCCCCTGCTCTTCAATCTCCGCAGTGAGTTGCCGAGTACCGCCCGAGGCTTCCGCTACTTTCGCTAACACATTTGCCAGTGCCTGCCCTAAGTCGCGATGCGGAGGGAGGCCGCGAATGCCTGCATTCAGCGGCCCCGGCGGACAGAGAGCGTCAAAGCTGCCCAGGCAGCGGTCTACGTCTTCGGCAAAGACGCAGGCGTCATCGGACTCGAGCCACAGGCGCACAGCTTCCGGCAAAGCCCACACGATGCAGTCGTTATCCAGCGCTAACTCATACCGCTCCGGGTAGGTGCGCAACGGCACGAGCTTCCAGCCCATCCCCTCGATCACGCTGTCGTCGAAATAATCGCGCAGCACAGAAGGTAAGTCGGTGCTTGTTACTGCGAGCCACTCAACCTTAGCCGGAAGAACACCCACACGCCGCGCCGCTTCTTCCACGGTCAAACTATTCACGCAGACCACATACTTTGTAAGTGGTCCGAATAAGTGGTACGCGCATGCGATAGAGAGCCGAAGCATCTCGAAGCCGCGCTCGCGCACGTTCCCGATCGTCCACCGCACAACAAGTCTGTCGATGTTTGGTGGGAGTGCCTGTCTACTCAATCCAACTCCGGTCTAATGAGCAATCGCGGGATACGCATCCGCAGCATGCAGTGTAAAGCTCTGCGTCGAGCAGCGTTCCAGATGCCACAGCTGCTTGTAGGCCTCTTCACCGCGCAACATATCGATCGTCTTCACGCCTTCACCCGCGGCGTGCTCGATGGCGTAGGCCAGCAGCAGCGTGCCCGGACGCAGCTCTGCATGCGCGGTCGAGAAGGCGGTGAGATAGAAGTATTGGGTCCGCTGCTCCCGTTCCGGCGGGTCGATGAGCGAATAAAGGACGCCGATCCTTTCGCCATCCAGGCAGAGCGAACAGAGACGCAGAAGGCCGCTCTGCGCAAGCGGTGGCAATGCTTCGCGATGCCACTGCAACACGTCTTCGGCCGCCAGCACGCCTGCCTCGCCCCGCTGTATCCACCGCTCAGTATGCAGGCGCTGCAGCGCGTCAAAGGCCGCGGGCCAGTTCGCTTCTGTCGCAACATGCAGTTCCAGACGGCCCTGCCGCAGGGCGCGGTTGCGGTAGTACATCGCGTTACGCCGAATCTTTTGTGGCAGGTCAGCAATGGCCGAAGCCACGCCGCGCGAACAGCTCTCGCCTGCGGACTGGCTGCCGCCGCGTGCGGCAACGGCATGCGCCAGCACCTCCCCCAGCCTGCTGCCGGGACGCAGCTGCGTTGCATAGAAGCTGTCCCAGCCCGGCTCGCTCAGCAGCAACTCCAAGGCCTGCTCCAGGTCTGCCGCCGAGCAGACGGAGCTGAAGATGCCGTCCAGATAGTCGCTGGTACCGATGCCCAGCGGCAACAGCTTGCGCTCGCCTGACGCCGGGTCCGGGTAGATGTAGAACGGCAGCATGCCGCAGAGCGCGTTGCCCTGCAAGATGGTAACGACGCGCAGGTCCGGCTGTCCGAAAGCCCGCCACCACGGCAGCAGCCACGCGGACGCCTGAAAGGGGGTGGCCTGCGGGTCTTGCCGCCACAGCGTGTCCCACGCTGGCTGCAGCCGCTCCAGCTCTGCTGTTGTGCGCACGATGCGCAACGTCTTGTCAGGCATACAGCTTCTGCGCCGCGCTCCCGGCGAGGAGCTTGTCATAAAGCTGGAAGTAACCGGCGACCATGCGTTCCTCGCTGAAGCGCACCTCGGCCGCGCGCCGGCAGGCCTCCGGCGAAAGCGTGTGTACCGCGCGCATTGCCTCCGCCATCTGCGTAACATCGTCCACCAAGAAACCCGTGACGCCATCCTCTACGATCTCCGGCAACGCGCCCGAGCGATAGGCGATCACTGGCGTCCCCGCCGCAAGCGCCTCCATTGCGACGAGCGAACTCGTCTCCGGCGCAAGCGTCGGGTGCAAGAGGCACCTGGCGCGCGAGAGCAGCCGATGGCGATGCCCGTACAACGACTATCGGTCACAACCCACTTGCTAAGAATGATGAGGTCAGCATGCCTTTCATTGAGCACATGATTTGATGATGTCTGCCTTGCCCCATGGACCAGAAACAGATCATG
>CAXTJS010000242.1:0-3255 GCA_964244605.1 uncultured Terriglobus sp. | reverse complement strand
AGTCCCTGCCCCGTTCGTTTGGCGGACTACGACAACGCCTGGTACAAGCCGGGTCCGATGTGGAAGCGCACGCTTTGGTTCTTCGTCGGCCAGCCGCTTCTGCATGCGTCTTGGTTCCCTTCCAGTGGCTTTCGTGTTCTGTTGCTTCGCAGCTTCGGCGCACGCATTGGCCGTGGCGTCGTGATCAAGCCACAGGTCGAGGTGAAGTATCCCTGGTTCCTCACGGTCGGCAACAACTGCTGGATCGGAGAGCACTGCTGGATTGACAACCTGACAGCCGTTCGCCTGGGCAACAACGTGTGCCTGTCACAGGGCAGCTATCTCTGCACGGGAAACCACAACTGGTCCGATCCCTGCTTTGGCCTGATGATCGCACCCATCTTTTGCCAGGACGGGTCGTGGGCCGGCGCGAAGTCTGTGCTTGGTCCGGGCGCGGTTCTGGGTGAGTGTGCCGTTGCCGCCGCGGGTGCGGTCATCACGGGCACCGTGCCGGACTACGAAGTGCATGCCGGCAACCCCGCGAAGTTTGTGCGTTCGCGCGTCTTCGCCCCCGAAAGACACCCTCGCAAGACAGAGGTGCTTCGATGAAGATCTTGTTCCTCAACCAGTTCTTCTGGCCGGACTCCTCAGCCACCAGCCAGCAGCTGACCGATCTCGCCACCGGTCTTGCACACCGCGGACACGACGTCCACGTGCTCTGCAGCCAAGGTGGATATGCCGAGATGAAGTCCCTCGGTGAAGCGCCACCCGTGACCGTTCACCGCGTCGCGGCCATGCCTTTTGCACGCGGCAAGCTCGGTCGCATCCTGTCGTACGCATCGTTCTACCCACTCGCCCTTGCAAGAGCTCTCACGCTGCCGCACATGGACGTCGTCGTCTCCCTCACGACGCCGCCTCTGCTCTCTCTTGTGGGTTCCGTTGTGAAGGCGTTGCGCGGCTCTCGCCACTACATCTGGGAACAGGACATCTACCCCGACGTGGCAGTGAACCTTGGTGTCATCAAGGCGAATGGCCTACTGGATAAAGCCGTAGGGCTGCTTGCAGATACCTCGCGCAAGCACGCCGATGGCCTGCTCTCCCTTGGCGATTGCATGACCGCGCGCCTCTTGCGTCGCGGCATTGACGCCAGGTCGATCCACCTCACGGAGAACTGGTCCAGCGCGGAGAGCATTACGCCGATGCCGCGCCCAGGTAACCCGGACCACCTTGTCCTGCTCTACTCCGGCAATCTCGGTCTCGCACATGACCTGGATACCTTTGCGCAAGCCATTCTCCAGTTGCAAGATGAACCACGCTTCCGCTTCATCTTCGTCGGTGGAGGCGGCCGCAGGGCCGAACTGCAGACCCTGGTCGAACAAAACGGACTCTCGTCCGTAGAGTTCCGCGGCTATGTCCGCCGCGACCTGCTCAGCGAAGGCCTCAGCATTGGCGACATTGGTGTCGTGCTGCAGCACGACAACTGCTCCGGCCTCGTTGTGCCCAGCAAGGTCTACGGCATCATGGCCGCCGGCAGACCCTTTCTTTTCGTCGGTCCGGCAGATGCCACGCCCGCACTTACCATCGAGCGGCACAGTTGTGGCTGGCATGTTGACGGTGGCGATGTCGACGGTCTCGTTCGGCTGCTGCGGCATCTCGCCACGCACCCGAACGAGGTTCGTACCGCCGGCGCAAACGCGCGTCTTGCGCTGGAACAGCACTACGACCTGCCCATCGCTGTAGAGCGCATGGCCCGAATCTTTGAAGGGGGAACACATACCCCCGCAAAGCAACATACCTCTCCTTCTCCCGCTGCGTTCCCGCAGCCAACCCCGGAACTGAACGCTCGCGAAAAAGCTGCTTAGGAGCTCGCCGTGATGATCGTCCTTGCTCTCGGATTGACCGCATTTGTACTCTGCTTTGTGGCAACGCCACTCGTGCGCAATCTTTTTCTTCGGCTCGGCAAGGTTGACGAGCCAGACAGCCACCGCAAGTTTCATATTGCGGCGGTTCCACGCTCCGGCGGTATCGCGATTTTCTTCGCCTACTTCACCGCGCTTGGCCTCGTGTATCTCTTGCTGCCCGCGGGCGCTCTGCTCTATGTCAATCACACGGCCCTCTTGCGCGCCGTGCTCCCGGCCGTGGCCGTCATCTTTCTCGTCGGCCTTGCGGACGATCTCTACGACCTTCGTCCGCGGGTGAAGCTCGCGGGCCAGTTCATCGCGGCCCTGCTTGCGGTCAGCATGGGCGCCCGGCTCACACTCATCCACGGACCGCACTGGCTCGGCTTTGTATTCAGCATTATTTGGCTGCTTGCCTGTACCAACGCTGTCAATCTCATTGATGGTATGGACGGGCTCGCCACTGGCGTCGGTCTTACCGCCACAGTCACCACGATCTTCGTCGCGCTGCTAAGCGGCAACATCGGCCTTGCCATGGCGACTGCTCCGTTGGCCGGGGCTCTGCTCGCCTTCCTGCGCTATAACTTCAGTCCAGCGACGGTTTTCCTCGGCGACAGTGGGAGCCTCACGGTCGGCTTCTTGCTCGGTTGCGTCGGTCTCGTGTGGGAGGGCCACGCCGGCATGCTTGGCATGGTCAGTCCGCTGATGGTCATGGCGCTACCGCTTGTGGATGTCAGCCTCTCCATCGGCAGACGTTTCCTGCGCCGCCGACCGATCTTTCAGGGCGATCGCGGTCATATCCATCACCGTGTCCTCGCCCTTGGCTTCAGTACGCGTGGAGCGGCTCTGCTGCTGTATTGCTGCTGCTTCGTTTCGGCATCGCTCGCACTCGTGCAGACGTTTGGCCGGCGCGAAATGGGCTTCGCCATCATCCTCCTCTTCGCCATTCTCGTCGCGCTCGGCATACGGCGTCTCGGCTACGTGGAGTTCAGCGCGGCCCGCAAGACCTTTTCGCACCGCAAGCTGCGCCGCGCCGTTGCTGACGAGATCTTCCTCGAAGAACTTCGTAACGCACTCAGCGCGGCTGAAACGCTCGAGGAGTGCTGGACGGTGCTGCATCGCACGTGCAAAGAACTCTCGCACGACGGCTCACACCTGCAACTCGGTTCGGAGCGCACTATTCGCGAGGCGATGCAGGCCAGCACGGCCGCCTCTCAGCTTCGCGTTGTTCTCGCAGATAACCATTGGCTCTTGCTCACCGGACCCACACCCACGGCCACGCGCTCGCTCGCTGAGCTTACCCACCACATCCAGGCCGCAGTGCATCACCGGCTCGCCACGATGGGTGCCTCAAGCCTGGCGTTGACCAAGGCAGCCT
>CAXTJS010000241.1:1935-3271 GCA_964244605.1 uncultured Terriglobus sp. | reverse complement strand
CAAGACCTACTCCGACGTAGAGACCGGTTCGATTCTGCCGGCCAGCTACACCAGGTTCACCTCGCAGGAGGCGCTGGGCACCTACCTGACGGACCATTACCGCATCCGCTCCCCGCACGAACTGCAGAGCTGCGAGGTATGCCACCGATGAGCCCTGCAGAGATTGCACACGCGACAACTGGATTGGAACGGAACGGCATGGTTGAAGAGAAGACAGCGGGCGCAACGATCGTAACTTCCATTAAGCCGGCGAAGCTTTCGCTTGAGGAAGTGCGCGCACGCCTGGACGGACGTGCTGCCGGGAAAAAGGGCGGCAAGAAGTACTGGCAGAGCCTGGATGACCTGGTCGACGCGCCTGGCTTTCTTGAGATGGTCAAGGAGGAGTTCCCCCGTCAGGCTTCCGAGCTGACGGACGGCATCTCCCGTCGCGGCTTTATGAAGGTGATGGGCGCATCGCTGGCCTTGGCCGGTGTGACCGGTTGCACCAAGCAGCCGGACGAGGAGATCTATCCCTACATCAAGCAGCCGCAGGACCTAATCCTCGGCAAGCCGAACTTCTTTGCCACGGCGCACCCATTCTCAACCGGTGCGGTGCCGGTGCTGATCAAGAGCCAGGAGTACCGGCCGGTCAAGATCGACGGCAATCCCGAGCACGCCATGTCGAAGGGCAAGACCGACCTGTTTACCCAGGCGACGCTACTCGACCTCTACGACCCGGACCGCTCCAAGCACGTGATCAAGCACACAGCGGGTCAGAGTGTGAACTCCGACTTCGGCGAGTTTCAGACCGCGTTTCTGGAACTGGTGCAGTCCACGCAGGGCGGCCAGGGCGTCGTCTTCCTGACTGAGACCATCACCTCGCCCACGCTTGCCGCGCAGTGGAAGCAGGTACAGGCAAAGTATCCCGGCACGAAGCTCGTGCAGTGGGAGCCGGTGAACTTTGACAATGCACGCGCCGCGTCGAAGGCCGCCTTCGGCGAGTACGTTGATGTGCAGTACAAGCTTGAGAACGCCGACGTCATTCTGGCGCTTGACGCGGACTTCCTCTCGTCGAACGCCTTTCCGGGCTTTCTGCCGCTGAGCGCCGCGTATGCCGCGCGCCACCGCTACGAGGGCAGCACGGACGCGAAGCCGATGAACCGGCTCTACGTCGTGGAGAGCATGCCCACGGTGACCGGTGCCAAGGCCGAGCACCGCCTCGGTCTGAAGCCCAGCGACATCGACCGCTTCGCCACGGCGCTCGCCGGCGGCGGTTCGTTCGGCGACAGCGAAGATGGGCAGAAGTACTTCGCCGCGTTGCTCGCCGACTTGAAGAAGGCGGGCAGCAAGGCCGTCG
>CAXTJS010000241.1:0-1925 GCA_964244605.1 uncultured Terriglobus sp. | reverse complement strand
TGGGGATCGGCAGCACCTGCTCGATCAGCTCAATGAGCGCAGCAGCACCTTTGATCATGACATTGCAGCGCTCAACGCCCAGCTTGGCGCGGCCGGTTCTACCGTGATCTACACGCAGCCGGTTGCGGAAATCCCGACGGAGCAGTTTGCCGATCTGCGCAACCTTGTGGGTGCCATGAGCGCCGGCCAGGTAAAGGCACTGGTGGTGCTTGGCGGCAATCCTGCGTACTCCACGCCTGCTGACCTCCACTTCGGCGAGGCCGCGTCAAAGGTGCCGTTCACCGCGCACCTCGGCTCACACCCCGATGAAACCGCCGCGGGTGCCACGTGGCACATCCCTCAGGCGCACTACCTTGAGAGCTGGTCCGACGCGCGTTCGTACGACGGCTCCATCACCGTCATTCAGCCGATGATCGACCCGCTCTATGGTGGCTTGACGGCGCACGACGTGATGCAGACGCTGCTCGACAATGCGGGCCTGTCGTCGTTCGAGATCGTCAAGGCAAATAGCAAGACCTACCTGAAGGGTGATGCCGAGGCAGGCTGGCGCAAGGCCCTGCACGATGGCTGGGTGGAAGGGTCTGCTTTCCAGCCGAGGTCCAGCGGCATCGCCAGATCCACTACCGCATCGACTGTCCCGGCACCGGCAAGCAACGGCGGTCTGGAGATCTCCTTCAAGGCCGACCCCGGCACCTATGACGGCCGCTTTGCCAACAATGGCTGGCTGCAGGAAGTACCTCGCCAGATCACCCACCTGAGCTGGGACAATGCCGCCCTGATGAGCATGAACACCATGACGGAGCTCAAGGTTAAGGAAGACGAGCTTGTCGAGCTCGAAGTCAACGGCCAAAAGGTGAAGTTTCCGCCGCTCATGGTTCCTGGTCATCCGGACGGCGTCGTCACCGTGCACTTGGGCCAGGGACGCTGGTACGGTCGCAACGCCCAGTTCGTTGGCGCAAACGCCTACAAGCTGCAGAGCGCGGCCACGCCATACGTCTCGACTGGCGCAAAGCTGAGGAATACGGGCGAGCGCTACGACCTGTGCGTGACCAGCGTGCATTCCATGGATCAGCGCGGCAAGATGGCGCAGAGCGACCTGCAGCACAAGGCACCGAACGGCAATGAGTCCCTGCCGGGCCACGAGGCGATGGAGCGCGCGATCATCCGCACGGCCACGCTCGAAGAGGCGAAGAAGACACCCGGCTTTGCGCACGAGGGCAACCTGCTTGCCGAGACACCCGACAAGGAAGAGAGCTTCTTTCCGCACGCGTGGGACTACGACAAGTACGACAAGTCGGCGAACGCGATCCAGAACGCCTGGGGCATGACGATCGACCTGAACAGCTGTGTGGGCTGCAACGCCTGCGTGGTGAGCTGCTACGCGGAGAACAACATCTCCGTCATCGGCCGCGAACAGGTTAAGATCGGGCGCAACATGCAGTGGCTGCGTATCGATACCTACTTTGAGGGCGATTTGCACGCGCCCAAGGCGCATTTTCAGCCGATGATGTGCCAGCACTGCGAGAACGCGGGCTGTGAGCAGGTGTGCCCTGTCGGTGCCACGGTGCACACGCCTGAAGGCATCAACACCATGGTCTACAACCGCTGCGTGGGCACCCGCTACTGCTCCAACAACTGCCCGTATAAGGTGCGCAGGTTCAACTTCCTGCTCTATGCGGACTACGACACGGAGTCGCTCAAGTTCATGCGCAACCCCGAGGTCAGCGTGCGTTCGCGTGGCGTGATGGAGAAGTGCACCTACTGCATCCAGCGCATCGAGTACGCGAAGCTTGAGGCAGACAAGGAAGGCCGGCCGGTACGCGATGGCGAAATCATCACGGCCTGCCAGGAAGCCTGCCCGACCGACGCGATCCTCTTCGGCAATCTGAACGACAAAAACAGCCGTGTTGCCAAAGCCAAAGCGG
>CAXTJS010000240.1:0-3279 GCA_964244605.1 uncultured Terriglobus sp. | reverse complement strand
CGGCTTGTCGCGGCGGATCTGCACGATGCGCGGGAAGCGCAGGGCGAAGCCGCTCGAGTGGCGGTCGCTGCGCATGATGTTGTTGAAGGCAACTTCGAGGATGATCTCCGGCTCGACGGAGCGGTGGTGGCCGTAGTCTACGAGCGTGTGCGCCTTCAGCCACTCGGTCAATCCGGTGATCTCGACGTCGGTCACGCCGCTGTAGGCCTTGCCCACGTTCTGCAGGTCGCCGTGTTCGTCACGCACGGCAAAGGTGTAGTCCGAGAGGAACTGCGATTTGCGGCCGCTGCCGTACTCCGCGCCGGTGATGACGACGTCTAGCGTGTCGAGGTGGCGCTTGAGCTTGAGCCAGCTCAGGCCGCGGCGGCCCGGCTGGTAGAGCGAGCCGGACGCCTTGATCATCACGCCCTCGTTGCCGCGGTCGCGCGCCGCAACGTAGGCGCGGTCCAGGTCATCGGCGGAGGTGGCGAGGTTCACCGGTGAGAGCAGCAGCCGCTGTTCTCCCTTGGGCTTGGCCTCACCCGCATCGACAAACAAGCCGCCGCTGGGCAACGGTGCTGCGGCTTCCAGCGGCGAACACGTCACCGGCTGCAGCTTTGCCGCGAGCGCCTCAAGCTGTGCGCGGCGCTCGCGCAACGGTAGATCCAGCAGCAGCGATCCGCCTGCGAAGAGTAGGTCAAATGCCATGAAGACCACCGGCGTGCCCGTGCGCACCTCGTTGTTCACGCGCTTGCGGCCGATGCGCGGGCTGAGCACGGCAAAGGGCAGCGCGCGTTGCTCGCGCACGTCCCACGCCAGTACCTCGCCATCGAGGATGATGCCCGCTTCACTCGCTTCTGACGCACCATTGCTGTCGTGTGCCCCATGTCCCGCGTCTGGGACATGGGTTTTGACATGAGTCCTAAGTATTTCGGAGTTCACGTGCGCGAAGGCTTCGGCGATCTCGGGATAGCTGACCGTCACGTCCTCACGGTTGCGCGAGTAGAGCGCCACGCGGCCCGGCTGCGACGCATCGCCGCAGTGCAGTTGCACGCGCATGCCGTCGTACTTGTCCTCAATTTGCGCCTCGATGTGGAGGGCGTCGAGCGCAATCTGCTCCTGCTCGAGTTCGTCGACGATGACCTCGTCTGCCGCAGCACCGCGTGCTTCGCGCTCCGCATCGTCCTGCGGCGAAGGTTCGGCGGCGCTTGCTGGCTCGACGGATACGGCAGCTTCCTTCGCCGCCTTTGGTGTCGCGGTGAAGCGCTTTACCGCTTCCTCGGGTGTGTCCACCGGCGAAGCCAACATGAAGCCGAGCGGATGAAAGAGCCGCATGCGCGCTTCGCCGAGCCGTGCTTCGAAGGCCATCACGACAGCATCCGACAGGTCGGCTTCAAGCATCACGGCGTTGCGCACATCGCTCAGCGGCTGCTCGCTGGCCACGCCGACGGCCTCTTCGATCAGCGCCTGCTTCACGCCAATGCGCATGTCGCCGAGCATCAGCTTGATCAGGTATTTGGCCTCAACCGGCGTGGCGCGGGTGAGCAGCGTCGTGAGCAGTTGCTGGCGGACAGCCGTGGTTTTCGCCACGGCGATGGCGGCGAAGTCGCGCTCGATCTCGGAGAACTCGATCGACGGCTCGGGCGCGTGGCCCTTCTCGGCCCACAGGTCGCCCGCTGCCGCGCCCATGTCGCCATGCCGGCGAAAGGCTGCGGTGAACGCTGCCTCCGTCGGCTCGGTGATGCTGCGCACGGCGCGCGTCATCATGGCACCGCCGATGTTGAGCTTGCGCGGGTCAGCCTCGGGGAAGGGCGCACCCGAGAGGTACATGGCAAACAGACCGGCATCGCGCGCGCCACCAGCATCGCGCACCGCAAGCAACGCGGCAGCGATGTCGGCCCGCTTCTTGAGGCGGCTGCCGGTGGCGGCGAGTTCGTCGGCGAGCAGCGCAAGCGGCAGGAAAAGAGCCATAGCGCTGATGGTATCGAAGATGACCTCACGACCATCGCTGCCGCAGAAAGCCATCAGAGCGAACGCAACGGTCGCCAAGTTCTCGCAACGTGCGCGGCGCGGCGGTGACTCAGTTACCCCCTATTCATCTCCGCGAAGGTGGTTGACACCTGCAAAAGCGGTACGTCAAAACGCGCAAAGCAGGTGATGCCCGCTTTTGGAAGCCAAATACCGTACAGGAGCACCTGCTTGCAGCGTGTCGCCTTCTTCGCCCTTCCTGCCACACTCACGATCGCTGGCCTGCTTGGTTTCGCCGTAACGCTCACCGCGCAATCTGTCCCCGAACCCTATGCACAGCCGGCTCCCGCCACAGTGAAAGCCGACAAGCCACCTGCCGCCGAAATCAGCCTTACCTACCAGGCAACGAACTTCGAGCACTCCGTCACAGACAACCGCTTCTGGCTCAAAGGCGGTGGCGCGCTGCAGTTCTCCGGCCGCGCCTACAAGGGGCTGCGCATTGCCGTGGACGTCTTCGGCGGCCGCACCTCAAACCGCACGGACAATGCGAACTCCATCAACCTGGTGACCTATGTCTTCGGGCCGCAGTATGCCTTTCACCCGCGCGGCAGCCGCTTGACCTTCTTCGGCGAGGTGCTGGGCGGAGAAGCGAGAGCGTTCAACACGCAGTTCACAGGCAACAACCGCAGCCAGACTTCGGCCAGCTCTGTTGCGGTGCTCGCCGGTGGTGGTGTCGACTTCCGGCTGACCGAGCACTTCGCGGTGCGCCCAGTACAGGTGGATTACCTGCACACGCAGCTGCCCACGCTGAGCGGCAACTCGCAGGAGAACCTCCGTATCGGCGGAGGCCTGGTGGTGCGCTTCGGTACACGGTAAGAGCGGCACACACATGAAGCACGAGCCGGCTTCAGCGCGGTCTCGCAACGGATCTGGAACCACGGCGGCCTCTGCGGCGTATCTGCTTTCAGAGGTCGCTCGCCGTGTTGAAGCTGCTGCTGTTCTGCGTGCTGTGTGTGCTGTGTTGGCCCGTGGCTCTGGCCGCGCTGGTGCTGTACCCGGTCGTGTGGCTCTTGCTTCTGCCGTTCCGCATTGTTGGTGTTGCAGTTAAGGGCGTGCTTGCGTTGGTGAGCGCGGTGCTGTTTTTGCCGGTGCGTTTGCTCCGGACGAACTAGGTAGCGCTTGATGATCGAGTGGGAGGGAGCAGTGGCCTTTAGGCCACGGAAAAGCTTCGAGAAAAAGGGCTTTAGCCCTGGAGGAGGTTACCCGGGGCTGAAGCCCCTTTTTTCCGTAGCAGTTACGGTGGCCTGAAGGCCACCGCTCCCTCCCTTTCTC
>CAXTJS010000239.1:0-3284 GCA_964244605.1 uncultured Terriglobus sp. | reverse complement strand
TCCCCTCGCTCGCGCAGGACCCGGCCGGCAACCTGTATGTCGCTGCCGTGGGCGACCGCCGCTCGCCCGCACTGCCGCCTCTGCCCGCCTCCGGCGAGCCGCGCGTGCCGATCACCTTTCAGCAGCCGGGCTCGTCCGTAAGCGCCGCGACTAACGCCGTCGTACCGAACGGCTCGGCCGTGGATCGAATCGCGCCGGACGGTACGCCGCAGCGTCTGCTTACCCTGCGCGACGACGTGACCTACGCGCTCAACTTCCACAATGGCGCGCTCTTCATCGCCACCGGCAACCACGGCCACATCTATCGCATGGATCCGGCGCAGCCCGGTCTCTATACGGATGTCGCCCATGTGGAGGCGAACCAGGCGGTCGCCTTCGCAGCTGACAAGGCGGGATTGGTGATCGCGACGGCAAACAGTGGCAAGCTGCTTGCCTTGAGCGACTCCGCTGCGGGTGACGCCACATATCTTTCTGACGTCTTCGACGGCGATGTCGCCACACTGTGGGGACGCATGGAGATGCGTGGCTCGACCCAGGGCGTCGATCTCTTCGCCCGGTCGGGCAACGTAGAGAATGTGCGTAGCGCGCTGGGCGATCTGTGGTCGGACTGGAAGCCGGTCGCGGCAAACCAGTCCCCCTTGCCGGTACCCACGGCTCGCTACCTGCAGTGGAAGGCCGTACTGCGGCCAGGCAGCATGCTCAGTGCCGTTACCGTGAACTATCTGCCACGCAATCTGCCGCCCGTGGTGGACGACATCGTGGTGCAGCCGGGTGCCCGCATTGCGCCGCAGCCGCCAGCCGTGCCCAACCCGGTCGTGCCGGTCTCTTTTCGCGCCGCCACACCAGCTACGCCTCAAGCGGAAGCGATGCCCGGCCCACTGCTTGCGCAACGCGACCGCACGGCCGTTACGGCCCGCTGGATCGCACGCGACCCAAACAACGACGACCTGATGTTCGCGCTCTACTTCCGCGACGTGCATGAGCAGACGTGGCACCTGATCAAGGACCACCTCTCCGAGCGCGTGTGGTCCTTCGACAGTGCGTTGCTACCGGACGGCGACTACGAGCTGCGCGTCGTGGCAAGTGACGCGCCGGTGCACATGGATGGCGACACGTTGCAGGGCGAGCGCATCTCTGCCCCGTTCACCATCGACACCACGCCGCCCATACCCGGAGCGCTGACCGCGACCTTGCAGAACGGCAGGCTGCACGCGACCTTCGAGGCGCGCGACGCAACCTCACCGATCGCACATGCGGAGTTCTCCATCGATGCCGGACCGTGGCAGTACCTTGAGCCTCTCGGCAAGCTGAGCGATGCGCTCTCGGAACGCTATGTTGTCGATGCGCCTTCTGCGGGCACGGGTGAACATACGGTTGCCATTCGCGTCTTCGACCGTAATGAGAACGCCGTGAGCGTGAAGGCCGTCGCGCGATGAGGCTGGAGTGGCACGTTGCGCTTTGAGCTTTTTATCGCTGCGCGCTACCTGCGTGCCAAGCGCAGGCAGGCGGTGATCGGCGTCATCACGGCGATCTCGGTCGTGGGTGTCGCTGCGGGTGTGGCCTCGCTCATCATCGCGCTTGCCATCACCAACGGCATGCGCCGCGACCTGCAGGCGCGGCTCTTAGGTTCTACCGCGCACATCGAACTGATGCGCGTCGCAGGCGACGGCATCCGGGACTGGCGCACGTTGCTGCAGCGGCTTAGAACGGAGCCGCATGTTGTTGCAGCGGCGCCGGGCCTTTATGGACAGGTGCTCATTTCGCGCGGCCCGCGCAGCGGTGGCGCGCTTATCAAGGGCGTCGTGCCCGCGGATGAGCGCTCCGTCTCAGACCTGCTGCAGACCGTGCGCGAAGGCTCAGCAGATGCGCTCTCTTCGGACGCGCCTTCCGCACTGCCGCCGGTGGTGCTCGGCGCAGACCTGGACGAGACGCTCGGCGCGAAGCCGGGCGACACCGTTCTGGTCACCAGCCCGCAGGGCTCGCTCACGCCGCTGGGTTTGCAGCCGCGCTTTGCCCGGTACCGCCTGGCGGGCATCTTCCACTCCGGCTTTTATCAGTACGACTCCAGCTATGCATTTACTCGGCTCGCGGACGCGCAGCGCGTCTTCAGCGAGCCCGACCTCATCTCAGTGCTCTCGTTCAAGGTAGACGACCTCTACCAGGCCGCCACCATCGCGCGCTCACTCGAACAGGCGGCGGGGTCGGGCTATCAGACAACGAACTGGATGGAGCAAAACCGAGAGCTCTTCCGCGCTTTGCGGCTGGAGCAGGTCGTCACCTTCATCGTCATCGGCCTGATCATTTGCGTTGCCGCGCTCAACATTCTGATCGCACTCACGATGCTTGTCATGGAAAAGACGCGCGACATCGCCGTGCTGATGAGCTTCGGCGTGCGGCCCGACCAGGTGCGCCGCATCTTTCTGGCGCAGGGCCTGCTCATCTCGCTCACAGGGACGTGCGTCGGGCTGCTTGCGGGATACGCGGCCGCCTGGGCCGGCGGCCACTATCGCTTCATCCATCTCTCGGCGGAGGTGTACTCCATCGACTCGCTACCGTTCGCGCCGCGCGTAGTCGATGGGCTGATCGTGAGCGCCGTCTCACTCGCTACCGCACTGCTGGCAACGCTTTACCCCAGTTCCGCAGCGGCACGCATCCTGCCGGCGGAGGCGCTACGCTACGAGTAGCTGCCTACTGCGCCCACCCGTTCTCGTGCATCCAGTGGCTCAAGAGGTCAGACCAGCCACTGTCTTCCGCGTCGGCCTGCGCCAGCCCTAACCCATGGTTGCCTTTGCGGTAGATGTGCAGCTCCGCTGGCACCTTGTTACGGACAAGTGCCTGGTAAAAGAGCACGGCGTTATTCACCGGCACGACCGCGTCATCGGTTGTTGAGAACAAGAAAGTCGGCGGCGTCTGCGGCGTGACCTGCTCATCTGCGGAGAGTAGCGACTTCGTCGCAGCGTCCGGTGAATCACCAAGCAGATACTTCACCGAGCCTGCGTGCGCAACGCCGTCTTCCATCGAGATGACTGGGTACGCGAGGACCAGGAAGTCCGGCCGGCTCGAAGCGCGGTCGACAAGGTCGGCGGCGTTGGGATCACCTGCATCGAACTTCGTTCCCGCTGTGGCGGCAAGGTGCCCGCCTGCAGAGAAGCCCCACATACCGACATGGTCTAGCGCAACATCCATCTCGCGGGCGTGCGAGTGCGCATAGCGGATTGCACGCTGCGCGTCGTGCAGTTCAACGGGATGGTGATACGTGGGCCCGAGCCGGTACTTGAGCACCA
>CAXTJS010000238.1:0-3407 GCA_964244605.1 uncultured Terriglobus sp. | reverse complement strand
CCCCTCCGCCCGGCGTGTTATATTCATCAAGTAGCGCGAGAGCGCTCGCTGGAATCTGGAGCGCCTGCTCCTTCTCCGACTGTCGTGGCTCTATCTGCGCGCTCGGCACGAACCAGCCCTGGACGCGTAGCTCAACTGGCAGAGCATTCGACTCTTAATCGACAGGTTGTAGGTTCGATTCCTACCGCGTCCACCAATCACCTGATCACTCTTGCGGTACTCCGAACCCACACACGGCATCTTCTGGCGTTCCATCTGCCTCTAAGCACAGGTGGACAGGCCTAAAGATCGCGGCAGGAATCTGCCTGCACTGCTCGGGTTAATCGCTGTCATCGCTCTGAATACGTGGTTCGCCGTGGCATCGGTGAAGACGCTGTTGCGCAGTGAGGCATGGCTGGCGCATACCTGGCAGGTGATCGGCGACGTCGAGCGCATGATGAGCTCGGCAAAAGATGCGGAGACGGGCACCCGCGGCTACTTGATTACCGGCGAAGACAAATATCTGAAGGCGTACAACGACGCGCGCCGTGAGCTGCCTGGGGAACTGGACGAGTTCCGCATTCAAACAGAGGACAACGCCCATCAGCGGCCAAACGCAGTCGCCGCGCGTGCGATCGTAGAGCAACGGCTTGCCATGCTGCAGGGCAGCATCGATGCGCGACGCTCGCACGGCTACGACGCCGCGCGCGCCATGATGGTAAGCGGTACCGGCTTTGAGCAGATGACGCAACTGCGCAACGTCGCCGACCAGATGGAGTCCGAGGAGCGCCGGTTGCTGACCATCCGCATCGAGGATGCAAAGCGGAGCGGCACCTTGGCCTTCTTTGCCATCAGCCTCGCCAGCGCACTCGATCTGCTCCTGCTACTGCTCGTCTTCTGGTATCTCGTCCGGCAACGTGAGCTTCGCTTTGCCTCAGAGGATGCCGCAGAGCGGCTTGCCAAAGCGAACGAGGAGATCGCGCGCAATACCGAAGCGGTCAGGGTCCTTAACCGCGAGTTGGAAGACCGTGTCCGCATTCGGACCGCTGAGCTGGAGAGCACCAATCGTGAGCTGGAGGCCTTCAGCTACTCGGTCTCGCACGACCTGCGCGCGCCGCTGCGTACCATTGATGGCTTCAGCCTTGCCCTGCAGGAGGACTATACCGACGCCGTGGATGCAACGGGACGCGACTACATCGCTCGCGTGCGTGCCGGTGTGCAGCGCATGGGCGGGCTTATTGATGCGCTGCTGCAGCTC
Source organism: uncultured Terriglobus sp. (assembly GCA_964244605.1). Classification (GTDB taxonomy): domain Bacteria; phylum Acidobacteriota; class Terriglobia; order Terriglobales; family Acidobacteriaceae; genus Terriglobus. Next base: position 2,170 of record CAXTJS010000238.1, on the reverse strand, counting down.
TCACGCATTACTCGAGCCGAGGTCGTTCGCGAGGACGTGAGCGTATCGCACATCGCGGAGACGGTCGCGGCGAATCTGCGCGACGAGAACCCGAGTCAGACGATCCACTTTGAGATCGAACCGGATATGCGCGCCAACGCAGATCGAAGCCTCTTGCAGGTGGCGCTCGAAAACCTGATGGGCAACGCGGTCAAGTTCAGCTCTAAGAAGCCAGAGAGCCACATTCGCGTCTCCTTTGACACTGGTCAGCAGGCCTATCTTGTCCAAGACAACGGCGCCGGCTTCGACATGCACTACTCTGAGAAGCTCTTCAATGCTTTTAACCGCCTGCATGGCGACAAGGATTTCAAGGGTTCGGGCATCGGACTTGCGACCGTTGCGCGCGTGGTTCGTCGCCATCACGGCCACATCCGTGCCGAGAGCGAAGTCGGAAATGGCGCAAGATTCTGGTTTACTCTAGGATGACTGCATGGCAGAGACCAAGATGATTTTGTTGGTAGAAGACGATCCAGACCACGAGCTACTCACGATTCGTGCGCTGAAGAAGTCGAACATCGCCAACGAGGTCTCTATCGCGCGAGATGGTGAAGAAGCAATTAACCTGCTTTTCGGCGAGAACCCGATTAAGCCGCAGGTCATTCTGCTCGATCTGAAGTTGCCGAAGCTGGATGGGCTCGAGGTGCTGCGCCGCATTCGCGAGTCGGAGTCAACGCGCATGCTGCCGGTTGTGGTGCTCACGTCGTCGGACGAGGAGCGTGACGTGGTGCGCAGCTATAGCCTGGGCGTCAACAGCTACATTCGCAAGCCGGTCAACTTCAGCGACTTTGCCGAGGCCACCCGGCAGCTCGGCATGTACTGGCTGGTGCTGAACGAATGCCCGCCCAAGAGTTAGACGCCAGACCGCTTTCCGTCCTGCTGGTTGAGGACAATGCCGACGATGCGCTGCTGCTGCAGCGGCATCTGCGCAAGGCGGGCTTTGCACCGGAGATACGCCGCGTCGAGACAGGGCCTGATATGCGGGCCGCGTTGTTTGCCTCAGTCCCGCCGGACATTGTGCTCGCGGATTACAACCTGCCCAACTTCAGTGGTCCCGAGGCGCTGAAGTTGCTGCGCAACAGCGGCATCGACGTTCCCTTCATCATGATGTCCGGCGCCATGTCAGAGGAGACGGCCGTCGCCAGCATGCGCGCCGGAGCACAGGACTTCGTCATTAAGCAGAATCTGGCACGCCTCGTGCCGGCGCTCGAGCGTGAGCTGCGGGAGGCGCAGGCGCGCCGATCACGCATCGCGGCCGAGCAGGCGCTGCAGGCGAGTGAGGCGCGTTTTCACCGGCTGGTGGATGCGATGCCAATCGGCCTGTTGCTGAGTGACGCCGCGGGTCGCATCACCTATGCGAACGAAGCCGTAGCCGCGCTGCTGGGTTACACGTCTGCCGAACTGCTCGATGGCGGGATAAATCTTGCTGCCTTAGGCTCCGAGTTGCGAGCCTTCTTACAGGAAGGCGGCACATTGAGGGCAGATGTTCCGGTAGAGACCTGTGTCTTACGCAAGGACTCCACGGCAGCCGATGTGCTGCTGGGCGCGGCCTACCTGAACCCTGATCAGCCGCGTGAAGTGCGGCAAGTGGCCGCTTTTCTCGTCGATAGAACCAAGCAGAAGCAGAGCGAAGAGGTGCTGCGCCGCACCGAGAAGCTGGCCGTCGCCGGCCGGCTTGCCGCTTCCATCGCGCATGAGATCAACAATCCTCTTGCGGCTGTAACGAACTGCCTCTTTCTGGTGCAGCACACCGAGCTTACCGAAGAAGGCCGCACCTACCTAGAGATGGCGCAAAAGGAGCTCGACCGCGTGGCGCAGATCACGGTGCAGACCCTGCGCTTTCACCGGCAGGCGAGCCGTGCCATCGAGAGTGATCTGCAGGAGCTCGCTGGCACCGTGCTGGCGCTCTTCGAGTCGAGGCTGAAGCAGCAGGGCATCACCGTGGAGCGGCAGTTTCGTGCCGGCACCTCGCTGCTTGCCTTCGAGGGCGAGATCCGGCAGGTCATCGTCAACCTGCTCGGGAACGCCATTGATGCCACCGTGAGCGGCGGCCGCATCCTGATTCGCACGATCCTCGCCACCGAAGCCACGCTCAACCGGAAGGGCATCGCCCTCACCATTGCAGATGAGGGCA
>CAXTJS010000237.1:0-3433 GCA_964244605.1 uncultured Terriglobus sp. | reverse complement strand
GACACACCTGGCTCTTGCATGGGGACGCCGTAGATCAGGTCGGCTTCGCTCATGGTGCGCTTGTGATGCGTAATGATGACGAATTGAGTGTCGCGGCTCATTTCGTGGATCAGCCTGGCAAAACGGCCTACGTTGGTCTCATCGAGCGGTGCATCCACTTCATCCAGCACGCAGAAGGGACTGGGCTGGAACTCGAAGATGCCGACCAGCAGCGAAAGTGCGGTAAGCGCCTTTTCGCCGCCTGAGAGCAGCAGGACATTTTGCATCTTCTTTCCTGGAGGCGATGCGACCAGGTCGATGCCGCTTTCGGCTGAGTTGCTCTCATCGGTCAGCTTCATGGTGGCTTGACCGCCGCCGAATAGTTTCACAAAAGTCTCGGAGAAGTTCTTGTTGATGACCGCAAAGGCTTCATCAAACTTCAGCTTGCTAATGTCATCGATCTCGCGGATGGCGCTCTGCGTGTTGGCTATGGAGTCGAGCAGGTCCTTCCGCTGCGTCTCGAGAAAGCTGTGCCGCTGCGAGGCTTCTTCGAACTCCTCCAGCGCCATCATGTTGACTGGGCCCATGGCTTCCAGCTTGCCCTTGAGCGTGCGCGTCTCTTCTTCGGCTGCGTCGAGAGCTGCGAGTTCGATGGCAGCAATGCTCTCGTCCGCTCGTAGTTCTGCAGGGGGCAGGTTCAGATCCTGCACGCACTGCGCTTCCAGGTGCTCGATGTCAGACGACAACCGGGCAATCTGCGTCTGCAGCGTGCCGCGCTGTTCCCGCAGCGCTTCTACCTCGCTGCGCAAGGTGCGCAGTTGCGCATTTTTTTGCTCGGTGGCTGAACGAAGGGCAGTTGCTTCGGCTGTCCAACGCGCGGCTTCAGCCACTGCCTGTTCGCGTGCACCGGTCAGCGTCTCGCGTGCTGCCACAAGCTCTACGTTTTCCTCTTCACGCCGGGTGCGCTCCGCGGCTGCGCCTGCAAGCTGCCCGTCCAGATGCAGGACGCGCTGTTCCGTGCTGTTCCGCATGCGTTCATTCGCTTCAAAGTTGGCAGAAGCGTTGCGGCGTCGCTCCTCCAGCCCGGCCAGGGCGGCACTGGCTGCCGCCGATGCTGCTTGCACCTCTTCCCGTTGGCGGCGCAGGCCTTCTATCCGCAAGACGGCGTCATTCACGCGTGCGTCAATGGCTTCACGTTCGCCAATCAGACGTGCCGCTTCAGCCTGCTTGGTCTCGATCAGGTCCTGCCTGCCGGCGCGCGCGTCGCGGTTTCTTTCGCTGTGCAGCGACCAGTCCGCGAGCCGCTTTTCGATGCGAGCTGCCTCGGAATCCATCTGGCGCAACGCCGCTCCGCTGTTGGCTGCTTCACGCTCGGCCTCGCGGCGCTCGTTGCCTTTGCTCTCAACTGCATGCTGTATTTCTGTAATCTTTTTTGCGAGACCGGTAACACCGATTTCGGTCTTGGAAAGCTCGGCCTGCACCGACTCCAGCCTGCCCTGTGCGTCGCGTAGTTCGCGCTTCAAAGCCAGAGGTCCCTCGCTACGCGCCTTGCCACCAGTCACGGTGATGTTGTGAAAGGTCTCGCCAGTGGGTGCAAGGAAGAAGGCCTCAGGATTCTCAAGCGCGAGGGTACGTGCGGTGGCCGCGTCCGGCGCGATAAAGCCCTCACGCAGCTTGGGCAGGATGACCTCAAGCGAGCGGCCGAAACCATTCAGCACACGGATGCAGTTCTTCAGGGGCCTGGCTCCGCGCATGTTCCCTGAAGAGCGGCTATCCATGCCGTCGGCGAAACGTTGCGCCTCATCCTGGCTGCCATGGATCAGGAACGTCGCCCGTCCATCCACGTTACCCTTCAACAGGCCGATACCTGCATCTGCAGAGTCCCAGTTCCTGACAACAATGTAATTCAGTTCATCCTTCAGAAACTCATCAACGACCGAACCGTACTCATCGTCGACCTCGAGGAAGTCCGCCAGCGTTCCAAGGGGCGCAATCGTTGCACCCACGCCGTTCGCCTTGAAGATTTTGCGGACAGTCTCGCTGGAGTAGCTGTGGTCGCGGATGAGCGATTCCAGTGAATTCTTTCGACCGGTCAGCGTTGCGGCCTCCGCTCGCAGGTGGTCACCGCGCCGGCGGGTCTCCATCTCCTCACGGCGGTCCGTGTCCAGGTCAAGGCGAAGTTGCGCGATCTCTGCTTCCAGTCGCTTCAGCCGGTCCGTAACAGATTCAAAGCTCAGCGAGACCTGCCCACGCTGGCGGCCAAGCGCCTCGAGTTCGTGCCGCGCACCTTCACTTTCTGTCACCAGCCGTTGCGCCTCTCGATCAAGCCCGGCGAGGGACTCGGCTGCCTGCGCCTCTTCGCGGTGAAGCTGCGAGACGCGGTGCACCAGCTGCATGCTGTTGTGCCGTCCCTGCGAGGCTTCTCGATCTGCGTTGTTTACCTGCGCCTGTGCCTCATTTGCCTCGTGCTGACGTGCCTGAGCGGTCTCGCGCGCCTGAGCCGTGTCGGCGGTGGCGGTCTCGAGAAACAGTCGTAGGCCGTCGCGGTCGGCATTGATCGAATCGACCTGCCGCCGTAGCTGTACAAGTTCGTCGGTACCGCCTGCAATGCGTGCGGCAAGATCGCCAATACGCTCTGCGTTGGCGTTCATGCGAGCGGTCGTTCGTTCAAGCTCGACACGCGTCTCATTGATGCGACTCTGAGCCGCACGCAACTCTTCATCCAGTTCGTAGCCCCTTGCGACTCCGGCCGCGTGTTCGGCATCAAGTGCTTCCAGGGAAAATGCCCCGGCGTCGATCCTGCCGGTAAGGTCGGCGACCGCGGCATCAGCCAGGGTGCGATCACCATGCCTTTGCAGCAGGCGGCTGCGCAACACAATGCGCAGCTTGCCGCGCAGTTCGTCACGCACCTGCCCATAGCGCTCTGCCTTGGCGGCCTGTCGCTTCAGCGATGCCATTTGCCGGGTGACTTCGTCGAAGATATCGTCAACACGCGACAGGTTCTGTCGGCTCGCCTCAAGCCGCAGTTCAGCCAAGCGCTTCTTTGTCTTGAAGCGGGTAATGCCAGCCGCCTCTTCAATGATGGATCGACGATCAAGCGGCTTAGATGACAGCAACTGCCCGATGCGTTCCTGGCCGATAATCGCGTAGTTCTCACCTGACAGGCCGGTGCCGAAGAAGATGTCCTGGATATCTCGTAAGCGGCAGATGCGCCCATTCAGCAGGTACTCCGACTCGCCGGAGCGAAACAGCCTGCGCGTCACCGTGATCTCACCCGCGCGAACCGGAGCCCGGTTGAACTTGCGGCGGCGAATCTTCAGGATGACCGGGTTTGCCGATGTTCCATCGTTCTCGGACACGTCGCCTGCAGAAGGAGCATCCATCTCGATCTCGTCTGCTTCCTCGCCCGGCGGAATCGGGCCTGGCTGCGCCTCAGCAACCGCCGCGGCAGTAG
>CAXTJS010000236.1:0-3452 GCA_964244605.1 uncultured Terriglobus sp. | reverse complement strand
GCCTGAACACTACCGGAGCCGCGTCGTATACTCAAGCCATGTCAGTCGTCAAGAACATCACCGGCATTGCCAAAGGCATGAGCATCACCTTCAAGGAAATGCTGCAGCCATCCGAGGTGGAGAACTACCCTGACGGCCCTGGGCCGATGCGCGGCGCCATCTTCCAGGAGCGATTCCGCGGCAAGCACCAGTTACAGCGTGACGAGAACGGCCTGGAGAAGTGTGTTGCCTGCTTCCTTTGCGCTGCCGCGTGCCCTTCAAACTGCATTTATATCGAGGCGGCAGAGAACACGGAAGAGAAGCGCATCTCCTCCGCGGAGCGATATGCCAAGGTCTACAACATCGACTACAACCGCTGCATTTTCTGTGGCTACTGCGTCGAGGCCTGCCCCACCGACGCGATCACGCATGGTCATGGCTTTGAACTCGCAAGTTTGAACGCGACCAACCTGGTAATGCGTAAGGAAGACCTGCTGGTCGAGCCCGCTCCGCAGCCTCTAATGCCCGGATCGAAGCAGGACAAGGTAGAACTGCTCTCGTAAGCAGGCACGGCTCTTCGGGGGCGCGGTGCTTCGGCACTGCGCCCTTCTTCCTTTTCGCGTTAAGCATTTACCGTGAGGACCATGAGTACCCCTGAGACTTTGGAAGTACCAACGAGCGACACACCTGACAGCAGCTTCGACGAAGGTAATCCGTTCTTTACACCCAGCACTCTGCCTTGGAGTGCCCCACCTTTTGACCGGATTGTAGATGCTCACTACCTGCCAGCCTTTGAAGCGGGTATGGCCCAGCAGCGGGCGGAGGTAGACGCTCTCGCGGGCGCCGACACACCCGCCACCTTTGAGAACACGTTGGTTGATCTGGAAAGAAGTGGAAACCTGCTGACCCGCGTTGCGAATGCCTTCTTTGCGGTGGTGGGTGCGCATACCAACCCGGCGTTACAACAGCTGCAGCAGGATATCGCGCCGCGTCTGGCGGCGCACAGCGACGCGATCAGTCTCAACGAGCGGCTGTTTGCACGTGTACGCAGCGTGTACGACCAGAGAAACTCTTTGCACCTGGATCTCGAGTCGATGCGGTTGCTGGAGATCACCTACGACAGCTTTGTGAAGTCTGGTGCGCTGCTCTCCGAGCCCGATAAGAACACGCTGAAGGCCCTCAACATGGAACAGGCTTTGCTGCAGGCCAAATTTCAAAACCGGGTGCTGGCGGCCATGAAGGAGGGCGGTCTGCATGTTGCCACGCGTGAAGCGCTGAACGGACTTTCAGAGGCAGAGATCGAGGCTGCCCAGGCAGCAGCTGGCAGCCGGAACATGGATGGCTACTACTTGTCACTGCAGAACACTACCCAGCAGCCCATGCTTGCTTCGCTGACAGATCGACAGACCCGCCGCGCATTGTGGGAGGCTTCGCTCACGCGGGCAGAGCAGGGCAATGACAGGGACACCCGCGAGATGATTGCGCGGCTGGCACAATTGCGTGCGCAGCGCGCCGCCATGCTGGGCTTCGAAAGTTATGCTGCATGGAAGCTTTCCGACCAAATGGCGCGCACGCCCGATGCGGCCATCGGCTTTCTCGACAACCTGGTGCCAGCCGCGCTTGCGGGCGCAAAGCAGGAAGCCGCTGCCATGCAGGCACTGCTGGACGCGCAGGGCACAGGGATCCAGCTTGCACCATACGACTGGGCCTTCTACGCGGAGCAGGTACGTAAGCAGCAGTACGACCTGAGCGAAGACGAGGTGAAGCCGTACTTCGAGTTGAACCGCGTCTTTGAAGGCGGAGTCTTGTTCGCAGCGACCCAGCTCTATGGCATCACCTTTGCCCGTCGCAACGATCTGCCCACATGGCATCCGGATGTGATCGTCTACGAGGTGCGCAACGAAGATGGATCGCACCTGGCGCTGCTTTACTGCGATTTTTACCGGCGGGATTCGAAGCGTGGCGGCGCATGGATGAACTCGCTTGTTCAGCAATCGAAGCTGAGTGGTACCGCACCGATCGTATGCAACGTGTGCAACTACACCAGGCCTGCAGGAAATGAGCCGGCGCTGCTTGATTCCGATGAGGTGCAAACTCTCTTCCACGAGTTCGGCCACGCGCTGCATGGTCTTTTCTCCGAGGCGACCTATTCGAGCCTCTCGGGCACCAGTGTTCCTCGCGACTTTGTCGAGTTCCCTTCGCAGTTCAATGAGCACTGGGCCAGTGATCCGACTATTTTCGCGAATTATGCCAGGCATTGGCAGACTCACGAAGTGATGCCTGCTGCACTCCAGGAGAAGTTACGGGCCACCAAGAACTTCAACGGCGGCCATGCGTTAACCGAGGTGCTTGCTGCGGCAGAGCTCGACATGCAGTGGCACACCTTGAGCGCTGACACGGATGCGCAGGATGCATCTGCTTTTGAAGCCGCTGCGCTCCAGAGAGCAGGGGTTTCTGTTCCGCTGGTCCCGCCACGTTACCGTTCGACATACTTTTCGCATAGCTTTGGCGGCGGGTATGCAGCCGGGTATTACGCCTATCTTTGGGCAGAGATGCTGGACAGCGACGCTTACGCCTGGTTCCAAGATAACGGCGGGCTTACGCGGACAAACGGCGACCGCTTACGCAAAATGGTGTTGTCGCGAGGAAACACAGCCGATCCCTCAGAACTGTACCGAGCATGGGCCGGGCGCGACCCGCAGATCGGCCACATGCTGCAGCAGCGCGGGATTCCGGATCCTGCGGTGGGCGTCTAACCTCGCACGCGCACGGTGGGATCGTCTTCTGGATCGTAGTTCAAGTTCGGTCCCAGCCAGCGCTCCACGTCGTGCAGGTTCATGCCTTTGCGTACCTGGTAGTCCTTCACCTGGTCCTCGCCGATTTTGCCCAGGGCGAAGAAGCGCGCTTCGGGATGTGCAAAGTAGATGCCGCTGACGCTGGAGCCGGGCCACATCGCGAACGACTCTGTGATGACCATGCCGGTATTTTCCTGCACGTTCAACAGCTTCCAGATGGTGCCTTTCTCTGTGTGATCGGGGCATGCCGGGTAGCCGGGAGCTGGCCGGATGCCGCGGTATTTTTCGCTGATGATCTGGCTGGTGGTCAGGTTCTCAGTACGGCCAAAGCCCCACTCTTCGCGCACGCATTTGTGCAGGCATTCGGCAAAGGCTTCTGCCAGCCGGTCTGCGATGGCTTCGGCCATGATGGCGCTGTAGTCGTCATGCTGCTTGATGAAGCTGTCACCAAGCTCCTTCAAGCCGATGCCGGTGGTCACGGCAAAGGCTCCAATAGTGTCGGGCAAACCGGTGTCCTTGGGAGCAATGAAGTCGGCGAGCGAGCGGCATGGCTCGTTGCCCTCGCGATTGGCTTGCTGCCGTAGAAAGTGGAATCGCTCATGCGATTCGCTGCGCGTGCTGTCTGTGTAAAGCTCTACGTCGTCCCCGACAGCGTTGGCAGGGAAGAAGCCGTACACG
>CAXTJS010000235.1:0-3453 GCA_964244605.1 uncultured Terriglobus sp. | reverse complement strand
ATCAATCTTTGCCATCGCATTTCCTTTTGGCCCCGTACCATTGCGGCGGCCCTCATATCGTTGCGTCACACATCGAGCTGTCGTTCAAAACGATGCCGATGGGTGCGTACCACCTTCCGCGTTCAAGCGGAACAGCACCGGTTTGAGTTCACCGGCACCATTTGCACACCGACTACTTCTTCTTCGCTGGAGCCTTGCCTGCCGAAGCCTTCTTGGAAGCCTTCAGCGGATCGACCGTACCCGAACCAGCGAAACCACGACGCTCTCGCGGCGGTGCCTTCGCTTTTGAGACCAGAACCACACCGTCACGGGCACCCGGAACCGCGCCCTCGACCATGATCAGGTTCTCTTCGACATCGATGCCGCGGATGCGGAGGTTACGCACGGTGATCTGCGCGTCGCCGAAGTGACCCGGCATGCGCTGCCCTGGGAATACACGCGACGGAAACGACGATGCACCGATAGAACCCTGAATCTGGAACATGTGGCCGTGCGACTTGGGACCACCACCGAAGCCATGCCGACGAACGACACCCGCGAAGCCACGGCCCTTGCTGACGCCGATCACATCGACAAACTTTTCATCCGCAAAGATGTCGACCATCACGCGGTCGCCTGCCTTCACGGTGTCGCCACCCTCGGTGTTCGAGCCAGATGCCGACTCAATGCCGACCTCGCGGATCTCGCGAACAGGAGGCACATCGCTCTTGGCAAAGTGGCCAGTCATGGCCTTGTTGACCTTGCTTGCCTTCACGAACTCGACGAGGCCAATCTGGGCGGCGTCGTAGCCGTCCTTTGACGCCGTCTTGAGCTGCGTGATGACACATGGCCCGGCCTTGATGACCGTGATGGGGTGAACCTCACCCTTTTCGTCGAAGACCTGCGTCATGCCGATCTTCTTGCCGAGAATACCTGTGACTGCCATCGCTACTGCTCCTCATCATGCCCTCACGACGGGCACTGCCGGTATGTGCCGGGCGCAAGGCCCAGCCAATCTTTACTTGGTGACTGTCTTGATCTCGACGTCCACACCCGCAGGCAGGTCAAGCTTCATCAGCGCGTCCACAGTCTGCTGCGTCGGCTCAAGAATGTCTATCAGACGCTTGTGCGTTCGGATCTCGAAGGCCTCACGCGACTTCTTATCAACATGCGGCGAACGCAGAACGCAGTACTTGTTCTTCATGGTCGGCAACGGAATCGGCCCGGCAACCTGCGCACCGGTGCGCTTCGCCGTCTCGACAATTTCGCCGGTTGACGTGTCAAGCACGCGGTAGTCATACGCCTTCAGGCGAATACGGATTCTCTGCTGTCCAGCCATGTCACTTCTCTCAAAGATCTAGTGTGGTGGGCCGTTTTGGCCAACCTTATGAATATAGCGCAACTCGTCACAACGCACAAGGTGTGTACCGCGCTTTACTATGCGAGTCACCCTAAAGCGTCCTTGCATTTACTTGACTAGTTAGACGCCTAAGGAGTAGCGTCTGATGGTGGCGAGACCGAGGAGCGACAATAAACGGAACGCCATTCTGCAGGCTGCAACACGCATCCTGGTGATTCAAGGCCTGAACGCACCCACGGCTGGCATCGCGAAGGAAGCTGGGATCCCAAACGGTTCCCTCTTTACCTACTTTCCGACCAAGGCGGAGTTACTGAACACGCTCTATGTAGAGTTGAAAGCTGAGATGGCGAGGGCCGCGCTCTCCGGCATGCCGAAGGAGGATACGTTGAAAGCGCAGTTTTTCCATGTGTGGCAAAACTGGATCGTATGGGCTCTTGCGCATCCCGAGAAGCGTCGCGCCATGGCACAGCTCGAGGTGTCTGACCAGATCACAGTAGCCACTCGGCATCTTGCAGCAAAAGCTATGGCTGAGATCGCTACCCTGTTAGAACAGATTCGAACATCCGGGCATATGAGTATGGCACCCTCAAAGCTCTTCCTCGCCATGATGAACGCTGTCGCTGAGGCCACCATGGACGCAGTTACTGGTGACCACTCTAATGCGGCTCAGCACTCCCGCATCGCCTTCGAAGGCTTGTGGCGCATGGTCGCCTGACTTTTGCATGAACCAATGACTGACTAGTCACACAATAGGAGCACAGGCGAATGACTTTAACGAATCCTACCCCTGCGTACATCATCACCGGCCCAACTTCCGGTATCGGGCGTGAAACAGCTCTGGAGCTCGCAAAACACGGCATGGTGGTGCTGGTTGGACGAGACGCCGGCAAGCTCAGGCTGATCGAGGAGGAGATTGGCAAGTCCGGTGGCAGGGCTGTGTCTGTGGCTTGCGATCTGTCTGATGTAAACAGCGCACGCAAAGCAGCGGAAGAGATCCTTGGCCTTTCTCTGCCGCTTGCAGGACTCATCAACAATGCCGGCATCCACCAAACTCGCCCGACGAAGACAAGGCAAGGCTGGGACATGAGCTTCGCGACCAACCATCTCGGCCCGTTCACACTTACCGAGGCACTGCTTCCGCATCTGCCTGCCGGAGCAAACATCGTCTTTGTGGCTTCCGGCGTGGAGGATCCCGAACGTAAACCTGCAAAGATGGCGGGATTTCGGGGCGGCCGCTACATCTCCGCAGAGGCGAGTGCGCGCGGTGTATGGACACCCGGAGGGTCGAAGGCTCCGGGTGCCGACGCTTATGCCACCTCAAAACAGTGCGTGCTTGCCACTGCGCTCCAGTTGGCGCGCGAATGGCCGAGCCTCTACATCAACGCCGTCGAGCCCGGATTCAATCCGGCAACTTCACTTGGCAGGGAGGCAAACGCCTTTGTGCGCTTTCTGCTGAAGTACGTGCTTTCGCTGCTTGCTCCTGTCATGAAGTACTGGAGCACCCCAAAGCAGGCAGCGCGTGTAATCACGGGCGTGCTGATGAACCCGCAACACATGACCGGCACCTATACGACGACACCGGTAAAGTGATGCTGCCATCTATCCAGGTACGCGACCCAGAGTTCGATGCCCGGGTTGTGGCAGAAACGCGAGATTTACTCGCTAAGCAGAGAGCAGCTTCCTGAAATGAAGACTCGACTGCGACAGGCAGCTTGCGGCTCAAACCACGCGCAAGGCTCCGCCGGTTGACTTCGCCACCGCAAAGAGCTGCCGTCCTCCCGTATCCAGGTGCCTGAGTTGCAGCTCATGCTTCGTCACAGACAAGTGGCTGAAGCCATGCACCTCCTGCGCGTACGGGCCGCGATCCAAGTCGTCCTGCTTGACGACGTAGAGGTCCGCGCCGCCCCCGCCGGATAAGAAGTGCGTCGTCGGCTGCCCGTCAAGTTGCAGCACCTGCAGGTCGTGGTCATGACCGGCGAAGTAGAAGTCGACCTTGTGCTTCGTCAGCAGCGGAGCCCATTCACGCACCAGCACCGGATGATCGCCGTGCGGCCCGTTGGAGTAGACCGGGTGATGAGCCATCACAATCAGGAAGGGTGTCGTTCGCGGCTTGT
>CAXTJS010000234.1:0-3534 GCA_964244605.1 uncultured Terriglobus sp. | reverse complement strand
TGGCCGCTGGACGGTGGAGATGATGCTGATCTTCCGCCTGGGCCGGCCGGACGTGCTGCCGGTAAGTGACTACGGCGTGCGCAAGGGCTTCGCGCTCACCTTTGGCAAGCTGAAGCCGGCAGACAAGGTCACGCCTGCCGACCTGCCCAAGCCGGACGAGATGCAGCGGCGGGCAAAGAAGTGGCACCCATGGTGCTCCGTGGCGAGCTGGTACCTGTGGCGAGCGTGCGACCTGGCCAAGCCGGACGCGGCAGCAAAGCAGCCGGAGTAAGCCATGCCTGTTCTTCTTTTCCTTGCACGCGCCTTCATCAACACCTTCGGCATCACGCAGCCGACGCCGGAAAAGGAGCGGCGCGCGGCCTACTTCATCGGTACGGCGTTGACGCTTGTGCTCGCGGGCATCGCGGTGGTGATTCTGTTCTTCCTGCATGCCACGTAGGCGAACGGCGGCTGTCCGGCCTCGGCAAGCGTGCAAAACGCGGACGGAACTCAGTCTCGGCACATCCTTACACTGGAACCGTGCCCGATAACTTCGCGCAGACCCTCAAGCAGCAGACCGACATCGTCAAGATCATTGGCGAGTACGTGAAGCTGCGCAAGTCCGGCGCGCAGAACTGGCAGGGGCTGTGCCCGTTTCACAATGAGAAGTCGCCGTCGTTCTCAGTGAATGCGACGCACGGCTACTTTTACTGCTTCGGCTGCCATGCCAAGGGTGACGTCTTCTCCTTCATTCAGAAGCTTGAGAATGTGCCCTTCCCCGAGGCGGTGCGGATCGTCGCCGGCAAGATGGGCATCGCCATGCTGCGGCGCGAGTTCGCCAGCCCTGAAGAGGCGCAGCAGGCTGGCCTGCGCAAGCAGCTGATCGACATTCATGAGGCCGCGACACAGTATTTTGAGCAGGCTCTGCAGCAGCCCGAGGCGGCACGTGCGCGCGAGTACCTCACCAGCCGCGACATGTCGCCGGAGACGCAGAAGCTCTTCCGCATCGGTTACGCGCCCGACGACTTCAACAGCATGCGCGATGCGCTCGCGCGCCACTTCAACGATGAGGTGCTGCGCGGCAGCGGCCTCTTCTCCTCGAAGGAGCAGAACGATGCGGGCCGCCCCACCGGCAACCTCTACGCCCGCTTCCGCAAGCGCATTACCTTTCCCATCGCGAACGAGCAGGGCCGCACCATCGCCTTCACCGCGCGCGCCCTCGACAGCGACGACAAGAGCGGCCCCAAGTACCTCAACAGCCCCGAGACCACGCTCTATACCAAGGGCAACACGCTCTTCAATCTCGACAAGGCAAAAGCAGCGATTCGTGCGCAGGACTACGCGCTGCTGGTGGAAGGGCAGATGGACTGCATCCGCGTGTTTACCAGCGGCGTGCAGCCCGTAATCGCAACCAGCGGCACCGCCTTCACCGAGCACCAGGTGCGCCTGCTCGGCCGCTTCACCAAGCGTGTCATCGTCAACTTCGACCCGGACACGGCAGGGGCAAACGCCGCGGAAAAGTCGCTTGCGCTGCTGACGGAGGAGGGCTTCGAAGTGACGGTTGTGACGCTCGAAGGCGGCCTTGATCCGGACCGCTACATCCGCGAACACGGCATCGCCGGCTATGCCGAAGCGCTGCGCAGCAAGCAGCCGCACAGCGACTACCTGATCGACCGCGCGCGCAAGCTCTACCCGCAGCGCACCGCCGATGCCAAGGTGAAGGCGATGAACTTTCTGCTGCCGCACATTCGCCGCGTTCCGTCTGAGATTGCGCGCGCGCAGTTTGTCGACGATGCCGCGCAGAAGCTCGTGATCGACTCCACCATGCTGCGCAAAGAGCTGCAACAGGCCGCGGCGCAGCGCCTGGGCAGCATCCGGCAGACTGCGGGCACGGCTGTCGGTGAGACGGAACGCATCCTCTTGCGGGCCCTGGTGCTGCCGCCACACGAGCGCGCCCGCAGACGCGCCGCTTCCGAGCTCGCGGCCAATCCCGGTTTGCTCGAAGGCCTGGCCGCAGCCGACCTGCTCGAGGCGCTGGCCAATGCCCCGCTCGACGAGGCCATCGACCCCATGGAGCTGGCGCCCGACGACCGCAGCCGCGAGATGCTCGCACGCGTGCTGGCCGGCAACGACCCCATCGACATGGACACGCTCGCCGCCGACACCGGCAACGCGCTGCACCACCTGGAACGCACCCGGCTTGAGCGGCGCAAGCGCGAGCTGCGCACCATGATCGCCGAGGCCGAGCGGCGGAGCGACGCTGAGATGGTGGATAAGCTCACCGTGGAAGCCATGCAGGTGGATCGTGCTCTACGGACCCTCTAATGACTGCAGATTGATCACGCCACCTTCACGCACTCACAAATCAGGAGGAATCCATGACAAGTTCTCAACGTACGTTTGCAGCCGTGATTACGCTTGCCTGCCTGCCGCTCCTGGCATGCCATATCACTCCGGTTACCGGCGTGAAGCAATACCACAGCGCCTATCAGGGTATCGACTTCGTCTATCCCGCAGCCTGGCACGAGAAGCAGGAGGAACATGCCGCGGCCAAGTTCGAGGGCGCGAACGAGTGCGGCATCTACATCAGCGGCATGCAGTCCGTCGCACCGGAAACGGTGGCGCAGAGCCTGAAAGAGAGCCGCGACTTTCAACGCGAACTTGACGGAACCTCCACCTTCGCTGACAGGCCGGCGTGGTCCGGCTCGCAAAAGCCCGATGGCTCGTACCAGATCACCACGACAGACAAACGCGGCAGGCACAACGTCGAGTACAACACCGCTTTCATGCAGGAAGACCGGCCGTTGATCGTTGCGGAGAGGCTGCGCGAGGGTGACGCGGAGTGCATCAAGCAGCTGCAGGTCTTTGAATCAAAGTTGCGCATCTACAAGCCGGATCGCACGCAGTAGTGGACACTGCTTTCATCTGAGCCGCTTTCGTGAAGCACCGCCGTACACTGATCGTCATGGCTGACGATAAGAAGAAGACCGAGCTATGGCTCATCCGCCACGGTGAAACCGAGTGGAGCCTTTCCGGCGCGCACACCAGCTTCACAGAACTGCCGCTCACCGAGCATGGCCGCAAACAGGCACAGAGCCTCGCACCGGTACTCGCAAAGATCGACTTCGACCTGGTGCTAAGCAGCCCGCGCCGGCGCGCGCAGGAGACGGCGAAGCTCGCCGGCATCCACGAGCGTGCTGAGATCGAGCAAGACCTGCAGGAGTGGAACTACGGCATTTACGAGGGCAAGTCCACGCCGGAGATCCGCAAGATCGAACCGGACTGGAACGTCTGGACCAGCTCCATCACCGGCGGCGAGAGCCTGCAGCAGGTAAGCACACGCGCGCAGGCCGTGATCGACCGTTGCGTCGCGCACGGCGGCCGCTGCGCCCTGTTTGCGCACGCGCACATCTTTCGCATCCTTGCCGGGGTGTGGTGCGGCCCGCTGGACACAGTGCCTGTTGCGCTGGCACGGTCGGGTGCGTTCGGCGCGCACCTGGGCCTATCGACGGCGAGCCTCAGCGTCCTCGGCTTTGAGCGGGATACACGCGTCAT
>CAXTJS010000233.1:0-3571 GCA_964244605.1 uncultured Terriglobus sp. | reverse complement strand
CGGTCCTGCCGCCGGCTCCGCCTGTATACCCGCCCGCACCCTCGGTGCTGCCCGCCTACACCTCCGCCTCTGCGGCTCCGGCTGAGAGCACCGGCCCAGTAGCACCGCCAGCGCGCCGGCTCTCGCTTGAGGAGCGCCTCGGCCATAACTGGCTCAACAAGGTTGGCGTGGTTACGCTGGTGATCGGCATTGCGCTCTTCCTCGGCTACCAGCTGCGCACCCTCGGCCCCGCAGGCAAAAGCACCATGGGCCTTCTGCTGAGCGCACTCTTGTTGGGTGGAGGCATCTGGCTTGAGCGCAAGCCGCAGTACCGCGTGTTTGCGCGCGCGGGCATCGGCGGCGGCTGGTCGCTGCTCTTCTTCGTCACCTTCGCGATCTACCACCTGGACGCGACGCGCATCTTGCACTCGCAGGGCGTCGACCTCGTGCTGATGATGCTGGTCGCCACCGGCATGGTGGTGCACTCACTGCTCTACAAGTCGCAGGTGGTGACAGGACTCGCGTTTCTGCTGGCGTACGTCACCGTCGGCATCAGCCACGTGACGATCTTCAGCCTCGTCGCAGGTGCGCTGCTGGCAGCGGGGCTGGCGTGGGTAGTCGCACGCGAGTTCTGGTTTGAGCTCGGCCTCCTGGGCATGGCCGGAGCCTACATCAACCACTTCGTCTGGCTCGAGCGTGTGCTGCCCGGCGGTGCCGTCATCGGCAAGCCGTTTCCGCAGTTCTTCGCAAGTGCCGCGCTTCTGCTGCTGTACTGGCTGATCTTCCGACTGCTCTATGTGCTGCGCGTGCCGAAGAGCCGCTACCAGGAGGCGGTCTCCTCCTTTGCGGCCATCCTCAACACCGCGGGCCTGCTGGCGCTGCTCAAGTACCAGTCGTCGCATCCGGAGTGGGCCTTCTACGGCCTCGTTGCACTCGGCATCGCGGAGATGGTGCTGGCCTTCGTTGGCCGCGCGCGCTGGCGGCAATCGTTTCTGGTGCTCTCGACGGTGGCATCGGTCTGCCTGCTTGCCGCGGTCCCCTTCCGCTTCCACGGCGGCACCTGGACGATGCTGTGGCTCCTTGAAGCGGAGATGCTCGTCATCGCCGGACTGCGCATGCGTGAGGTTGCCTTCCGCAGGCTGGGCCTGCTGGCGGCGTTGCTCGCTGGCTTCAAGGTGCTGGCAAGCGATACCGGCCGCATTGCCGACCTGCGCACCTTCGCCCCTGACCCCTCGCATCATCCACTCGTCGCCACGGCGCTGCTGCTGGCCGCCGCCGTGCTTTGGCTGAACGGCGAGTTCGCGCCGCGCCGCTGGACCGAGCAGTTTGCAGCTACCTTCGAGACGATTGCCGCCACCGTGAGTTCGTACGTGGCGCTCATCACGCTCGCCGCCGGCCTGTGGGTCTGCCTGCCCATGGGCTGGAGCGCGGTGAGCTGGCTTGCGGCAGTGCTGGCCATCGGCTTCGTCGCGGACCGGCTCGAGTCACGGCAGCTTGCGACGGAGGCCGACCTGCTGGCCGTTGCCGGCGTGCTGCGCCTGCTGCTCATCAACTTCGGACTGACAACCGCGCTGGGCCCGCCGCACCTGCGCGCCGTCACCGTTACGCTATCCGCCGCGCTGCTCTATGCGGGCATGCACCGCCGCACGCCCTTCCTGCTGAGCAGCCGCAACTACATTGCCGCAAGCTACTCCTGGGTGGCCGCGGTGCTGCTGGCATCGCTGCTCTGGTATGAGCTTCGCGCCGTAAGCGTGGCCGTGGCCTGGGCCGCGTTTGGCCTGGTGCTCTTTGAGATCGGTGCCGCCGCGCCGCGCAACTTCCTTCGCCGGCAGGGCTACGCACTCATCGCGGCCAGCTTCGTGCGCATGTTCTTCGCCAACCTGAACGTGGGTGCCGCAACGCACGCGGCGAGCCCGCGCGTGTACACGGTGCTGCCACTGATCGCCGCCTTTGTTTGGATCTACGAGCGCGCGCGGCCCTTTGGCGAAGAGGATCGCATCGACCGCATCGCCGGGCCTCCAGCCGCATGGATGGGCACCATCGCAGCTGCTGCCCTGCTCTACTTCGAGGTGCGGCCTGAGCTTGTGTTGGTGGCGTGGGCTGCGCTGGCGCTCTTGCTTCTGCTGCTGGCATGGGCGCTGCGGCGCTCGCTGCTGACCGTGCAGGCGATCGTCATGCTACTGGTCACCGGCGGACGCGCCGCAGGCTACAACCTGCTCGCTCCCACGCCGCTGGCCGGTTCGCTCCTCACCTCGCGGACGGGCACCGTCACGGCAGCCTGCGTGCTGATGCTTGCGGCTCTGCCGATTGGCTTTGCGCTGCGCCGCAGGGCGGTTGCCGAGGCCGGCGCAACAAAGTGGTGGCAGAAGCTGTTCGCACGGCCGGAGCAGGTCTTCTTCTTCGTGCCGCTTGTGCTGGCAACGGTGCTGCTGGCCGTGGTCCTGCGCGCGGGCATGATCACTGTGGGCTGGATTACGCTTGGCCTCGTGACCTTCCTCTTCGCGCTTGCCGTGAAGGAGCGCAGCTTCCGGCTATCAGGACTGGCGCTCTTGCTGCTCGGCCTGGGCAAGATCATCGTGATCGACGTGTGGCACGCCAGCCCGACCGACCGCTATCTCACACTCATCGTCACCGGCGCGGCGCTCTTGCTGGTCTCGTTCCTCTACTCGCGCTATCGCGAAACGATTCTGAAGCTCTTATGACCACGCATCCCGCCAAGCGCTGGATCCCGCTTGCCGTCATTCTGCTCGCCTCGCTTGGAGCCATCTTCCTCGCGCACCGGCAGCAGGTGAACACGCAGCCCAGCGCCAACGCGGTGCTCTCAGCCGCAGCCGATGCGCAGCATGAGACAACACGCCTGCCCGCGCGCGTCGACGTGCTCAGCGATGAGGATGAACAGCGCATCGGCGACCGCCTGGCCGACCAGTACAAAGTGGACGGCGCGACGCCACAGCAGAAGGAGCAGCAAAAGGCCGTCGAGGCCTACCTGAATGCTGTTGGCAGCCGCGTCGTCGCACACACGCGGCGGCACCTGCGCTGGACCTTCCACTACCTGCCGGAGAAGGAGCTCGTAAACGCCTTCGCCCTGCCCGGCGGCCACATCTTCGTGGGCGACGGGCTCCTGCGCCTGATGGACAGTGAGGACGCGCTTGCCGCCGTGCTGGGCCACGAGTCGCAGCACGTGGACCTGCGCCACTGCGCCGAGCGCGTGCAGACCGAGGCCCACCTGCGCGACCTTGGCCCGCTAGGCGACCTCGCCGGCCTGCCCGTGGCCATTTTCATCGCTGGCTACAGCAAGGAGCAGGAGAGCGAAGCCGATCGCGACGGCACTGCACTTGCCGTGAAGGCGGGGTACTCGCCGCAGGGCATCCTGCACCTGATGCACTCGTTCGAGAAGCTCGAAGGGGCGGCGCAGCGCAAGCCGGACACCCCCGTCGAAGAAGCCGCCGGGCTTACACTTGGCTCGCTGGAAGGCTACTTCCAGTCACACCCACCCTCTGCGGAGCGGGCCGTGCAAATCGAGTCCCTCATCCGGCAGAACCGCTGGCCTTCACCGCCGCTTGTACCGCTGCGCGCCATCCCGCCCATCCCA
>CAXTJS010000232.1:0-3673 GCA_964244605.1 uncultured Terriglobus sp. | reverse complement strand
AGTTTAAGTGAGCAATATGACTGAGGCGTGCTCTGACGTTCCGCCTACAAGACATTGTTCTCCCAAGCTCCTGCCGCATGTCGCGTTCACTTATGGCTTTGTCAGAATGAGGGTCGTTCCATCCGGCAGAGCAGCGCGAAATCGCTGAAGCTCTTCCAGTAAGTCGGTTGGCGAGCCTTGCGGTGTACGGAACAGCGTGACGCACGGGTTCGCCGGCCCGAAGTCGGCGTGAGCATGCTCCGAGCAGAGTTGGCCAAGGGTAGTCCAGTCGTTAGGAAGAGTACCGGCGAAGAACTCCGGATAGATCGCGACCAAGCCGATGCCGTGCTCGTGGGTGATGCTGTCCAGCCATGCCGCATCGCGGTCCACACCATTTACGCGGAACGCTTCGTAGGAGCCTAAGTTGTAGAGATCGAGGACGTAGTTGCCGGGATCGCGTCCGTAGCTGACCAGGCCCAGATCATTGATCGCGACCGGCCCGGTGTAGAACTGCTGCGTCAAACGGCCGAGCTGATATTGCTGCTCATAGATGCCGCGTGACGCTGCCGCGACATGGAGCACCGGCCTGAGATAAAAGCACGCAAGCACAAGCAAGCCGGCCAGAGCGAACAGGCGGCTGTACGAAAAGGCAATGCCTTTCACCTGCTGTTGCCGCAGCTGCTCCTGCTCAAGCAAGGACCTGTGGGCAACACCGACGAGTGCGATCGGAAGAGTGAAGGCCAGACAGTAAATCTCGTAGCGGTAGAACCATCCAACCGGGCCAAGCACCACCTGTACCGCGCTCACCAGGGTTGCACCTCCGAAGCTGAAGCGCCCTCTCCGCTCATGTCGAGAGCGAAGCGTCAGGTAGGCGAGAACAAGCGTCAGTATCAGCTGCGGCAGCCGTTCCCGATTGTGGACGACCTCATGCAGGGTCCGGAGCAGCAGGTGCAACAGCGAAGCCGGGAGTGTGTTGCTACTCTGCGAGGTGAGGCCGCTCTTGCCGAGCACCGACAACGGAAAGGGCGGCAAGCCAAGATGGATCAAGAAGGCGCTGAAGCCGATCAGCGGCATCACGCTCACGCTGAGCAAGGTAAGAGCGGTTTTCCATCGACGCACACTGCACAGTGCTATCGCCACACCAACGGTGATCAGCAGCCCTTCGTATCGCACAGACGGTAGAAGCGCCGCGGCCACGAGCGTCCAATCAGAAACAGGTTCATCACGCATGCAGCGAAGCACAGCGAGCGCGCAACAGGCACACAGAAAGACTTGGAGTGAGTGCTCAAGCCCCGTATATGCAATGCCTACGAGGTTGAGCGCGAAGACAAGCAGCACTGCCGCGGCGTAGTCATACCAGGCCGGCTTGCCTTTCGTTCGCACCCAGTTTTCGTCGAGAAGATGGCCAAGCAGCCAAGCGGTCGCCGCGCCGAAACTGATGTTGAAGATCAGCGGCAACCACGTAAGAAACGGAGCACCGGCGAATGGAACGAACAAAAACGGCCACACGATGCTTGAAGAAGGACTGACCGGCTCCCCAGCGTTCAGCCCATAGAGCCCATGCCGGATGCGTTGGGCGAGCGCAAGGTGGATGTAAGGGTCGTCAAGGCAATAAACAAGATGGCCGCGTGTCTTCCACAGTAGCGCCAGCAAAACAGTTGCGGCTGTGAGCAGAAAGACGCGCACGCTGACAGACGCGCAGGTAAGGGGTGCCCACCTCGACCGCTGATTGGTTGACAGCACCTGCGCTCTCCAACGATGCAGACTCGATCGTTCGCCTAGTGTACCGGCGCGAGCTCACTGCACTTCTTCAGCGAACTGGTCAAGGATGGCGGCGATCTCCGCCGGCCGTTCGTACGGGGTGAGGTGGGCCGTGTCCGGCAACAGGTGCATGCGGCCGCCCGATGCTTCTACCAGCGGCAGCGTCTCTCGCCGCTGCTGCTCCACAGTGATGGCTTTGTCCTCTTCTCCGACAACAAGAATGCTGCGCACGCGCAGTTGCGTGACGCGCGTGCTCCAGTCCTCGCGCGTCCCGTGTTCCGGCCAGGCGTGGAAAGCTTCATCGCTGGCTCGAAGAACGTCTGCAACGGCACGCTCGTAGACCTCGTCGGATGGCTTCTTGTAGAAGCCGGGGGTCGTAAATGCCTCGGCGCCCGCACGCGATGTGTTGGCCACCGCCATGGCGGCGCGCTGCTTGTCTGTCATGGTTTCGCCACTCAGGGGAGAGGGGGCAAGCAGCACGAGTCCGGTCAGGTTTGCAGGCGGCTCTGCAGCGACGACCATAGCCGCCTTGCCAGACATGGAGTGCCCTACCAGAACCACGGGACCCGGTGCCAGGTACTCAATGAGCTCGCGTATGCGGTCTGCCATCTCTTGCACGGTGAAGCCGGTCAGTCCCGCAGCCTCGCCAAAGCCGGGCATGTCGGCGGCCACGATTCGGTGCTTGCCGTCGAGCAATGCAACAACGTCGTCCCACTCACGGTGTGAGCCGCCGAAGAAGTGAAGCAGCAACAAGACAGGGGAGGCTGACTGCGGGCCATGTTCACGAAAAGGAAGCATCGTCGCTGAGACGAGCAATGTGCTTTGTGTGATGTGTCAAGGTGCCTTTGGCCGTCAGCTTTCCGTTCCGGTGAACAGGGGAGAGCCGCTTTGCCGTACCGTGAAGAAAGAACCCCGATCTGCCGTTTGTGCGTCTATTGCGGTAATGAGCACAGGTGAACTTGCCATATTGCAGAACGATCAGGTGCGTGCCCGCACCTCAAGCGCGACACGCCAGGTGCTTGAACAGCGTGCGAACCCTGAGCCAAGGTCGTCGCGCTTTTTGCCTGATGCGCCGTTCGCCTTGTTGCAGCACTTAGCAGAGGCGATCCTGCCCCAGGCACGTATCGGCACTGCGGTCGATATTGCCGACGCGATCGATCGGCGTCTACAAAAAGGCACCAACGCGGGATGGCGCTATGCCGTGCTGCCGCCCGATCCGCAGGCGTATCTGCAGGGACTCACCGTGTTCGGCACTATGCTTGCGCAGACGCCGCTGAAGACCTTTCAGGCGATGCCGGTACCCGCGCGTGAGGGCTACCTGCATTGCGTGGCCAACGGCGACGTGGATGGGCCTGCGCAGTTCCCGCTTTCCACCTGGCTCAAGATGGTGCGCACGGACGTGGTGCGCATGTGGGTCTCGCACCCGGATGGCATGCACGCCATGGAGTATTTCGGCTTCGCTGATGGCGCAACGGGCAATGAGGGCTGGCAGGCGATCGGACCGAACTCTCCAGCGCCGTTCGAAGTTGAGTCACGCGAAGCAAGGGGTTCCCGATGAAGCGGCCGGCGGACATGCGAACGTTCTCGACCGAAGAGGTCGTCGATGCCGTTATTATCGGCACCGGCGCGGGTGGCTCACCGTTGCTCTTTAAGTTCGCGCAGGCCGGCATGCGTGTGGTTGCGCTTGAGGCAGGCGAGTGGTTTGAGGATCCCGGCTCGGAGTTCCCCACGGACGAACTCGCCGCAAAGATCTACTGGACCGACGAGCGTCTGAGTGGCGGCAATGATCCCACTGCCTTCGGCGGCAACAACAGCGGTCGCGGCGTGGGCGGCAGCATGCTGCACTGGGGCGCGTATGCTCCCCGGCCCGACGCGCGCGACATGAAGCTCTTGTCGAACGACGGTGTTGCCGTCGACTGGCCCATGACGCTTG
>CAXTJS010000231.1:952-3674 GCA_964244605.1 uncultured Terriglobus sp. | reverse complement strand
TGACGAAGTGATCCTCAGGGATCCCGGTGCTTGCCGCGCCGGAGCCGTCCGGTGGCGTGGTGCCAGCTTCGTAGGCGTTGGGCGTCGGTAGCTTGGCGCCGCAAACGGGCGGGATCATGGTGATGCCGTTGATCTTGACCGGCTTTGGCTGCTCGCCGGGTGCGACTTTTTGACATGGCAGCACCAACTGCTTCGCCTCCATGCCCTCGGGCAGCGGCGGTGCCTTGGCGGAGATCTTGCGCTCCTTGTCCGTGAGCGGGTTGGCGCCGGGCCAGTTATAGGGCGCGTGCGCGATGGAGCCGTAGCCCAGCGTCGGATACTTGCCTGGCATGGTGAAGCTTTTGTCTACGCCGACAAAAATGGATTTCGGCTTCTTGTCGACCAGCGGCTTGTCACTGGAGATCTGAATGACGTGACCGTCTGTTGTGGTCACCGTGAGCGACTCGGCCTTGAGCGCGTTCTTCTCTTCGGTGGAGCCCGGGAACTGCTGCGTTGAGGCAATCACCGTGCCCAGGCCGGGCGACGATACGTAAATGAACTTCACCTCAGAGATGTCGTAGTTGAGCCGAGCCTTGCCGGTCCAGCCATCGACCGTGAGGGTGCCGTTCTCAATCTTCATGCCGACCTTCTTGCGCTTGAGCAGCGCTTTCCGCTTCTTGATGCACTCCTTGTCTTTCTTGGAACAGGGCTGCAACTTGATCGGATTGCCGTCGGCGTCGAGCGTGGGCGCGACGATGTCGTTGCCCTGCAGCTTCAAGTAGGTCTTCTCGGCGTCTGCCTCTTTGCGAGCCTTTTCTGCTTCCTTATCGCGCTTGCGCTGCTCTTTTTCTTCTGCCTTTGAGAGCGGTGCCTTCGGTTTGGCCGCGGCGGGCTCTGGCGCAGCGGCAGGTACCTGGTCCATCGGGATGGCGGTCTGCGGTGCAGGCGACGCCTGGCCTGCTGGGCTTGCCTGCGGGGGCACCGGCTCTGCCAGCGTCTGTTCTTGATTTGTCAGTTGCGCGGGCGAAGCCGGTGTCTCAACCGGCTGCTGTTGAGGCTGCGCGGGATTTCCCTGCTGTGACCAGAGCACGGGGGCTAAGACGAAAGGCAGCAAGGCAGAAACGCGGTAAAAGCGAAGCGGCATGATAGCAGTCCCTGACGAGCAAAATATCGGCTCGCGGCGTCATTTCAGTTACTGGGCACAAGGGTCACACGGAGCGGTAATAAACTCAAGAGGCAGTGAAGAAGCGTACCGGCCCACGAACATCCCGCACAGGTTTACAGGAGAAGCCGGCCGTCCCGGCAGAGTTGCGACGCAAGCGTCCGCTGATCCCACCAGGCCGCACGAAGGAGCAGATGCTGCGCGAGGCCGTCTGCTCGGACGCGCCGGAGCAAGCCTTGCGCTACCACGGCTTTGTAACCATTGCAGGTGTGGACGAGGTTGGCCGCGGCGCGCTCTTCGGACCTGTCGTAGCTGCCGCCGTCATCCTGCCGGCACGCACGGCAAAGCTGCAGCGCATGGGTCTGCGCGACTCAAAACAGCTGACGCGCGAGGAGCGCGAGAAGCTGGATCGCGAGGTCCGCAAGTCGGCATTGGCCTTTTCCGTCGGCGAGGTCGACGCCGCAGGCATCGACCTGA
Organism: uncultured Terriglobus sp.; assembly: GCA_964244605.1. GTDB lineage: Bacteria > Acidobacteriota > Terriglobia > Terriglobales > Acidobacteriaceae > Terriglobus. Next base: position 2,056 of record CAXTJS010000231.1, on the reverse strand, counting down.
TTAACATCTACCAGGCGACGCGGCTCGCCATGAAGATGGCGGTGGAAGGTCTGAAGACCGCGCCGGACCACTTGCTCATTGACGCGCTGCGCATCGACCACACCTGTGCGCAAACCAAGATCATCTATGGCGATTCCCTGTCGATCTCGATCGCGGCCGCGTCGGTCATCGCCAAGGTTTACCGCGACGGCATGATGCGCGACCTGGACCGCGTGCATCCGCAGTATGGGTTTGCATCGCACAAGGGCTACGCCACGCCGGAGCATCGCGCCGCGTTGAGCAAGCACGGACCGACCGACCTGCATCGTAAGAGTTTTGCGCCGGTTGCGAAGTTCTACGGTGCTGCGGCGCTGCAGGCCGCGCTGCAACGGGAAGCCAACCTGCAGAGCATGGAAGCACGAGAAGAAGAGTTGACGGAGGAGTACGAACCTTGCCTGGAAGACTGATGTGCGTGGTAGCCCACCCGGACGATGAATGCTTTGCCTTTGGTGGTGCCCTTGCCCTTGCCGCAGAGCGCGGCTTCGAAACAAGCGTGGTCTGCCTGACGGATGGGCAGGCGGCGACCAATCGGGGCGACTCCGCCGATGGGCACGAGCTTGGGCGCATGCGGCGCGAAGAGTTTGTGCGCAGCTGCGCCATTCTGCGGGTAACAGAGCACGAGTTGCTGGACTACCAGGACGGTCTGCTCGAGTTCATCGACGTGAGCGAGGCGGCCCGCAAGATCGTCGCCCGTATCCGCACGTGGAGGCCGAACATCGTGCTTACCTTTGGCCTGGATGGTTCCCTGAACGTGCACGCTGATCACACGATGGTCTCCTGCATTACGAGCGCCGCCTTTCACTGGGCGGCCCGCGCGAAACGCTTCCCTGACCTGGAACTCGAACCGTGGTCGGCGCAACGCCTCTATCACCAGAGCACCGAGTTCGTGCTGGCTGACCGTGAGCCGCTGTTGCCCGCGCCATGGAGCGTGGAACTCGACATCTCTTCGGTGCGGCACCTCAAGGAAGCGGCCTTCAAGGAGCACACGTCGCAGCTGCCGGTCCTCGACAAGGTGCAGCCATACTGGGACCAGTATGGAGACCGTGAGTTCTACACGCTGGCGGG
>CAXTJS010000231.1:0-942 GCA_964244605.1 uncultured Terriglobus sp. | reverse complement strand
ACAGGCGATGGCCGTTACGAACGACCTGTTTACCGGGCTTGAGTTGTAACGGACCCTCAAAACGCATGCTATCGCGATGCGAAAGGATCTCCGATTCGCGCTCGGAAGGGCACAGCTTTAGCTGTGCCGACTGAAACCGTACACGAAGCCGGCTTTAGCCGCTGAGACGCGACTTCAAAGCAGACCTCAGCGGCTGAAGCCGCAGGCACTGACAGCAGTAGCGGCACAGCTGAAGCTGTGCCCTTCCAAGACCGAGGACATTCGGTGGGCCGTTAGAGCGGTTCCGGCTTGAGCGCAAGCGGCCGATGGACGCCGGTACGACGCTGCTGCACATAGCTCCACACCGGCCGTGCGGCAAGCACAACGATGAGCATGGCCGTGTCGCGGATCGGCTCCCAGTTGCCCTTCTTCACGAGCCACCAGTAGTGGATGATCGAGAGTACTGCGGCTGCATAAACCGTACGGTGCAGCGTCTGCCAGGCCTTGCCGCCCATCTTGCGCAGCATCCACTGCGGCGAGGTCACGGCGAGTGCAAGCAGAATCGTCCAGGCAAGCAGGCCTACCTGGATGAAGCGGCGCTTCTTCACGTCGTCTACCATGGTGGGCCACACGTCGAGCCACTTCTGCCTGACCATGCCCCAGTGCCCTGCCTTGATGCTGTCGATCGCGCCGGCGATGTCGAAGCCTGAGAAGAGCAGCACGTACGTCAGCAGGTGCAGCGTCGCATAGAAGAAAGCAAACAGGCCGACCATGCGGCGAAAGCGCACCAGCCAGCCCAGCTTTGGCGAGAGGCGGCGCACGGGTGAGATCGCGAGCCCTGCAAGCAGCATGTAAACCGCAAGGCTACCGGTGTTGTGCGTGAGAGTAAGCACCGGGTCAGTGCCCAAATTGCCGGTCTGCAGGCCGCGTATGAGCAGCAGCGCCGGCGCAAGGCACAACACG
>CAXTJS010000230.1:0-3715 GCA_964244605.1 uncultured Terriglobus sp. | reverse complement strand
GATCGCTCGTGAGCACGGTGGCTCCCTTGCGCTTGGCGAGAGCGGCGAGAAGGATGCCGATCGGTCCTTGCCCGATCACCAGCACCGTTTCATCCGCTTGCAGGTGCAGCAACTCGATGGCCTTGTAGCAGGTGTTGACGGGCTCGATCCACGCAGCCTGATCGAACGGGATGTCGTCGGGTAGCTTGATGAGACCGCGGCGCACGATCCAGTCCATCACGCGGATGTACTCCGCAAAACCGCCGCCGGACGCCTCGAAACCAGCAGTGGTGCCGACCTTCTTGTAGGTCTCGCACTGCGCAAAGGTCTGCTTGCGGCAGTAGTAGCAATGGCCGCAGGGGATGTGGTGAAACGCCATCGCGCGGTCGCCCACGGCAAAGCCCTGCACTCCCTCACCTACACGCACGATCGTGCCCGCCATCTCGTGGCCGAAGATGCGTGGTGCGGAGTGTGAGCCGGAGTGGATCTTCTTAAGATCCGTGCCGCAGATGCCGCAGGTGTCGATCCGCAGCAGCACCTCACCCGGACCGATCTCGGGAACAGGTACCGTTTCCACGCGCACGTCGTTGACGGCACGGTAGACGGCGGCCTGCATGGTGGCTGAGATTGATGCAGCAGGAGCGGGCGTAAGCGTGGCGGTGGACATCCTGAATCTATCTTCGCTGATTTGGTTGGGACGTTGTACGACTGAGCCTCAGCGAGGCTTCTCAACCCCGAGTTCGCCGGCGAGGCTGTCGCAGAGATTGGCTGCCGCAAGGCTCGCCTGTTTGCCGAACGCGGAGAGCGCGCCCCAATATCGCGGCCGCACCGCCACATGAGCAATGAAGCGGCCAAGGGCAAACTGCCCTGTTGCCGTGACAAACGGGTTGAGGTCGGGCAGATCTTCCTCAAACGTGTCGGAGACGGCCTTCACTGCACGGAACGGCAACCCGTGCGCCGCGGCAAGACGCGCGACGGTTGCCGCCTCCATATCGACCGAGCGTGCACCGGGGTAGCTCTCTGCCATCTGCACCTTGTCCTCGCGCGTGGCGACGCGGCGGGCCGTGAGCAGCGTGCCGTGCGTGACGTACGCCGTTGCAGCGCAGGTGTAGCTCTCCCCGGTGGCCAGGTCTCGAACCACCTCCGGCCGCACCACGTTGCCGGCGTGCAGCTTAGCAGTAAGCGCGCCGGCCCAGCCTACCGAGTAGAGTGCCGTCGGTTCGCATACTTGTTGCGCGCGGGCGAAGGCGCGTGTGGCGGGTCCGGCACCCATCCCTGCGTGGAAGGCGAAGATCGTAGCCGAAGGATGCTGGTACCCCGCTACGCCGTTCACGGTGGCGAGCGCGGCCCAGCTACGGATCAACGGCTTCAACTCGCCGGGCATGGCGGCGATGAGCACGATGGCGGGATTGCGTTGCGGTTCCATGCGCTCGATCACCTTGGGAGCCCTGAAGACGTGCTGCGGAGCGATGCTAGGCCTGCTGCGGGAACGGCGGCGCATAGCCGTTTGCGACGAACCACTCCATGGCGGCGCGTAGTGCCTTATAGACTGGCAGCACCTGAAAGCCGAGGTCACGCTCGGCCTTTGCCGACGACGCCCACATCATCTTCCGGCCCATGCGGACGGCCTCGACGGTTGCGCGTGGTTCCTTGCCGCGCACTTTGCCGGTGATGATCTCGTCGCAGAACGCGAACGCCATCGCCACAGCATGCGGCACCCTCATCGTTGGCGAGGGCAGGCCGGAAATAGCGGCCATCTTGTCGAGGATCTGCTTGAGCGTAAGGTTCTCTCCGCCCAGGATGTAGCGCTCGCCCGGCGTGCCACGCTCCAGCGCGACGAGGTGCATGCGGGCAATCTCGTCCACGTCAACAAGGTTCAGGCCGGTGTCAACGTACGCCGGAAACTTGCCATTCAAGAAGTCCACGACGATGCGGCCCGTAGGTGTGGGCTTGCGGTCACCGGGACCGATCGGCGTCGTCGGATTGAGGATCACGACGTGCTGGCCTGCTCGCGCCGCAGCGACGGCCTCCTGCTCGGCCAGCCACTTCGACCGCTTGTAGTGGCCAATCATGTCGGCTTCGCTGACAGGCGTGCTCTCGTCGACGATGGTGTTGTCCTTACGAAAGCCCATGGTGGCGACGCTGGAGGTGTAGACCACCTTGCGCACGCCCACCTCGCGCGTGATGCGCAGCAGGTCTCGTGTGCCGTCGACGTTCGCCTTGTACATGTCCGCAGGGTCGGGCACCCAGAGTCGGTAGTCGGCGGCAACATGAACGAGCGCGTCGCAGCCGGTGAGCGCAGCACGAAGAGCTTCGGCATTGCGGAGATCTCCTTGCACTAATTCTCCCGATATGCCTGTTAGCGCTGACAAGTTGCTGGTGGAGCGAGTCAGCAGGCGCAAGTTGGCACCAGCGGCGGCGTACGCCTGAGCAACGTGGCTGCCGACAAATCCAGTTGCGCCTGTGAGGAAGACGTTCATGCGCCGAGCCAGTGCACCTTGATGACGCCAGCCGCCTGAAGTGTTAGGAAGTGCGGGTCTCCGGTCACAACTGCCGCATCATGCCGGGTTGCAAGAGCCGCAGCAAACGCGTCTGCATAGCCAAACCGGTGCGCGTGCTTGAGGGTCGCGGCTTCATCGACCAGGTTGTCATCGACCGAGACGATATTCACCAGTCGAGGCAGCTGTGAGACTAGCCGTAAAGCGCGCTGTTCATCCAGATAGTCGAGAGCTTTGTAACGAATCTCGCCGTAGTTGATGCGAGACATAAGCAGAAGCCAGCCGTTTAGAGCGGCCTCATGAAGGAAGCTCTGGAATAGAGAAGCCGCAGGCTCTCGCAATCGGTACAGCTCCAGGACCGGCCAGGCGTCGATAACAAAAATCGAAGTCTCAGTCGCCAAAGCGCTTCTGTTCTCGACGGTATTCTTCTGCTCTTTGGCGGGAGCGCTCTTCGGTCGTATCGACGCCGTCCTGCATCGCACCAAGCATGGAGCGCCAACCCTGCATGTACTCGGAAACTGTCATCCCCATGTACAGCGATGGATCGCGACGCAGCACGATCTCATTGTTGCTGTCTGAAACCAGAAAAAGCCTCTCTCCCTCGTGGAGACCGAGCTTTTCGAGAGCCTCAAGGCTTTTAAGGTTACCGTCTTGAACGATGAATGCTGGCGCGGTAGCCATCAACAATGTCCTCTACGTATTTAGTCTAGCTTTTCTGGCTCAATCTGGATGTTCTTTTCACCGGCAACCTTCTTCTCCCAATACTTCTTGACCCAAGCCTCGAAGGTGCGCCCGGCGGCGGTATCGCGGCCGGTGAAGGCGAGTGCGGCAATCTCACCATACGGGATGCTGCGCCGCGTCTTGTCACCCTTGGACGGCATGACGCGGACGAGTGAGTCCGTCAGCGACTTGCCTGTGCGGCGGTCATAAATGTAGCCCTCGACCGTCTCGCCGGAACGGAGCGTCAGCGTGACATCACCGCGGTAGTCGAAGGCCTTCTCAAGCGCTTCGCGCACCTCCGTGTCGGAGGCAAGCGCCGGGATCCAACCCTCCAAATTCTCACGTTCGCGGCCGGCGATTACTTCAAGCTCATCCGGATTTTGGACTTGAAGCTGCTCGGTTTTGAGGTGCTCCTGCTGTTCGGTTGCCATGGCCGTCAGTCTCCTGAGACCAGGGTGGCTTCGTGGTTCGCCACGGCAGACTCCTGCGAGATCACGCCGGAACCGATCTGCACCAGC
>CAXTJS010000229.1:816-3769 GCA_964244605.1 uncultured Terriglobus sp. | reverse complement strand
TTTCGTGTGTCTGAAACTACTTGGAGAAGGAAGCGACCGCGCTGGCTTCGTCGTCCTTGACGTCGAAAACGGTATACAGCTTGGTGATCTGCAAAAGGTCGTGCACCTTCTTGGTCAGGTTCAGCAGCTTCAGTTCGCCGCCTGAGTTCTTGACGCTGGTGAACGCGCTCACGAGCTCGCCAATGCCTGAGCTGTCGATGTAGCTCACATCACCCAGGTTCAGCAGGATGTTTTTGTCACCCTTGTTCATCAGTTCGCGTACAGCGTCGCGCAGTACGACGCTGCCTTCGCCCAGGGTAATGCGGCCACTCAGGTCGAGAATCGTAACGCCGTCAACCTGGCGCGTGCTTACCTTCATGCTCATCGTCTTTCCTCCAAGAAACTAGCGCAAACTGTGCGCGAACTAAGCGGTTGTGGACGCCGCGGCGCGGTGCTTGATCAGGGTCAGTTCCGTGCCGGGGCTCAACTGGCGAAAGTGTACCTCATCCATCAAGGCACGCATCAGAAAGACACCGCGGCCGGAACTGCGCAGGATGTTTTCCGGCAAGAGCGGATCCGGCAGAACAGCCGCATTGAAGCCCGAGCCTTCGTCCTGAATGCGAATGGTCAGGCCCTTGTCGTCGGACTCAAGTGACGCCCTGACCTGTTTGTCGTTGCTGTAGCTGTTGCCGTGCAGCACGGCGTTTACGGTCGCTTCTCGCACCGCCATGGCAATATTTGCGGCATCGTCTTCGGCGAAACCGTGCGCGGCAGCAAAGCTCTCTACCTCCTGCTCGAGCCGGTCAACGGTCGCCAGCGTCGAGGGAAGTGCTAGCGTCGTTCGATCTGTGAGCGAGTTGTCCAAGGTCACCGTCGATGTTGGGTCCGCAAGGGAGCGCGGAGAAATCTACTTGGGGGCAGTGTGCTTCTCAGCCCGCTGAAAGTCAAGGCGCGTCGCGGCCTCTCAAGGCATACGGTAACGTCCGCTTCCAGGTTCCAGCGTCCGCACAGGGACGCGCTAGTAAGCCGCAAAGGGCAGGATAGACTGCACCTAGCAGCCGCGAAGGAGGTGCAACGAGCCATGCCTCACAAGAACGCTCGACGCACCACCGTAGCCACGCTGCTGGGGCAGCCGGTCTACGGCAACTCGGGCGAAGTCAGCGGCCGCATCGCTGAGTTTCTGTTGCACGGACCCAGAAGCACCACGCACGTCACCGAGCTGGTGCTGACCGCGAACGGACGCTTTCGCGGCAGCCGCACGACCGTACCGGTGTCGCGGCTCTCCTTCCACGCGGACGGCAGCATCCACGTACGGGACGCGGAAGAGCTGCCCGCCTTTGCGGCGGATGCTGCGACGGTGTTTTTGGAACGCGACCTGCTGGATCAGCAGATTATCGACGTCTCCGGCCGCAAGGTCGTGCGCGTCAACGATGTGGACCTGGTGTGGGAAGCGGAAGATGAGTCGGTCTGCGACCTTCGTATTGCCGAGGTTGAGGTTGGGCTGCGTGGCGCGATGCGCCGCCTTCTGAAGGGCCTGCCAAACGCCGCGGTGCAGACGATTGCCGAACGTTTTCAGCCGCGAAGCATTCCGTGGGAGTTCGTCGACTTGATCGACCGCGACCCGGCCCGTCGAGTGCGCCTGAAGATTGAGGGCGACCGGCTCTCAAGCATGCACCCGTCTGACATCGCCGACATCCTTGAGGAGCTGGCACCGGCCGAACGCGACGCGGTGTTCACCTCTCTGGATGAGGAGATCGCTGCGGAAGCGCTCGAAGAGGTCGAGCCGAAGCTGCAGCGCTCGCTGCTGGAGCACATGGAATCGAGCCGTGTTGCAGACATCGTGGAAGAGATGGATCCTGCCGCTGCCGCGGATCTGCTGGCTGAGCTCTCGGAGGAGCGTTCCGACGCCATTCTGCAGCAGATGGAGCCGGAGGAGCGCCAAGAGGTTGAAGAGCTGCTCGAGTTCCCGGAAGACGTAGCCGCTGGTCGCATGACGACGGACTACGTTGCGGTCGCTCAGGCCGCACGCGTTGCGGATGCCATCGAGGCGATGCGCGCCTTTGAGGGCGACGTCGACACGCTGACCGAGGTCTTTCTTGTCGACGAGGAGAACCACCTGCGTGGCGTCGTGAATCTTGCCCGCATCCTGCTGGCTGGTGGCGACACACCGCTAAGTGAGCTGCAGGAAGCACGCATCCACTGCTGCAATGTGGAAGCAACGGGCAAGCAGATTGCCGAGCAGTTCGATAAGTACAACCTGCGATCGCTCGCCGTGCTCGACCAGGACAACCGGCTTGAAGGTGTGATCTACGCGGAGCACGTGATTGCGCTGCTACGCGAGGGTCGCTGAGCCGCATGCGCATCCTCTACGCCGCTCCGCTCTCGCCGAACGACTCCGCGCAGTACCGGCTTCTTGCGCTGCAGCGCGAAGGGCATGAGGTGGTGCCGCTAAACCTCTACGACTACGGCGTTCGCAACGCTCTGCTGCGCAAGCTTGAGCACCGGCTGGTGACCGGGCCTGAGGTCGCGCGTTTCAATCGTGACCTGCTGCGGCTGACGCAAGAGAAGCAGCCAGATGTGCTGTGGGCGGACAAGGCCCTCTTCCTTCATCCGGACACGCTCGACCGGCTGCGTGACCTCGGCGTCTTCACCATCAGTTACATGATCGACAACTTCTTCGGGCCGCGCCGTGACCCGGGCTGGCGGCTCTATGAGCAAACCATCCCGAAGTACGATCTGCACTGCACCCAGCGCGACAGCAACGTGCGGGACTACCGGGCCGCGGGTGCACGCGATGTAGTCAAGGTGCAGACGGCCTTCGAGCCAACGGTACATTTCCCGCCGGCTGCTCCGTACAGCGATGCGCAACGGGACCGCGGCGTGTCCTTCATCGGCACGGCTTATGACCGTCGTGCGGAAACGCTGACGCGGCTAGCGGCCGACGGCCTGCCGGTGGTGATCTCCGGTGGGCCGC
>CAXTJS010000229.1:0-806 GCA_964244605.1 uncultured Terriglobus sp. | reverse complement strand
TGGCGACCGGCACTCGGCACGCAGGCATTCGCCGCGCTTTATAGCGAAGGCGAGCTCTACAACGAGCAGTATCGCTCGGCCATCTGGCGGTCCCGCATCAACCTGAGCTTCATCACTCACTCCAACGCGGACGAGTTCGCGCACAAGAGCTTTGAGATTGCCGCATGCGGCGGCTTTCTGATGGCGGAGCGCTCCCCGGGGCACCTGCAGCGTTTTGTCGAGGATGAAGAAGCCGTCTTCTTCACCGGTTATGACGAGCTCGCGGCCAAGGCGAAGCGCTACCTTACCGACGAGGCTGCACGCAACCGCATTGCAGCGGCCGGTCAGCGGCGCGCGTGGTCGAGCGGTTACGACAACGACACGCAGGTGCGGCTAATCCTTGAACGTGTGACGACGGTCGCACGAGGAAGTGTCACCCGTCAGGCGGTGCACGCTTGAGCTTTCTGAAAAGCTGGCGCGTCCGCATTCTGTTCTTCCTCGCCGCGCTTGGGCCAGGCTTCATCACGGCCAACGTGGACAACGACGCCGGCGGCATTTTCACCTACTCGCAGGCCGGTGCGCAGTATGGCTACTCGCTGCTGTGGACGATGCTGCCCATCACGCTTGCGCTCATCGTGGTGCAGGAGATGTGCGCGCGCATGGGTGCCGTCACGGGCAAGGGGCTCTCTGACCTTATTCGTGAGGAGTTCGGCCTGCGAATCACCGTCATCTGCATGCTGCTGCTGGTGGTGGTGAACTTCCTCAATGTCGTCACGGAGTTCGCCGGCATTGCGGGATCGATGCAGCTCTTCCACGTGTCGAAGTAC
>CAXTJS010000228.1:1073-3776 GCA_964244605.1 uncultured Terriglobus sp. | reverse complement strand
CAGCAGGTTTCTCCGCTCCGCGACGATAAAGCCGTCGCTCCGGTCGAAATGACGCGGTATGGGCGGGCATGCCGGCGATCCGTTTTGGGCTGGCCTTGCACGCTCGATTTACCGAAGTCGGTCGAGCCGCGTGATTCTGCGCACAGCCTCACATTTATCATGAGCGCGGTGTAATTGCTGAGCCGCATTCAACAGCGGCTGCGACCGATGAGGCTGCATGTTACGAGGACGATGGCCGGCAGTAGTGTGGACGTTGGTCACCGCCTGGATTGCGTTTGTGCTCGTCTCGCTGCACACCGGCTGGCTGAACGCGTTCTTCTATGACACTGGCCATAACCAAATGCCGGGCATTGACTTCTTTCCGCTGGAGCGCGGCTGGCTAAACCTGACGAACGGCTTCAGCGAGTTCGACACCTTTCGTTCGGACTACGGCCCGTGGGCGACCTGGCTCGTATACCACCCGGCGCTGGCCGTGCTGCTTGGGCCGCTGTTCATGCTGTTCGCGCCGTGGACGGCCTATTGGCTCTGGACGGCACTTTCCGCGCTGATGCTAGGTGCCGCGGCATACGTGCTGTCGCGGGACGCGGCTGGTTCACTTCGCCAGCCTCTCATTTTTCTGCTGCTGCTCGGCGCTTTTCCGGCCTATATTCTTTGGCAGAGCGGCAATGTGCAATCGCTGCTGGTGCTGGCCGTTGCGCTGATCTTTGCTGCGGTGGATGGCATGCGCAGAGACGGATCGTCGCGCGGAAACCAGGCGATGCTGCTTGCCGGCTTGCTGCTCAGCCTGTTCTCGAAGCCCATAGTCTTGGCCATGCTGCCTCTGTTGCTGCTGCTGAAACAGACGCGCCGCATGGCCCTGCTCTCTCTGGCGATTTACCTGCCGGTGTCGCTGCTTGCGCTTGCGCTACCTGCGTGGAATCCCGTCGCTATGTCGTGGGCTGAGCGTTGGGAGCTCTTCACGCACCCCGATGTGATCGCGGCGACGATGAACGTCTATACCAACCACTTCACCGTGACCCGGCCCATGATGGACAACGCCGTTCACTGGCTCGCCATGGTGGGGCTGACGGACTTCCGATTTCTGCACGTGGACATCTACTCGCTCTCCGCGTTGCTGGATGGCTGGCTCCAGACCCGCACACCGGACGCGCTCTACCGCATCCCGCAACTGCTGGTGCTTGAGGTGAGCCTGCTGATCTGGTTTGTCCGCGAGCGCCGCGCGCAGATGGAAGCGGCGCTGATGACGCTGATGGCGGCCGCGGTTTCGCTCATCCTGAGCTACGGCCTTGTGTGGGAGTATCACTACACGCTGGTGCTGGCCGTGACGGCGTGCCTCTTTGCCCGCGCGGAACGTGACTGGGCGTTGCGCGTTGTAATCGCGCTGGGCCTGCTGTCCTGGGCACCCAGCCTCTACATCTTCTTGCGGGCAGAGTCCATGACATCGCTGCACGTGCAGACAATCCTGCGGGCGGAGCGCGTGCTGCCGGTGCTGGCCATCTTCCTCTTGCTGCTTGGCCGCGCCATGGTGCTGGCGCTACGCAATCCGGAGGGGTTGCGATGGCTTACGGCAGAGCCCATTGCGAACGATGTGATCGTTTAGGGCAGCTTTCTTCAGGTATAGCTCAGCCGCTTTCGCGAGACATGAGGTGTGCCCCATGTCCGGATTTTCGGACATGGGATTTCAGAGAACCCATGTTCCGAATGCGGGACATGGGGCACACGTAATACCTACTGGAGACGCTTCAGCGCCGGTCGCTACCTACCTGAAGGCTGCATGCTCTTGGCCCAGGCGAGATTGTTGCGCATGAGGGTATTGCCTGGATCGAGCGAGCCGGCCTGCCGGAAGCTCGCCTCCGCCTCGGTATACCTGCCCTGCAGCATCTGCGCAGTGCCGATGTTGTTGTAGGCGACGGCATTGTTCGGCTCCACCGCGAGGGCACGCTGCCATGCCGCGATCGCCTGGTCATAGCTGCCCAGGTGCAACAGGTTCATGCCCTCGGCAAGATAGAAGGCGCTGGTGCGCTGAGCCGGGGCGGTCTTCTCCTGCTCGGCGACGGCCGCGACCGTCTTGGTTCGCTCGTCCTCGGCCCACTTCAGGTTGTTGCGCACAAGCTGGAAGTTTGCATCGCTGTGTACGCCGCTCTGGCAGGCGTCGATGGCGAGGTTCAGCTCCTGCTGCATCATGTGGGCGACGCATAGGTTGTTCCAGGCGATGGCGTTCGTCGGTGCTTCGACGACGAGCTTCTTCAGCAGTTCGGAGGCTTGCCCGTATCGTCCGTCCTGGATGTACGCCTGCGAAAGGTTGATGCGATTCTCAACCGTGGGCTCGGCCTGTACCTTCTGCTCAAGCGTAGCTACCTGTGAGCTGGCCGCCCGTGGCTGCGCGCCTGCCTGCACCGGTCTGGGGCCGCGCAGGCTAATTGCGAAGTAAGCGGCGGGTACCCCGAGCATGAGCACCACAAGCACGAGAGCCTTCTTAAAGCCGACTGCGGACGAGCGAAAGGTTTGCATGACGAACCACCTGGATTCGGAAGGCGCTGTGAACCGGCTGCTGCCAGTCAAGCGCCCTCTCTTTACCCTTCAGAGCATAAGGCAGACCCCGCAGCTTAGGGCCGACAAACAGAAAGGCCACGCATCGCTGCGTGGCCTGCCGCGCTGGTGCCCGCCCTCCCCGCTGAAGCGCAGCACGCGCCGCCGGCGCTG
>CAXTJS010000228.1:0-1063 GCA_964244605.1 uncultured Terriglobus sp. | reverse complement strand
CAACTTTGCTCCGGCACTTGCCGGAGTTGAACTTTAGGCGGACGCTGCCGGCACGAAGCCGTCACAACCGCTGATGGGGCTGACCTTCAGGTGCAGGCCGGCGTGCTTCGGGTGGCCGCACTCATCGATGAACACAACGTCGGCTTCCTTCTTGGAAACGATGCTCACCAGAACATCATTCTTCGCGTGGGTCTCCCCAAAGTGACCGCACAGACCGCACTGCCCTTCGTGTACTGATTGCATGATCTTGTCCTCCGTCCAGTAAGTGAGAGACGCAAAGCGTAACTTGTGTTGCTTGCGACTTACTCTTAATTGCAACCGTAAACGTCTTCGAAACCCTTGTAAATCGCGACCATTCGCGTCCGCGATAAGTCGGACTGAGCGAGTCTGAGATAATTCGCACCGAGTAAGTCCGTAAGGTAAGTGGGCGCGCACGGCTTACCATTGCTGCGGTTTTGAAGCACCACGGTACACTGCAAGGCGAAGCATGCCTCGCCCTCGCCCGCCGAAAACTCCTGAAAGCCTGCTCCTTGACCCGCCGCAGCGTACCGTCTTTTCGCAAAGCCTGCTCCTCTGGTACCGGCAGCATGCGCGCGATCTGCCGTGGCGACGCATCCATGATCCTTATCGCACCTGGGTGTCGGAGATCATGCTGCAGCAGACGCGGGTCGCCGCCGTGCTGGAGCACTACCGGTCCTTCCTGGAGAGCTTTCCGACCGTGGTCGCGCTTGCGCTCGCGCCCGAGGAACAGGTGCTCGCACTGTGGAGCGGCCTCGGCTACTATCGCCGCGCCCGCATGCTGCACCGAGCGGCAAAGTTTCTGCTGCAGCAGCATGGCGGCACGCTGCCGCGCACCGCTGCCGAACTGCGCAAGCTGCCCGGCATTGGCGTGTATACGTCCGCTGCCATCGCCAGCATCGCTTTCGGTGAAGTCGTTGCGGTGGTCGACGGCAACGTGGAACGCGTGCTGCTGCGCATTGCAGGCCAAGCCGAGATGCCGGGCCGCGCGGCGGAAGAGTTCGTCAGCGCCTTTGCGCAGGCGCTGGTCAACCCGGATGCGCCG
>CAXTJS010000227.1:1103-3780 GCA_964244605.1 uncultured Terriglobus sp. | reverse complement strand
GAGCCGCCGCTGATGTCGAAGGTGGTTTGCGGTGCGAGGGCCTGATCGGCCTTGCCGCCGGTGCGGCCAGAGGGTTCGGCGACAACGCCCTGTGTAGTCAAGGCTGCTGCCGAAACGGCGAGGGTGCTCAGCGCGACAAGCCGCGTGGAACGCGACTGCCAGTTTCCAATCTTCCGATGCTGCTTCAATGTCTTTTCTCCGAGTGGGATGCGGCGGTGACGGTGTCCCTCAACTCTGTCCCGCTCTTGCTCGCTCGGCCTGGTCCCTCAACCTTGCCTCGACGAAGACGGAGCGCAGCACCGCTCTTTGCGAGCACAAGTGCGACAACTCCAGTCCGATATAACCAAGATGCCACAGGAACTCAGACCGGTCTAGTCCCTTTTCTGCGGACAAGCGAAACTTTTCGATTACCGGAGCGTCTGTGTGCGTGCTTTCTGGTATTTGCAACCAGCGGATGCCCCCGCTCTTCCTACTGGCTATGGCCAATGTCTACGAAACGGAGCAGTGGCTGCCCTTCCCGCTGCCGCTGGTGTTCGCGTTCTTCTGCAATCCGCAGAACCTGCCCCCGCTGATGCCGGCGTGGCAGAAGGCGCGCATCGAGGAGGTGATCTTCGTAGCGCCGCCACCGCCGCCTGCAGGGTCACCCGCCCGCATCGCCACGGGTGCGGGCACGACGATGATTCTGAGCTTTCGTCTGCTGCCGTTCGTGCCGGTGCGGCTCAACTGGCACGCGCTCATCCCGGAGTTCCAATGGAACGACCACTTCTGCGACACCCAGACGCGCGGGCCGATGCAGTACTGGCGGCACTGCCACTCCGTTCGCAGCGAAACGCGCGATGGTGTAGAGGGTACGATCGTGCGCGATCGCGTGGAGTATGTTTTCCACGGAGGCGTGCTTGGTGAGTTGGCTGCCAAGGTCGGCGGCGCAGCGCAGATGCGCTACATCTTCGGCACGCGGCATCGTATGACGGCGAAGCTGATGCCGCTGTATGCGGAGAGGCGGGCGAAGGCTATCTAACTTATCGGGCTGTGTCGTCTCGACATCCAGCTGACAGAAAGGCGAGCTCAAATGGTTTGGAAGGGCACAGCTTCAGCTGTGCCATCCTATGCCGCCTGCAATTCGGCTTTAGCCGCCGAGGTCGGCCCTTAAAAGCTGACCTCAGCGGCTGAAGCCGCCCTCGAAAAGCTGTTTTGGCACAGCTGAAGCTGTGCCCTTCCAAGCTTCTCTGGTTCTTTTCCGGCGTTAAATGCCGTTACGCTCAGCGTGCGGCAAGATGTTCGCGCACCAGCGCATCCAGATGCGGGCGCGCCAGTTCCATCGCGTGCTCGACGGTAATGCCGTACTTCTCGCGAAGCGCATCGACGCGACCATGCTCGATGAACTCATCGGGCCAGCCGATGCGCACGACGGGGGTGGTGATGCCGGCGCTGTTGAGCGTCTCGAGCACGGTAGAGCCGTAGCCGCCGGCGAGCACATGATCCTCGAACGTGACCAAAAGACCGCAGCCTCGGCCGAAGCGCTCCACGGTATGGCGGTCGATGGGCTTGACGAAGCGTGGGTTGATTACGGCAACTGACAGGCCCTCACGCTCAAGCCGCGCGGCCATCTCGCGCGCCTGCGGCAGAAGCGCACCGAGGCCGAAGATTGCCACGTCGCTTCCCTCCTGCAGCACCTCGGCCTGGCCGATCTCAAGCGCGACCGGTTCTGCCTTCACAGGGGTGCCTGGGCCGGTGCCACGCGGATAACGAATCGCGCTTGGTCCCGCGTGTTCGAGTGCGGTCTGCAGCATGTCCGCAAGCTCGTCTTCATCCTTCGGCACCATGTGGATCAGGTTTGGGATGGCGCGCAGGTAGCTGATGTCAAAGAGCCCATGGTGGGTCGGGCCGTCGTCGCCGCTTAGGCTGCCGCGATCCATGCAAAAGACAACCTGGAGGTTTTGCAGCGCAACGTCATGCACGATGGGATCGAACGCACGCTGCAGGAACGTGGAGTAGATGGCGCAGAAGGGCTTGTAGCCCTTGGTGGCCATACCCGCGGCAAAGATGACGGCGTGCTCCTCCGCGATGCCGACGTCAAAGTACCGCTTGGGGTGGTGCGGACGGAAGAGATCGAGTGCCGTGCCGTTGGGCATGGCGGCCGTGATGGCGACGACCTTCTCGTCCTTGTTGGCAAGCTTCACCAGCGTCTCCGCAAAGACCTCGGAGTAGGTCTTTTGGCCGGCGGCGACGGTTTCACCTGTGTCCGGGTCATACGGCCCCAGGCCGTGGAACTTCTTCTGCTTGTCCAGGGCGGGTTGAAAGCCTTTGCCCTTCTGCGTGATGGCGTGCAGGATCACGGGGCGGTTCTGCGTCTTCAGAAACTGAAAGGTCTGCACGAGCAGAGGCAGATCGTGGCCGTCAATGGGACCGTAGTAGTCGAGGCCAAACTCCTCAAAGAGCATGGAGGGGCCAAGCAGGCCTTTCACGCTTTCCTCTGCCTTGCGTGCCACGTGCGAGGCTGCCTTGCCACCCAGCTTTCCAATCAGGCCGGTGGCGCGCTCGTGCAGGTAGCGGAAGCTCGGATGCGTGACGATTTTGTGGAAGTACGACGCGATGGCGCCGACGTTTTTATCGATCGACCACTCGTTGTCGTTGAGCACGATGATCATGCGCTTGGTCTGCGCGGCAATGTTGTTCA
>CAXTJS010000227.1:0-1093 GCA_964244605.1 uncultured Terriglobus sp. | reverse complement strand
AGGAGATGCCGCAGGTAAACGCCGCGTCCCCGGCCAGCGCCACAACGTGCTCGGTGCCGCCGTTGCAATCGCGCGCAACCGCCATGCCGAGTGCCGCGCTTAGCGCCGTGCCGGCATGGCCTGCGCCAAAGCTGTCGTGCTCGCTCTCGGTGCGCAGCATGAAGCCGTTCAAACCGCCCGGCTGACGAATGGTGTCGAAACGGTCAGCGCGGCCGGTGAGCAGCTTGTGTACGTATGCCTGATGGCTCACGTCGAAGACGAACGAGTCGCGTGGCGTGTCGAAGACATAGTGCATGGCAATGGTGAGTTCCACCACGCCGAGGTTCGGGCCGATGTGCCCGCCGGTTTTGGCGACGGAGGTGATCAGCCGCTCGCGGATCTCCTCGGCAAGCTCAAGCAGCTGCGGCATTGACAGCTTCTTCAGGTCCGCCGGGGAGCTCATGCTCTCAAGAAAGTTGCTCAATACGGCTCTGGTCCTTCATCGTCGCATTGCGACATCATCGTTCAGTCTAGACGCGCAGACGGGGCAACCGTGCATGCGACGAAACACCATCCTGTGCGCTTGCACTCCCGCGCACAGCACTGGATGTGAGATGAAGTGGGCTCCGGGAAGGGTGGCTAGGTAAGCGCGTCTTCCGCGGCCACGGCTTCGGTCGGCGACTCGGTGCCGAAGACACCTTCCCAGCGCGCAACGACGGCGCTCGCCAGGCAGTTGCCGACCACGTTGATGGAGGTGCGTCCCATATCCATCAGCGCGTCGATGCCGAGCAGTACCAGCACCGGCTCGCTCGGCAACCGCAGCGTGGACGCGGTTGCCAGTAGCACCACGAGCACCGCACGCGGCACGCCCGCAACGCCCTTGGACGCCAGCATCAGCGTGCCCAGCATAAACACCTGCTGCCCCCAGCCGAGCGGTACGTTCGCAACCTGCGCGACGAAGATCATGGCCATGGCGAGATACAGCGTTGAGCCGTCAAGATTAAACGAGTAGCCGGCCGGGATCACAAAGGCGAGCACGCGGCGCGGAACGCCCAGCAGCTCCATCTCTTCCATGGCGCGAGGGAGTGCGGCCTCGCTTGTAGCCGTCGCAAAA
>CAXTJS010000226.1:0-3811 GCA_964244605.1 uncultured Terriglobus sp. | reverse complement strand
CTTGAGCCTGCCGAAGGTCAGCGCGAAGCCCTTGCGCACGCCGTAATCGCTGACCGGCAGCACATCCATCCGGCCGAGGCGGAAGATCAGCATCATCTCGGCCGTCCAGCGACCGATGCCCCGCACCGCGGTCAGGTGTTCGATGACCGCGTGGTCGCTCATGCGGCGAATCTGCCGCAGCGCCGGGACGGTGCCGTCGACTGTTTTGGCCGCGAGATCGCGCAGCGCCAGAATCTTGTTGTGCGACAAGCCTGCCGCGCGGAGCTGTTCGGTAGGGCAGTCCAGCAGGTGCTGCGGCGAGGGGTGCTTGCCTACGCCACAGATGTCCGCGAAGCCCTCGATCATGCGGGTGTGGATGGCGCGCGCCGCCTTGCCATGCAGTTGTTGAAAGACGATCGACTCCGCTAGCGCCTCAAACGGCGACTGCGAGCCCGCGATGCGCATGGTGAATGGCCCCGCACGCTCGATGAGCCGGCGCAGCTTTGCGTCCGCCGCAGAAAGTGCCGCGATGGCCTCGGCAGCGTCATACGGCGGCGGCGGACGATTGGCAGACAAACGAGGCACGACTCCTAGTCTTCCATATCGCTACGCGGCTGCGTGCGCGAGCCGCTTCACACACAATTCCGTGCTGACCGCGAGGATCTTTCGTTAAACTGAGGACATGACGGCTCAAGTGCAAAAACTCGACGGGCAATATGTTTTGGTGCTTTCGCAAGAGCAGATGCAGGCCGAAGGCCTTGCTGAAGGCGATGCTGTTTCAATTGAGCGCGCGGCCAAATTAGAGGGTAACGGTCCTGTGATCCGGTATGCGACGGACGAGGAGGCCATGCAAGCCTTCGAGAGCACGCTTGAGAAGTATGACAGTGTGTATCGCGCGCTTGCGCAGTAGATGCCTATGACCTTCCTCTCCTACGAGCAAGTCTTGCGGATACACTCGCGCCTCATCGACCTCTACGGCGGCATTCATGGCCTGCGCGACGCCGCCCTGCTGCAGTCGGCGTTGGATCGTGCTGAGAACCGGCTCTTCTATGAACCGGAGACCTCCGTCGCCGCACTTGCCGGGGCGATTGGCTGGGGACTGATCAAGAACCACGTCTTTCTTGATGGCAACAAGCGCGTCGGGCTTGCCGCCGTGCTGGCCTTTCTTGAAGTAAACGGACACCGGCTCACTTGCGATACGGATGTGTCGCAAGCGATGGTGCTGCGCGTAGCGGCAAGCGAGATGGACGAGGCGGCGTGGACGAGTTGGATCACCTCGGTCGCAAAGCGCCAAGACTAACCTTCTATAAAGGCCGCGGTGAGCGAAAGCCCAGACGCTCTTCCAGCGTGTGCAGGTGCGGCACCGCGAAGCCAAGCACGTGGCGTACCCCGATGAACGTCAGGTGCACACCGATAGCCAGGCCGCAGCCTGCGGCGGTGGCACCCACGCGACGCAGCAGCACCTCATTCGCGGGAAGGCGGATGATTGCCAGCAGAAAGCAGATGTACCCCGTGAGCACCGTGGCAAACACGCCGTAGTTCACGCTGGTGAACAAGTAGCTCAGGTAGAGAAAGACGAGCGCCAGCACGGTAAGCACCTCGCCCCGCGGGTGCACGGCAACCACCAGCAGCGTGCTAAGCGCCGCACCCAGCAGCGTGCCTCCAATGCGCAGGAGGGAACGCGCCGCGGTCTGCGTCCACTCAGGTTTGGGGATGAGCACAGCGGTCATGCCGATCCAGTAGGCGTTCGGGAAGGTGACGTGCCGGTAGACCGCCACGGCGAGCACACCCGTGACGGCGATGCGCAGGGCAAACTGCGCACTGCCCGCACCCCACCGCAACTGCTCGCGCAGGAAGCTCCGCTTAAAGTGCGCGGGATCGAAGTCGGGGTTGCTGAAATCAGTCTGCGCCTGCGGAAACCAGTGCCGGAAGGTGAGCAGGAGCGCCGTCTGCAGGGTGCCGCCGGCAAGCACGCCCGCGCCGCGCAGCAACGCGCTGTGCAGGAGGTCATGCGTCGTGCCGGGCGTGCTGGCCGCCGCGGACGACACGATCAGGAAGACGCAGCACTGCTGGCCCACCCACGCCGTGGCACTGCTGATGCTGTTGCTGAATCCGTAAAGCAGCGTCCACAGCAGCGTGGCGGCAAGCAGCGCCGGTGTGCTGTCGCGGCAAAGCGCACCGGCCATGGCAGACAGGCCGATGCCCACCGTTGCAAACGCCATCGGCCCGGAGCGGCGAAAGAGCGGCTGCTGAAACGAGCCGAAGCCGACGCACTGCGCGCCGCCGGCCATGAGCACGCCCGTGCCGGGATAGCCCAGCAATACGCCCAGAAAGAGCGGCAGACCGACGCCCGGCAGGCACAGCAGCGCGTGCAGCGGCTCTGAGGTGCTCCACTGAAACGTGCGCAACTGCTGCCGCAGGGTGTCCATGGCCGCCGCAAGGCCTCCCTCACAAGTGTGCACCGAACTCGCACCTTTACGGCCATGACCTCACGTTGCACCAGTACCTTGCCTTGCACGCCGCTTGACCCATCGCCGGGCCGCGCTTATGGTGTTGGTATGCATTCGGTCTCCAGACTGTGTTGTTGTTGCCGCTAACGCAGGCACCGCACAGTCGTTGATGTTGCCCGGACAAAACGGGCGAGTCTGAACGACCGAACCATCCGCTTCCCTACCGACAATCTGGTCAACACGGAGTCTTCGCGATGAAGCTTTCCCTTCGTCTCCTTGCACTGTCATTCAGTGCGCTTGCCGTTCCCCTCTCTTCCCTGGCGCAGAGCGCAGTCGGCGTTTGGCAGGGTGTCGCCAACGTGCGCGGCACTGACGTGCCTATCACCTTTCGCGTCACCGGCAAAGGCTCGCAGCTCTCCGCCGCGTTTTTGAACGGACCCGCAGCCAGCCCGGAGGCTGCGCTGGCGTCGTCCGTCAGCCTGAGCGGCGACCATCTCGTCGCCAACTTTGACTACTTCGCCCGCACGCTCGACGCGACCATCACGGGCGACACCGTAAGCGGCACCTATGGCCCCACGCACCCAGGCGCCAAGGCGGCCCCACCCACACCCTTCACCGCAAAACGCGTAGCCAAGCTCACCGATCCGGCCGCCACGGCAAACGCGCCCGATCTCACCGGTGCGTGGGAGATCGCGACCACCAGCAACAAAGGCGAAAAAGCCTGGGAGTTGCGCATCGACCCGGCCGCGCCGAACTCGCCCGTGGTGAAAGCCGCAATCCAGCGCATCGATGGCGACACGGGCGGCCTGTGGGGCACGTGGAACGGCACCGCCTACACCCTCGGTCACTTCACCGCAGCGGGCGGCGCGCTCTACTCCGTCACGCCCAAATCGGATGGCACGCTTGCCGTGAAGAGCCTGCTGGGCGGTGTGCATGGATCCTCACCCGACCTGGTCGCGCACCGGCCTGATGAAGCGCGCAAGCTGAATCTGCCTGCGCCCACCGAGAGCACCGAGCAGACCTCACTGAAGGACCCGAACACCCCGCTGGCCTACAGCTTTCCCGCGCTGGACGGCAAGCTGGTCTCCAACACCGATCCGCAGTTCAAGGGCAAGGTCGTGATCGTTGCCATTGGCGGATCGTGGTGCCCGAACTGCCACGATGAGGCACCGCTGCTGGTGAGCCTCTACAAGCGCTTCCACGCCAAGGGTCTGGAGATCGTGAACCTCGACTTTGAACAGGGCGACCCCGAGACCGACACCTCGCGCCTTAAGGCCTTCGTGCAGCACTACGGAATCACCTATCCCGTGCTGCTGGCCGGCACCACCGACCAGCTGAACGACAAGATTCCGCAGGCAGCCAACCTGAACTGCTGGCCGACC
>CAXTJS010000225.1:1894-3837 GCA_964244605.1 uncultured Terriglobus sp. | reverse complement strand
GCCCTCGCCGGCTCAGAAGTTTTGCTTAGAGCCCCAGCGGTAGTCCGCCAGCGGCCTTCGGCTTCTCATAGATGCGGATCGCACCTGTCTGCTTGTACTTATCCAGCAGCGTGCCCATGTAGACGCCAAATAGCTCCGCGCGCTTACGCTCGGTGAGCTGAGCGCGCAGCGTGCTGAAGCTCTTGGCGATCTCTTCTGGGGCGGGTTCCTGCTTGTCGAGCACCTGAAGTACCGTGCCGGAGGAACCGCCATTCAGACCGCCGGTGATGCCGCCCTTGGGCAGGTCGAATGCTGCGCTTGCCGGTCCACCCATCGAACCCACATCGGCCACATTGGCTTCACGGCCAACCAAATCACTTGTTTTCACCGGTACGTTCAGTTCGCCTGCGGCCTTCTTCAAGTCGTTGAGTTCATGCGCGCGGGCTGCAAGCTTGTTCAGCTTTGCCTGTACCAGTTGCGGCACCTGCTCGGCCTTGTAATCGTCGGAGACGTGGCTCTTCCATTCTTCAAAGGCCGGTGCGTGTGCAGGCTGAAGATCGACCGTCTGGTAGACCACAGTCTCGCCCTGGCCGGCAGGGGACAAGCGCGGCGCATCACCCTTCTTGCCTGCAAATGCGGCCTGCAATAGCTGTGCGCTCTCAGGCAGGCCTGCGATCGGACCCGCAACGCCGATAAGGCCAGTCGTGACCACGTGCAGGTTGTGGTCCGCAGCGGCTTTGTCCATGCTGGACTTGCCGGCTTCACCAGCGACCTGCGATGCAAAACTCTGCAGGGAGGCGGACGCCTTCTGCTGCTCGAGAATGGGCCGGATCTCCGCAGCCACTTCGCTCAACGGCTTGTCGTGCGCTTCGTCGCGCGCCTCGGCCTGAATGATGTGGTAGCCGAAGTCCGTCCGAACAAGGCCGGAGGTCTCTCCCGCTTTCAGGTTCATCGCGGCGCTCTCAAAGGCCGGCACCATCTGGTGGTTGCGCTTCACGTAGCCGAGTTCACCGCCTGAGTCCTTCGAGCCCGGATCCTCAGAGTTGGCTTTGGCCAGTGCTGCGAAGTCGCCACCTTTGCGGATCTGATCGAGCAAGCCTTGCGCCTTGCTCCTGGCCGCTGCGTCGGTCTTTGCATCCGCACCGGCGCGTGAGGCGATGAGGATATGCCGCACCTTCACCTGCTGATCGACGTGGTAGTCCGCTTTGTGCGCGTTGTAGTAGCCCTGCAGATCGGCATCGGTAATCTGCGGCTTGCCGCCGGGCAGCGCGGCCATGTCGATGGCAATGTAGCTGACCTTGCGCTGCTCCGGGATGGCGGTCGCATAACGCGCCTTGTTCTTGTTGAAGTAGTTCTGCAGGTCGCTATCGATCGGCGTGATGGTCTTGCTTACGTCGTCCGTGGAGACAACGGCGTAATCGAATTTGACCTTGAGGCCCTGCTGCCGCACCTCGTCACGCACCGCATTGTCAGAGACTGCTGCGTTTGCCGTAACGAACTGCACCAGGCGGCGCTGCGTCAGATCCTGGCGAAGCTTGCTCTCGAACTCCTCAGTCGTGTCATAGCCGACCTGCTGCTGCACGAACTTCTGATACTTGTCCTGGCCGATGAACACGCCATCCGGGAAGAAGAGCTTCCCGAGCTGTCCGTGCTGCAGCTCATACTTCACGTCCGCGTCGGTTGCTGTCAGGCCGAAACGCTGCGCCTCACGCTGCTCGATCTCACCGGCAAGCAGTATTTGCTGGGCCTGCGCCTGCTCCTGCGGCAGGATGAACGAGGCGAACTGCGCGGGGTAGCCGCGCTCCTGCAGGGTGCGCTGCGTGAGCGAGTTGGCCAGCTGCGCCACCTCCGTCGACTTGATGGAGGTCGTCTCACCGAAGATGCGGCCGAAGAAGCCGGGGGTACGCACCGTCGCATAGACACCCTGCGGCGCGCCCGCCATGCCCTCGTAGATACCGGGCACG
>CAXTJS010000225.1:0-1884 GCA_964244605.1 uncultured Terriglobus sp. | reverse complement strand
CGACCAGAACGATGAGGTCGGCTTCCTCCAAATCCTCGTAGATACCGGGCACGAGCGTAATCACCATGGTCAAGATGGCGGCACCGATCACAATGCCGAAGATCGCCTTGGTCAGGCGATTGTCACTTTGCAGAAAACGAATCATGAAGGTGTGCGAAGCAGCCCTTTGCGAGAGATGGGTCGCGCAGTCCGGTGCGGCACACGTGTGTACGCGGAAACCGGCAAGCGCACGTAGAAACGGCGCGCCAAGCGCTCCAGACAGTATAGAGCAGGCTTTACGGGTGCCCCGCTAGACTGCTGCCTCCAGCAGCATGCGCTGTTGCAGCAGGCTCATGAGCGCACGCTCCTCCTCGCGCAGGCCGTGATGGTGCGGCTGCTCGGCGATCTCCTCATCGAGCTTCTCCTTGGCTTCCTCTTTGCTCATGCCGCCCATGTACGACTCAAGCACCGCCGGATGCACGTAGCACTTGCGGCAGACGGAGGGTGTATTGCCGAGCTCTGAGGCGACCCTCTTGATAGCTGCCACGATGTTTTTCTTCGCTTCCGACGCGTTCTGGTAGGGCTCAAACTCGTGCAGCACCTGCGCTGCCATCACCGTTCCGGCCCACGTACGGAAGTCCTTTGCGGTGAAGTGCTGACCGGTGATCTCGCGCAGGTACTCATTGACGTCTGTGGAGTCGACGTTGTGGTGGTTTCCGTCATGATCCAGGTATTGAAAGAGGTCGTGCCCGGGGATCTCCTCACACCGCTTGATGATGCGTGCGAGCCTGCGGTCATGCAGGTGGATCGTGTGATGCACACGGCTTTTGCCCTGAAAGGTAAAGGTGATCTCGGAACCGGTTACGTCCACATGCTTGTTGCGCATGGTGGTCAGGCCGTAGCTCTGGTTGTCGCGTGCATACTCCACATTGCCGACGCGGATGTGGGTCGTCTCCATCAGGCTGACGATGGTGGCGAGCACTTTCAGCCTGGGCAGACCCGGCAGGCCAAGGTCGTGCGTGACGCGCTCTCGGATGCCGGGCAGCGCCTCAGCAAAGTGGGTCATGCGCTCGTACTTATTCTCGTCGCGTACCTCACGCCAGCGCGGATGGTAGCGGCTCTGCTTGCGGCCGCGTACGTCACGCCCTGTGGCCTGCAGGTGGCCGTTGGCCTCCTTGCAGATCCACACCTCCGTCCACGCCGGCGGAATGACGAGTGACTTAATGCGGCCGAGCGTCTCGGCGTCGCGTACAGGCGAGCCGTCGGCGTTGGCGTAGCGGAACTTGTCCCGAAACTTCTTGCGGGCGATACCCGGGCGATGGTCTGTAACGTAGCGAAGACCGGCGGCACGGGCGAAGTCCGCCGGGTCGGTGATCTCTTCCTGCGGTGTAGTGGGACGGGTGGTGCTTTGCCGCTTCTGCTTGTTCTTTGCGGGATGTTTCGGAGAAGGTTTTGCGCTGCTCATCGATGCAGTTGGATGCAGCCCCTCTCACCGGCGTTCCATGCGCAAACAAGAGTGCCCTCCCAGATGGGAGGGCACTGTTGGCAGCACGGTAGGAACTCAGTAGCCGTAGTAGCCCCGGTAATAACCGGGATAAGGCCGGCCATAGCCAACGTAGGGGTACGGAGCCGGGTAGCCATAGCCCTGTCCATACGCAGGCAGCGGACGACGCGAGCCCTCAGGTCCGGCATAGCCTCCAAGCCGCTGCATCTCCGCCTCTGATGCCGTGACGATGGTCGTCGGTGCCGTGAGCCGGAACTGTAGCAGCGCTTCCGCCGGGATGTGCGCGTTGCCGCCACCCGATGCCGCTGAAGCACCCAGGCCCGCTGCGCCACCCACACCCGCGCCGATGGCCGCACCGGTACCGCGGCCCACCACCGCACCGATCAGCGCACCAACCGCAG
>CAXTJS010000224.1:0-4052 GCA_964244605.1 uncultured Terriglobus sp. | reverse complement strand
CTTTCTGATGAACGAGTTCCAGGAGCCCGACCTGTTTCAGCGCCTCGAGAAGACCGAGACCTCGATCGTCCACCCGCTGGTCATGCGCGCCACCAGCTGCGACGCGAAGTGGATCGAGCGGTGCGGCTTTCATTCACAAGCATCGGCATGACGTGCGCAGTGCCCACAACCAGAGCTACGCCGAGAACAGCGGAGGTTCCGACAGTCCTTACTAAAGCCTTCTTCCAAGAGTTGTATCGCACCACATGCATCGTCATCACGACGGTGCTGCAGTTTGCCTGGGTGGCGCTGATGTTCCTGCTGCTCTTCACGAGCGCATCAAGGCACCACCGCACGCTGTACCTGATCAACGCGGTGCTCGCCTGCGCAGCGGTGCTCCTCGGCTTCCTGCGCGTGTGCCTCACGCGCTTGGTGTGGAGACTGCGAGGCTGCCATTGAGACCGCGCAACTTCGGTGACCTCTTCTTCGAAGGCTTTATGGTGTGCCTCGTGATGTCGAGCATTGTGCTCTACCTCATTCCAAATCAGCAGCTCGATCCGGGCACGATTAATCGCGTGGCGATCTCCTGCCTTGCTTTGGGGCTGCTTCGCGGGTTCACGGGGCTGTGGGCATGAGTGAACGTGACGTTCTCAATCCAGCTTCCAAATGGGTGGATGACATCCAGGACAATCCGTCGCCGAACTACGGCTTCACGCGCGGCCGTCCGGATCTGCGGGCGCGGATCAAGCCTCCGGGTGGTTCGCCGGACTCGCGCGAAGTGCAGAACGCCGGGCACACCTTTAAGCTGTCGTGGCTGAACCGCAGCTATGTGCGTGCAGCGCGTGATGCAGTTCGCCGCACAGTACGAGGACGGATACTCCACCATCGTTGACCAGGACGGCGGAGGCAGGCACTACGTGGGGCGCTTCGTAGGTGAGGTCTCACCTATCCAGAACGCGAACGACAGCTACGATCTGCGCGACCTCACCTTTGAGGAATACCCAGGCGCGCCGATGCTGAAGTACCCGTCCGACTGGAACCGCGACTCGATTTACCTCAACGTCGCCACGGATGGAGGGAAGCAGAACGCAGCCACAGTGGGCAACTGGGCCCGCGGCGCTTACGCGGCGGACGACGCACGCACCCTCATCACGCTTGAGAACGCCGGGACAGCCGGTGAGTTCGTCGCCATGGAATACCGCGGCTACGGCTTCAAGCTCTGGATGCAAACCGGCCCGGCTTATGGCTGGGTGCAGGTGTATCTCGATGGCGTTTTACAGACGAAGACCTTCGACGACGGAAGCACGTCACAGATCATCGAGTGTTACAGCCCCGATCCCGCCGCACCGGCAGAGGTGCTGATCGTGGAGAGCGTGCCACTCGACTTACACCGCGTGAAGGTGGTTTCGCTCGGCCAGACCAACCCCGCCTCCAACTCCAACGCGATCAGCTTCGTGCGCCTGCAGGTGATGCGATGACAAAAAGCGCGTCCTTCAGAAAGCTGCTGTTCGGACTATTGGTTTTGGTCATGGTTTTGGTCAGCCCTATTGTAAGTTTTGCAACTTTGCGTGTTGAAGTCGGTTCTGGTCAAACCTTGAGCAGTTTTCGTGAAGCAGAACTTCTTCCAATGGTAGGTGCCGAGGCTGTCGTAATACGAAATGAAGCCGAACTCAACGACGTACACTTTGCCATCGAGCCACGCGGATTTCTCAGCAGCGGAAATGTTTTCCGGTCTTCCATCAAGGTAGTTACGTTCAAGCGAGAGAGGAAGAACGTCGCCTGGGCTGAAGTGTGCAATCCGCTGAAGGTTCTTAGGGCAAGTTACATCTTCTCTCTCGATGCAGTTGAATCTTGTGGGCAACGCTGCTGGCAAGAGCTCGAGACTAGATCGGATGTAGAGATCGCGAGCCGCAGTCTCGCCATTGTTCACGATTGTGACGGATCCTCTGAGCGGACGCCCGACTTCAAATGGCAACACTTGTACACCCGTAGGGTCAGCGGCAAGCCCCGCTTTTTTCGCGGCGGCCGAGGGCTGTCTTTTCAGGCGGAGTTGCAAGCGAAGGAGCGCTCCAATGCCAATCAGCAGCACTATGCTGAGACTTGCATAGTTGACGCTCTTCTTCATCCGCCCCACTTTACCCCTCATCAGAATCGCATACCACGTAAGATGCTCATCCGGTTTAATGTGAGCGTACCGTCGTGTCCACTAGGACCATCAGACGTGCGCGTGACCAGCAATGGCGCGGGCACGCGCGTGAACCTCATCGACATACAAACCGTCGAAGGCGATCTGTATTACTGGTCTGACCGCACGCTCGCGAACGTGCCTGCTGTCATCACTGCGGATGGCAATCCGGCACTAGTCACTTATCAGCCATGGCTTCTGGTGTCGCCGTCGTTCAAGCGTTCCCGCTCCATGCAGACCGACACAGGTACCTTCACAGTCCAGAACGTCTTCGGCGACATTCTCGCACGCGCGTTTGAGCGCATCGTTCGCCGTTCCGCGATGGAGGGCGCTCTCTTTGTCTACCGGTTCTGGAACGCCGCTGCCGAGCAGGCCGATCTTGAGTTCCACGACAAGCTCACGTGGGAGACATCGGCATCAGCACCGTCACGCTTAACCGCGCACAGCTCTTCGACGGCTCGGCCGACACCCCCGCGATGCAGTACTCCGAGACCTGTCAGCTTGTTTGGGCCGAGCAGCGCTGCTGTGCCGAACGTAGCGATAACACCTACTAACCGTAGGAGGAAGATCTAGTGCTGGCGGCACCTGAGCTCCTACATCAGGGTGCTGGAACTCCGGCTGTTGAGTTGCAACCTGTGCACCGCATCTTCGAGGGAGTTGACACCGCCACTCCCCTCTTCAAGCAGAGCTCTGTAGTGTTCTTCGAGGAAAGCGAGTGCATGCGCCTCTTCCGTGTCCGGGTGAAGCCTGGTCTTCAGCCCGGCGAGGTACCGCAAGTATGCCTCGACCGCAATGTAGGCATCTTTCGCCCGAGAGATGAGCGCAGTAGGTTCAATCATGCTTTTGCGTTTCCTCCGTGCACCGTCATTACCTACTGCGCGATTCAGCGGCAAATCCTGTCACTTCTTCAGTCGATAGATTCAGGAGGGCCAAAATGGCTGACGCAACCGGCCAGGCGATCAACCTCTGCTATGGCCCCAATGGGGAACCGGGAAGAAGCTGCAGGGTCGCACGCTGCTCAACACCGGCAACGACAATCACTCGCGTCGGTTGCTGGGGGCTTGGCGAGGGCGAGCGAGACGGCCTGGAGGAGCTCTGGGATGCCGGTTAGCGCAAGAAGCTCTACAACAGCGAGAACGACGCGCCAGACAAGTTCCACTTCCACCGCGGTGCCGATTCCGTCATCGGCAGCGGCATGGCTCCGTCGAGCACAGGTCCCGACCAGGGCGTAGACACCTTCTTCGCCGATCTGCCGCCCGGCGTGCAGCCCAACTGTTACAACCGCATTGCCAACTACTGGTGGAAGGAGGAGCTGCTCGCGCCGGGCATCAATCCGAAGGATTACGACAAGAAGGAGCCCGCGAGTTACAAAGACCTGGAACCGCTCGGCCTGTGGCGCGCCCTCCGCATCCGCCTGTTCACCGCGCAGAGGCAAATGCAGAGTTATGCCTTGAGCACCAACACGGCACGGCAAATCGTAGACGTGCACCTCAGGCGCGAGCTCTTCCCGGAGTACAACATTGACTTGGTCGGCGGCATCGACGACCTGCCGGCTGCCGTGCGCCGCCGTTTCGACTTCCCATCGTTCTACGACGCCGCTGCCTTCTTCGACGAGATCAATCCGGCGAGCAAGCGCAAGAACTACGAGGGTAACTTCACCTTCACGCAGACGACGACGGCACAGGCGATCCTCTCGACGATGTACCAGAGATGTCGCTCCTTCCAGGTGGAGCGCAACGGCCAGATCGGTATGTGCGTCGACCAGGGCAGGCCCCGCGTCTTCACCATGAGCCGCAAGAACAGCCTGTCGTTCGAGATCAACGGCTCCAAGGGGTCGATCGCTTTCGATCTCGAGCGCCTCAACGAGCTGTCGGTCCATTTGTCAAGA
>CAXTJS010000223.1:0-4060 GCA_964244605.1 uncultured Terriglobus sp. | reverse complement strand
TCCACCGGAGGACGGGTTAGTCTCGCTTGCCGCGGTACCCGGGCTGCCTGCGGCCTTGCCCTTGCCGCGCTTTCCATCACCGGCACTGGCATCCTGCCCGGGCGCATTGGGGTGCTGCATGTCGATCACGTACACAAAAGAGCCCGCCGAGCCGGTCTGCAGCGCCGCCGCGGGAACCGTAATGGCATGCTGCCGGTTCTCAAGCACCAGACGGATATTCACGAACTGGTTGGGGTAGAGCGCGCCATCGTGGTTGTCGAAGACGGCCTTCAGTTTCGCCGTGCCGGTTGTCGTGTCGATCTGGTTGTCGACGGTCAGCAGCGAGCCGGTTGCAATCTTCTGCAGGTTGGAGCGGTCCCACGCCTCGGCGACGAGCCGCTGGCCGCCCTTGATGCGCGCGAAGACCTGCGGCAGCTGGTCCTCAGGCAGGGTGAAGATCACCGCGATGGGCTCAACCTGCGTGATGACCACAAGGCCGGTGGAGCTGTTGGCGGCAACGATGTTGCCGATGTCCACCTGGCGCAGGCCCACGATGCCGGAGATCGGCGACGTGATGCGCGTGTAGTTCAGGTTGACGCGTGCGGCCTGAATCGCTGCCTGGTCGGCGGCGAGGGTTCCGCTTGCCTGACCGGCGGTCGATTCCAGCGACTGCGTCTGCTCTTTGCTGACTACGCCGGCCGCGTAAAGCTGGTTGTAGCGCTGTGCCTGCGCCTGCGCGTTTGCGGCGTTGGCCTGGTCGCGCACCAGGTTGCCCTGCGCCTGCGCGAGCACCGCCTGATACTGCTTAGGATCAATCTCAATCAAGAGTTGACCCTGCGAAACGTGCTGGCCCTCGCGGAAGTTCACGCGCGTGATCTGCCCGTCGACACGGCTCTTCAGCGTTACGGTGTTGTAGGCAGTCACGGTGCCCAGCGCCGTGAGATAGATCGGGATCGGGCGCTCCTGCACCAGGTCAAATGCCACCGGGATAGGCCGATTGGCAGCCGCTGCTGCGCCGCGTGCCTGCTGCTGGTCTGCCTTGTGGTTCGTGTTGATGCGATAGATCACAAAGCCGATCGCGCCCAAAATCACAAGTGAGATGATCAGGATGCGCAACCACGAGCGGCCCTTCTTTTGCGGGACACCCTGTGGGCCGGGGTGTTGCGACGCGTCGTTCGGCAGACCCGTGGAAGCGGGTGAAGCATGCTCCGGCAGCGCTGGCACCTCGCCGGAAGCATGTAAGGGCTGGTGCTCGCTGGAGTAGGGCGAAGACATAGATTGCGGCGAACCTTATCGTGAAAAGAGTGAAGCGCACCGCAGGAGATGCAGCAGGACGTTCCCGAACAGACTAATAGATGTACGAGCCAGAACCGGCAGAGTTTCGCCGGAGCTTACCGGGGAAGGTCATTCTGGCCAGAAACGACACCCTGCAACGCCACTGTCTTATATTCTGGTGGTCAGCTTCCCGCACCATGAAAGGGCACGGCGCATGGCCGATCCATACAGCGACGCAGCGGGCTCTACGCTGCTGGATGCGCCCGGTTCCGCTCAGGACGAGCTACCGTTATGCGTTGACCTTGACGGCACGCTGGTCAAAAGCGACACACTCGTCGATGCGATCCTGCTGCTCGCCCGTCAGCAGCCGCAGTCGCCGCTCTCATGGCCTGCGTGGCTCCGCAAGGGCAAGGCGGGCTTCAAGCGCGAGGTCACCCGCCGCGCCGTCGTAGAGGTGGAGCACCTGCCCTACAACCAGCCCTTGCTCGCTTATCTCCGCAAGGAGCATGCACGCGGACGCGCCATCTACCTGGCAACTGCCGCGGACATGGGTTTCGCGGAGCAGGTCAGCAGCTACCTGGGCATCTTTGCCGGGGTACTCGCGAGCGATGGGTCCTTGAACCTGGCTGGCCGCAACAAGCTGGCCGCCTTTCAGGAGCGATTTCCGCAGGGCTTCTCCTACATCGGCAACGCCCTGCCCGACCGCACATTGCTGCAGGCAAGCCATCAACCTATGGTGGCCAACCCGCACGGCAAGCTGCGCGCGGCCATGCGCCAGGACAAAGTCACCGCCTACCGCTCCTTTATCGACCGGCGTAAGCCACTACCGGCTCTGCTCAAGGCGATACGCCTGCACCAGTGGGCGAAGAACGTGCTGGTCTTTCTGCCCGCGCTGCTGGCGCATGACTACGCGCCGAACGCCCTCGCTGCCAGCTTCTGCGCCTTCTTTTCACTTTCGTTCTGCGCCAGCGCGACGTACATCATCAACGACCTGCTTGATATCGAAGCCGACCGCCGCCATCCGCGCAAGCGCACCCGGCCCTTCGCCGCGGGAGACCTGTCGCCGATGCTCGGCGTCGCCATCGTCATCTTGTTCTTCGCGATTGCCATCGGCCTTGCGCTTGCGCTGCCGAAGATCTTCGCAGCGCTTCCCGGTCTCGGCGGCATCGTGGGACCGCTTAGCAAGCCGTTTCGCTTCCTGGAGTGGCTCGGGCTCTACACCGGCACCACGCTCGCGTACTCCTTCTACCTGAAGCGCCGCGCATTGGTGGACGTGATCGTGCTGAGCGGCCTCTACACCATCCGCATCCTCGCCGGTTCGGGTGCGACGGACATCGATGTCTCCGCGTGGCTCGCGGCGTTCTCCATCTTCTTCTTCCTTTCGCTCGCCTTTGTGAAGCGCTTTGCCGAACTCGAGCTGATGCTTGCAAGCGGGCGTACCAAGGCAAGTGGCCGCGGCTACGGCACGGCCGATATGGAGCAGCTCCGCTCCTTCGGCACGTCCAGCGCCTTTGCCAGCGTTGTCGTGCTGACCATGTACATCTCCGGCTTGGCGAACATGCTGTATGCGCATCCGTCACGGCTGTGGCTGCTGGTGCCCGTGCTCATCCTGTGGATCAGCCGTGTATGGCTGCTCGCCAGCCGAGGTCAGCTGCATGAAGACCCGGTGGTCTATGCCATCACCGACCGAACGAGTTGGTTGCTCGGCGCGATCTCCATCGCAATCGTCTGGTGGGCGCTTTAGTCCGCTGCTCGTTTATCCTGAAGCTGTTCATGCCTGAAGCCATTCCTCAACTGAGCGCCTTTGACGACGCGTCGCTCGACCTTGCTTTTCAGTCGCTCACCGATGAAGTGCGCGCTGCCGCCGCGGCACTGACGACGGCGGAGGCGCAGGAGAACTTCCGGCTCGATTGGCTCGGGCGAAAGGCTGGACGGTTAAAGCTGCTGAGTGAGGCGTGGCTCAAGACCGCTCCTGTAGAAGCCAAAAAGCCGCTAGGCATGCGCTTCAATCTGCTGAAAGGCGAGATCGAAGCTGCGCTGAGCGCGGAACCCGCGTCAAGCAAGAACGTCTCTTCAGGTCTCGACCTCTCTCTTCCCGGCATACGCCGCCACATCGGTGTGGAGCACCCGCTCACCCGCACCATGCGCGAGATGGTCGCCGTCTTCGCGGCGCTGGGCTACTCCGTAGGTATCGGGCCTGAGGTCGAGAGCGACTTCTACAACTTCGAAGCGCTCAACTTTCCACCGAATCATCCCGCGCGCGACACGCAGGACACGCTTGTCGTCTCCGGGCAGGAAGAGAAGCCGTTGCGCGAGCGGCTGCTCATGCGCACGCACACGTCACCCGTGCAGATTCGCAGCATGGTGGCGAACCCGCCGCCTTTGCGCCTCGTCATCCCCGGCAAGGTGCACCGCAATGACGAGAGCGACGCCACGCACTCGCCCATCTTCCACCAGGTCGAAGGCCTCTGCGTCGACCGCGGCATCACCTTCAGCGACCTGAAGGGCACGCTCGATCACGCCATGAAGGCGTTCTTCGGCTCCTTGGTGAAGACGCGCTTCTTCCCATCATTTTTCCCGTTCACTGAGCCGAGCGCCGACGTGCAGATCTCCTGCCCGTTCTGCGGCGGTGCGGGCTGCCGCAAGTGCAAGCACTCCGGCTGGATCGAGCTTCTTGGCTGCGGCATGGTCGACCCCGCCGTCTTCGCCGCGGTCGATGAACAGCGCGTCGCACAGGGTCTTGAGCCCGCCTACGATCCAGCACGCATCAGCGGCTTCGCCTTCGGCATGGGCGTCGAGCGCATCG
>CAXTJS010000222.1:0-4135 GCA_964244605.1 uncultured Terriglobus sp. | reverse complement strand
CGCGCGCGCCGGCGATCTCACGCTCGTCTGCGGTGAAGCCGTTGATCGGATCAGGTTCAGGCTCCGCAGCTACGGGTTCGGCTACTTCTTTCGAAGGCTCACCCGCGAGGCCGTTCGGCAAGGGGCTGCCCTCGGCATCGATCCGGTCCTTCTCGGCGATCTCATCGCCCTCGTCCTCGGCGAACTCATCGTCGTCGGAGAGCATGGTCTCGCGGTCGCTGGGGATGTTGCCGTCTCCTGCGAGCATGGCCTTATCACCCTCTGCGGTTGCCGGCTCATCGGCTTCGGAGTCGTCCTCTTCTACGTCGCTCTCGGCATCCGTGTCTTCCTCGTCATCGTCGCCTTCGAACTCTTCATCTTCGGCGTCCTCGGCAAGGTCATCGTCCTCATCTTCTGCCTCGTCGACGTCGAAATCTTCGTCGGCGACGGCGACAGCGCCGGCTGTCTTCTTCGCATTCGGCACCCAGCCATTCTCTGGCCGGCCGAGCACGGCCTCCGCGAAGCTGGGCGCGGGCGTGGCAAACTGCGCGTGCGGATACACCGGCACCAGGCCGGCTTCATTCAACCAGTCGCGAACGCTGTCGAGTGTGCGCAACGCGTCACCGTTCTGGTGCCAGAGCGCCTTGCGCGCCAGCTCTAATTGTCTCGGGGAGATATTCTCTTGCGTAGCCATTCGGTAGGCCTTTCAGGCGAGCCGCCGGTCGCAGAGAGTACCTGCGCCGTCTCGCTTCGGTTCGGGGCAAACGTTCCGGCCTGGGGACCAACCCCACAGGCAACGTCGCCAATCATGCAGTTCAGTGCCCGTCGGAGACTACCCGCACGCCTGTCTGCGAAGCATCATGTCGTTGGATGGGAGATGCCGTCCGGCGGCACCCTGTGCCGCCTCGCATCCCTCTCGTCAGGGGAGTCCGCCCCGCCGAAGCTACAGTGCCGGTGCCTGCGTGCCTTGCGCCTACGCCAGGTTAAGCCGGTCAGCGTTCGCGCTCTAGCAAAGCCTAGATGCGTTGGAACGCCCGCTGAATCTCCTTATGAGAATACCGCAAAGCGATGGGCCTGCCGTGCGGGCATGCCATGGGGTTCTCAGTTTTGCCAAGTTCGTCCAGAAGCCACTGCATCTTGGACTGCTCCAGCGGCATGTTGATCTTCACCGCGGCGTGGCACGCGATGGAGGCTGCGATGCGCCGGCGCCGAGCCTCAAAGTTGTCCGCCTGCGCCGCGTCGTCTTCAACCTGCAGTAGTTCGGCAAGGGCAAGCTCCAGTTCCTTGCCCTCCAGACCGACAGGGGCCGCCTTCACCGCCAGCGTGCGCGGCCCGAACGGCTCCGCCTCAAAGCCGTTGCGGGCAAGCTCTTCCGCCATCGCCGCGAAGTTGGCCATCTGCGCCGGGACGAGGTCGATCAGCAGCGGCATCAGTAAACGCTGGCGCTGCACGCGCTCCACCTGCCGCTCACGCATGACCTTCTCAAACAGGATGCGCTCGTGCGCGACGTGCTGGTCGACGATCCACAAGCCCTCTTCGTTGACAGCAAGAATGAAGGAGTTCTGCACCTGCCCCAGCGGACGCATGCCGCCGAGACCATTCAGGTTCGCGGTGTCTTCAATGCGATCGGCGACCATCGCCCGCGCCGCAGTGCCTAAGGGCAGATGCGTTGCCGCATGTGGATCGAGAAGGCTGTACTCAACCTGCCCTTGATTTGTCATTTCGACCGGAGCGGAGCGGAGCGGAGAAACCTGCTGTTCCCTTCCCGCGCCGAACCCGCTCACCGGCGAACCATCGCGAAACTCCGAATGCAACAACGGATCCGATCCAGCCGGACGCAACGCATCCGAGAACGCAAGTCTGCCGGGGATCGCCGGCAGCGTTCGTTCGCGAAGCATAAACGCATCCGCATCGCTTGCGTCGACACGGTCGCTCACCCTCGTAGCCTCGGCACGCTCGTCCTGCGACATGGCCTCACGGATCTGGTGTTCGCTCCACGGCGCATCGCTGCCGGGCCCCGGCCCGCGCAGCACCGGGTCAAGCTCGATGCCGTCATCGCGCCCGTTCAGAAAGTTGTCGCCGGCCTGCGGATCGCCCGGCCGCGCGCTCGCGCCGAAGCCAAGCGCCGAGACAAAGCTTGCCGCAGGCCGCGCCTTCATCACCGTGTTGCGCACCGCATCGCGCACAAAGTCATGCACAAAGCTCGACTGGCGGAAGCGCACCTCCGTCTTCGCCGGGTGCACGTTCACGTCCACCTCGGCGGGCGGCATCTCCAGAAACAACAGCACCACCGGGAACGACGTGGGCGGCAGGATGTTGCGATACGCCTCCGTCAACGCGTGCAGGATCAGCCGGTCGCGCCCCTGCCGGCCGTTCACGAAGACATAGATAGACCCACGGTTCAGCTTCTGCAGTTCCGGCTTCGAGACAAAACCGCGCAGCCGCAGAAAGCCTGGCTCCGGCGCTTCGTAGTCCGCCTCGCGACGCCACGGCGGCGGCTCGGGGATGCCGAGCCGGGCAAAGTCGATCTCCGCCGCACAGGGCAGCATGTCGCGCGAGACGTCTTGCCCGAGGATCTGGAAGAGCCGCTCACTGCCGTCGCGCACCGCGGGCGCGACCAACAACGCGTTCGTGCTGGTGTGCAGTTCAAAGTGCTTTTCCGGGTGGGCCAGCGCGTAGTGCGTCACCAGCGCGGCCACGTGGCTCAACTCCGTCGGCTCACTCTTCAGGAACTTCTTGCGCGCCGGCACGTTGAAGAACAGGTCGCGGATCGCGATAGTCGTGCCTGCGGGCGCCCCCGCATCCTCTACCCGGGTCATCTTGCCACCGACGATCTCGATCAGCGTGCCGACCTCGTCTTCCGCCGCACGCGTCTGCAGTTCCACTCGCGCAACGGACGCAATCGACGGTAAGGCTTCACCGCGAAAACCCAACGTGGCAATGTGAAGCAGGTCGTCTGCCGTGCGCAGCTTGCTGGTGGCATGCCGCTCAAAGGCGAGCATGGCATCGTCACGGCCCATGCCGCAGCCATTGTCCACAATGCGGATCAGTTTGCGGCCGCCGCCCTCCACCTCGACGCGGATGCGCGTGGCTCCGGCGTCAACGGAGTTCTCCAGCAGTTCTTTGACCACAGAGGCGGGCCGCTCCACCACCTCACCCGCGGCAATCTGGTTCGCAACCTGGTCGGAGAGTACGCGGATGCGGCCCATGACAGAAGTTTAGAAGCACACAGCATGTGCAAATGCCGTCCGCAACAGCGACGCGGCTGGCGGCATCTCACCGCACGTTATGCAAGGAGCGAAACATGGACAAGTTCAGCATCTGGGCAGAGGTCAAGGCGAAGGCCGGCAAAGAACAGCAGGTCGAAAACTTTCTGAAGTCTGCGCAGGCACTCGCCGAGGCTGAGCCCGGCACCACCACCTGGTACGCGCTGAAGATGAGCCCGAACAGCTTCGGCATCTTCGACACCTTTGCCGATGAGGAAGGCCGCAAAGCACATTTGAGCGGCGAGATTGCGAAAGCACTCTTCAGCGAAGAGACTAAGGAACTGCTCGACGGTGAACCGAAGATTATGCAAGCGGAGATCCTTGCCGTAAAGATCTCTGCCTGATTGCCCGCCCGAGCTTCGAACGAAGCTCGGGCCTACTTCCTTTGGGAGAAAGGCCGGGCTTCTTTTAAGACCGCCCATTGCTTGTTCGGTGTCGCTCCCATCACAAACTGCAGGTCGCCGCCAGCTCGAATGTCTTCCTGGGTCAGGTAAGTTCGATCCACTGCCTTCCCGTTCAGCGACACCGATTGCACATAGTCGTTGCCCTCCCTCAGGCCTTCTGCAACGATGTGCAGACGCTTGCCGTTCCCAAGCTGCAGATCGATGGATCGCGCGAACGGCCGCCCAATCACGTACTGATTCGAGCCCGGTGCGACGGGGTAAAAACCCATGGCCGTGAACAGGAGCCAGGCAGACATCTGACCCAGGTCGTCGTTGCCCACCAGCCCGTCCGGCGTCGGCTTGTACTGCGACTTCACAATCTGCGCCAGTCGTTCCTCTGTGCGCCACGGCTGCCCCGCGTAGCTGTAGAGGTACGCAAGGTGGTGGCTGGGCTCGTTACCGTGGATGTACTGGCCGATCATGCCGGAGATGTCTTCGACATCGGCG
>CAXTJS010000221.1:0-4176 GCA_964244605.1 uncultured Terriglobus sp. | reverse complement strand
TGAAGCCCGCTCCTCCCTCCAAAACGATTCGCAAATGTTTTTCCTCTACGTTCTGCTGCTGCTGCGGTCCTAAGCTTTGCAATGCAAAGCTTCCGGACAAAACTCTTAGGCCTTGGCAATGGTCACGTTTCCCCTCATCTGGCGCGGTGCCTCGGCCTTGGTGCCCCTGGCAGCATCGCGCACCACCTGCTCCAGCGTGCCGAGATACTCCAGGTACCGCTTGCGTCCTGACGCGGTGATGCGACACAGCGTCTGCGGACGATTGCGGTCGTGGCCCTTCTCGATCTCCACCATCTTTGCGCGCTCCAGCACCTGCAGATGGCGGCTCAGGTTACCGTCAGTCAGGCCGCAGAGCTGCTTCAGCTCCAGAAAAGTCAGGCCCTTCGGGTTTGAGATGAGCGAGGTCAGCACGCTCAGCCGTGCGCGCTCATGGATGACGCGATCCAGCCCCTCGTAGGCAAAGCGGGCGCCGCCCTGCTCAGGCTTCATCGCCGGCCTCCTCTGCCATGAAGTACATGACGCCCGCGACCAGCATCTGCCCGACGAGGTAGGCCCCACCCATCGCGAACGGCGAAAGCGCACGGCTGTTGCCCAGCGACAGGCAGGCCAGGCCGGTGACCAGGAACCACACAGCGGCGGAAACCATCGGCTTGGGCAGGAAGCGGCAAGACGAGAAGATCCCGAGACTGAAGATGATCTGCCACAGGCCCGGCAACATCCAGATGGCTGCAGGAACGGCCCGCTCAATCACAATCGTAAGCAGCGCGCCGGCAACAACGGCCGGCACAAACTGCTGGATCGCCATGCGCAGCATCTCGTCCGCCAGACCGGAGTGCATGCGCCGCGTGCGCGCGACCGTTTGCCATGCCATCAGCACAGCAGCAGCGGACGCCGTCGCCACCCAGACCGCGATGTACGCTGCGGGGTGCGCGGCCGGGTCAGGCACCAACAGTGCCTGCGCCAGTGCACCAAACAGCGCCAGCGCGGCCGTAGCGGTGAGCGTGACCGGGCCGTAGCCGCGGAACTCCGTCGTATGTGCCATCTGGCGGCGAATGCTGCGGATGTCGCCAAGTGCCCGGTTCAGGTCGTCCATGCGCTACTCACTTTGTATTGCAAAGTAGTCGCTCTTCGCGGTGCTGTCAAATCCGCGCCATGACGCCGTGTTTACGATGGCCGTACCTACAGCCGATGTGCCGTCGTGATCTCGAAGTCGTTGTCATCCATGGTCAGCAGCTCGAGCGTGAGCAGCAGCAGCACGCACAGCGCAAGCGGCAGGTAGACCCACTGGATCACATCGGCTTCCGCGGGCCGGTTCAGCTCCTGCAGCATGCTTGCCCACGACACAAACGGCTCGCGGATGCGGAAGCCGAAGCTGCCGAGATACACCTGCGCTAGGATGCCGGCGGGCAGGCAAAGCAGAAGCTGTGCGCGGAAGAGTGGCCCCGCCTTCGCCTCAAAGTGCCGCAGCACGATCGCCGGAAAGCGCACGCCCCAGACCTTCGCCTGCTGCCTCCACTTCACCGCAAACATGCCGCGCGCACGCTGATGCAGGCTGCGCACATACGCCGGCCAACCGAGAAAGATCAGTAGCAGAATGACAATGCCGGCGGAGCGTCCCAGCGGCATGGGAAACGGCACGGCTGCTTGCAGAAGGACCAGCAGGAACAGCCAGGGCAGGCTCAACAGGAGATCGGCGGCATACTTGCGCGCGTCCCCCGCAGGGCTCGATGCAGCCGGCCCGCGCAGTCCCAGCAGCAGCGCGACGGCTGTGTTCAAGGCAGCGACACCGGTAGCAACCAGCAGCGTGAAGACAGCAGCCGCGGCTAGGCGCACCGCGCGATCGCGGCCAAGCGCATCCGTCCCGGCCAGATGGCGGAACGAGGCGTCCGCGGACACGGCA
Source organism: uncultured Terriglobus sp. (assembly GCA_964244605.1). Taxonomy (GTDB): domain Bacteria; phylum Acidobacteriota; class Terriglobia; order Terriglobales; family Acidobacteriaceae; genus Terriglobus. The sequence goes on along the minus strand of CAXTJS010000221.1, from coordinate 2,276 downwards.
GCGTGGTCCTGCATGACGCAATCGGTGCTGGAGAAGGCAAGGAACATGGCCGCGATGACGAACAGCATCGCGAGCATGGTCCAGACCGCTCTCTTCATGGGTGTGCACTCTCCGATGCGAAGTGGGACATGCGTCAACGAGGTAGTCATCGGCAGCACTGCAGCAGAGCATTACCGTTGCAGCGAGAGCGGCTCACACTCGCGGCGCTGAGCTGCGCCACAAATCAGGGGTGCCCCATCCTTCTGCGGGCTCTTTGCGAAAGGGTGGGTTGTTCCTGCGGAGCACGAAGTGCTCTTGCGCTGCTTACACCCGAGGCGCTCCCGACCCACCCTTTCGCGATGGAGCCGCGAAAGAATGGGGCACCCGGGTTCCGTGGCTACATGCCGTGCATGCTGGCGCAGTCCATTGCGGAGGAGGGCTTTGTCTTGATGAGACGGGCAGGCACTACGCGGGCCTTGGAGCGCTCCACCATTGCGTGCTTCTTCGCGCCCGGCGCGCTGTTCTTCTTCAGCTCTTTCACAAGCCGCGCAAACCCGTCGGTGAACGCCTGCTTGTCGCCCGGCTTGGCATCGGGCGCCTGGCCGCCGCGCATGAAGCCGTGACCCGCGTCCTTGTAGGTGACGGGCTCGTAGAACTTGCCGGCTGCCTTCATGTCGGTGATGGCCTGCGGAGTGGTCGCGCCGATGCGGGCGTCGTTCTCGCCATAGAAGCCGTAGACAGGCGCGGTGATCGCGGCCATGTCTGCCGCCGGCGGAGGCGGCCCGTAGAAGACGAACGCGGCGCTCAGGTCTTTGCGGTGCGTGGCAAAGGCAAAGGTCTTGCCGCCGCCCCAGCAGAAGCCACCCACAAAAAGCTTGCCGTTGGCGGACGGCAGCGACTTGCCATAGTCCGCGACCGCGTCCAGGTCGGCGGTGACCTGCGCCGCGTCCAGCTTCATCACGGCCTTCACCACGTTGTCCTGCCCGCCAAGCGCATCGGTGCCCCCGCCGTCTGTGCCGAGGCCGCTCACGAGGTCGGGTGCGATGACGATGTATCCCTCCGCCGCGAGTTCATCTGCCTGCAGCTTCATCCAGTCGCTCAGGCCGAAGATCTCGTGAATGAGCACGACGACCGGCGCCTTCGCCTTGGTCTCCGGATAGATCACGAGCGTGTTGATGGTGCGGCTGCCCTGCTTCACCGGCACATACTCGCGATGCCGCGTGCTCTGTTCCAGCTTCGACTTGGCCCAGTCCTGCGCATGCAGGGGCAGAGTGAACAACACCATCAACGCAACGGTGAGCGGCGCGAGACTTCGGAGACGATTCATGGCTGCGAGTCTACGTCGTCCGTGTACGCCGCACAATCGGCAAGCTTCAATCCCCATGAGCAGTGCCTAGATCGTGTCTGACGAATCGAAAATGGGAGGGAGCAGTGGCCTTTAGGCCACGGAAAAAGCTTCGTAACAGAGGGGCTCTAGCCCTGGAGGAAGTCATCCGGGGCTAAAGCCCATTTCCTTCCACAGCAGTTCCGGTGGCCTGAAGGCCACCGCTCCCTCCTCGTTACACTAATCTGCATTCGAAGACAGAATCTACTGCCTGCTTCCTGAGCTCTTGTCCAGCCACGTACCAGACGCGCCTGACTCCATCGCTTCGGCAAAGGTGACGTCGAAGAGGCCGCGCACGGGTCCGTGCGGCAGTTCACGCTTTGCGGTCTGCTTTTGGCCGAGCGTGCCTTTGGCCTGCAGAGCAAGCTGCGTGGCCACATGCGGCAGCAACGGTGTACCCGCGGGCCGCAAGCCGGCCGCCGGTGCGTTCTCACTCACGATGACGTCGTTCTGCCGCGCGGTGTTGCCGATAGGCAAGGCATAGGGCAGCTTCTCCGTGCGGCATGCCTTGCACGCGCGAAAGTTCCAGATGGCATCGGCGATCTCAGAACCGGTGTATCTACGCGTGTGCTTACAAACCTGGCAGACAAATAAGTAATCAGGTGGTGCAGGTGGAGAAAACCACATTGCATCAACCTACCCGATAGCCATGACGCTAAGGGGTCGTACACAGACGGATGTTGACGCAGAGGTACACGTTTGAACAACGGTCAACATGAAAGCAGTGGCCGCCGCTTCTCTCGTAAATGCTGGCCTGACGTGATCTCGCCGAAGATGTCATAAAGCCGTTCGCGGCATGCCGGTCAGAAGCGGTGATCTTCATCGTCGAGGTTTGACGCGGTGGACCTGCTGCTCACATGATGGCCCGCACCGATCGGGCCGCCAGATGGATTGGCGTGATCCGCTACGGTGC
>CAXTJS010000220.1:0-4192 GCA_964244605.1 uncultured Terriglobus sp. | reverse complement strand
TCTATCGAGACAGTTGCAGCCGCGTAGTTCGTTTAATGAACACGAGAAAAGCCCCGCCGAGGCGGGGCTTTTGCTTGTGCGAAATCAGGCTTAGTCGATCTTTAGCGCGATCGTGAACGCGTTCTTCGTATCGAACGAACTAATGCTCTTGACGGGGCTCTTCTTTCCGTCGTTCTCGGCCCAGACCTCGTAGTCCGTACTGCCGGAGAGCTGCGCGAAGCGGTAGCTGCCATCTTCCGCGGTGATGTAGCTCTTCTGCGAAAGCGAGCGTGTGTCCTTTAAGTGGACGACCGCGCCCTTCAGCGGCGCACCACCACTGGTCACAGTACCGTCGAGCACCCGGGCAGCGGCCTTTTGCGCCACGGCCGGCGTCACCGTAAACGCAACCACGGCAGGTGTGAGCAAGAGCGCAGGCAGCAACGCAGCGCTGCGGAAAGCCGCCAGACGCTTGCCGGCGAATGATAGTTTGGCATTCATAGTGGCAGTATACGCGGCACCTTGCCGCGCCCTCTTACAACATCAAACCCGCTTTCAAGCGGGGAGTCGCGGCTGAAGCGGCTGGCGGTTGTGCCTAGTCTTCTTCCTCATCGTCGCTGTCGTGCCGAACGCTGTCGTCTTCATCGTCGTAGCCCTCACCATCCACCACGACCAGGTGCAGCGGTTCCGTCGAAACGATCTCCAGCTCCGTGCCGCATTCGTCGCAGGTCACGGTTTCGCCTTCTTCCACTTCGTCCACGTCGATGTCGAGCAGGTTGTCGCATTCCGGGCAGGTTACAGCCATGGCGATCTCTTTCCTTTTACCGCTGAAGTCTGCCCGCAGCAGTAGCCGGCTGCTTAAGGCAACGGCCTGCCCATTGCCGGGGCTGGCGCGCTTTTGTGTGGAGACGCAGAGGCTGCGCCGCAGGTTGTGTGGCGGCAGCGGGTGACGCCGGGCCGTTGCGCCACGGCGAAGGGTTACGATGAAGAAGATGCGCAGCACCACTCCCACTACGCTTACCCTGCCACCCTTCAAGGGTGCCGTGCGCCGCATCATCATCATCAATCTCGCGATTTTCTTCGCGCTTGCGGTGCTCAGCTTCGCAGTGCCTGCCGGTGCCGGGCTGATCATCGCTTCGCTGGTTCTCACGCCGGACCGCGTGCTGCACGGGTTTATATGGCAGCTGTTCACGTACTCGTTCGTGAACCGGGACATCCTGAGCACAGCATTTTCGCTGCTATTCCTCTGGTACACGGGATCGATGCTGGAGGACGTGCGCGGTGCGCGCTGGTTCACTCAGCTGTTCTACCTGTCGAGCGTGGGCGGCGCTGTTCTGGCTACAGCGTTTGCCAGCCTGCCGCTGCTCACCGGTGCCCGCGTCTCGCTCTTTACCCTGACGCCGTTTGCATCGGTAGCCGGTGTGAGCGCGCCGCTTTTTGGCGTGCTGGTCGCCTTTGGCGTGCTGTACGCAGAAGTCGAGATCCTCTTCCTCTTCATCCTTCGCATGAAGGTGAAGTACCTGATCGCGATCTACATCCTGCTCGACCTCGCCTACCTGATCTTCGGCCACAACCCGCTGGCCGCAACGGTCGAGATCTGCAGCGGACTCTGCGGCTTCCTGTATGTGCGCTATGCAAGCAGCCGCGGCTTCGGCAATGTGCTAAGCGAGCGCTACTTCGGGATGCGCAACGACTACTACCGCTGGAAGCGCCGCCGCGCCGCCCGCAAGTTTGAGGTCTACATGCGCAAGCAGGACGGCCGCGAAGTCCGCTTCGACAACGAGGGCCGTTACATCTCGCCCGAGGACGAACGGCGTCGCGATCCGAACGACAAGCGCTGGATGAACTGAACTCTGCGCCCGTGCGCTCGCCCATCCGGGTGGCGTGACGCAGCATCACAGGGTGCTGAAGGAGTTCTTCATGCAGACCCATAGCCTTGGCAACCTCAACATCGCCGTGTCACCCATCATGCTCGGCGGCAACGTCTTCGGCTGGACGATCGACGAGCAGCAGTCCTTCGCCATCCTGGATCGCTTTGTGGAGCGCGGCTACAACTTCATCGACACGGCCGACGTGTACTCGCGCTGGAAGCCCGGCAACCGGGGTGGCGAGAGCGAGATCATTCTGGGCAAGTGGTTCAAGCAGACCGGCAAGCGCGAGCAGGTGGTGCTCGCCACCAAGCTCGGCATGGACATGGGCGACGGCAAAGAGGGCCTGAGCGCGAAGTACATCCGCGAAGCCGTGGAGGTCTCGCTGCGCCGCCTGCAGACCGACTACATCGACCTCTACCAGACGCACCGCGACGACCCGAACACACCGCTGGAAGAGACGATGCGCACCCTCAACGATCTGGTACGCGAGGGCAAGGTGCGGCTGGTGGGTGCCAGCAACTACAGCGGACGCCGCCTGCGCGCCGCCATCGAAGTCGCGCGCAATGCCGGTTGGGACAGCTTTCAGACGCTGCAGCCGCACTACAACCTTGCGCACCGGGAAGAGTATGAGCACGACCTCGCGCCGGTGGTGGCCGAGTACAGTCTTGGCGTGGTGCCCTACTTCTCGTTGGCTGCGGGCTTTCTTACCGGCAAATACAAGTCCATTGAGGACGCAAAGGGTGCCAATCGCGAAGGTGCCGTCAGCAAGTACTTCGACAAGCGCGGCATGCGCATACTCGCGGCACTTGCTGCCGTGGCTGGCGAGACAGGTGTGTCACAGGCCTCTGTGGCGCTGGCGTGGCTGCTGTCACGACCGGGCATCCTTGCCCCGATCGCCAGCGCCACCAAGGTCGAGCAGTTAGACGACATGTTCGCCGCCGCAGAACTACAGCTTTCTGCGGAGCAGTTGTCCGCGCTTTCCGCAGCCAGTGCTTACGAAGCAGCGCCGCAAGAGCCGGCGATGGCCGGTGCGTTGCCGGGTGAAGGCAACTGATCGCTGCGCATCTCCACTGCACCACTCGTCGCACCTCCCAATGCAGCGTCGGCGTGGCGAGATGACAACGCTGTCAGCTGCGTTCACTAACGTACAGATGACAGTTCACTGCGCCTTCGGCGGATCGCCCGCCCAGTAATCCCGCCGTGCGCGGATCGTGGCTTGCGGATACTCCGGTACCGTGACCTTGATCTCGTGCAGCCCCGGCTCAGCACCCTGCGGCACACTGAAGCTCAGCAGGTAGTAGTTGTGGATGCGATTCGTCAGACGGCCAAAGCCCTCTTCAAAGCCCTTCTTGGTGCCGAAGTTGTCGTACTCGCCCCCACTGAGGCGCGCCACCGTCTTGGGCACGTTCTCACGCAAGGCCTGGATCGCCGCAAGCAAGAGGTTCACGCCCGTCCCAAGCAGACCGCTGCCGTGCCCGGGCTTCGCCTCGTTGGCGAGGCTGTCACGATAAGGCGAAAACGCGAAGCTGTCGACGACGATGTTGTTGCGGCCGAGCTGCGCGATCACGTCCTGCTCTTTCACCTTTGAGCCGTGGTCGCGCGTCTCGCTGATCAGCAGGATGGCCCGGCGGTTGCGGCTCTCACGGTTTTCCAGGATGGAGGCGGCGTAGCTGAGCGCATCCATCGTGGCGGCATCGCCGTCTTCGCACGGGCCCATGCGGGCCATGGATGCGTTCACCTTCTCCATACGCTTCGTGAACGGCTGCACCAGCTCAGGGTGCGCACCGTAGCGCACCATGGCGATCTCATGCGGTGCGGCACCGACCAAGTTCTCGATGACCGTGGGCAGCTGCTCGATCTTGCCGTACTCCGCCACAGCCGACCGCGAGCACTGCACCACCACAACCAGCGATAGCCCGAGCGCATCGGCATCTTGCTCAAGCCGGAAGCGCTGCGGCACGCCGTCTGCCGTGACCTCAAACTGGTTCTGCTTCAGCCCATAGAGGATCTGGCCTTTGATGTCGACCGTTGCCGGTACCAGCACAAGCGAGGTGCCGCCCTGAAAGGTGTAGGGTTGCTGGGCTGCATCGGTCGGCACGTTCTCGGGTTGCGGCGGGTTCGTTTGTGTACGACCAGGCACACCCGCTACTAGCAGCAGAGCCAAACCAACGACGATACTCCGCACGGCATGGCTCAATGACGATGACTCCCGCAGATCAGGCTTGCCAATGAGACGATAGCAGTCTCTGGACGAGAGCTTAGCTGGCAGCCACCTGCCCCGCTGTTTCGGCTCTCCACTACATTGTCATTTCGACCGGAGCGACGGCTTTATCGTCGCGGAGTGG
>CAXTJS010000219.1:0-4203 GCA_964244605.1 uncultured Terriglobus sp. | reverse complement strand
TATAGGATGTTGGCGGAGTGCGCCGTCGTGTCCAGCTGCGTGTAGCCGGCTGCGGTGAAGTCCGCACCTGCGCCGGTACTGCCGCCTGTTGCCGTCTCTGCAAAGGTGTTGCTGGGGCTCAATGTGATGTTGTTGCCGCCGTTTGCGCCAGCAGCGCTTGCCGTGCCGGTCAGCACCAGGTTGTTGCCGCTGACCGCCGCACTGATACCCGCCGCATGGAACGATGAGTTGGTGGAGTTGATCGAATCCGCAATGAAGGCCAGCGAGCTGCCTGACGCGATGTTCAGCGAGACCGAAGCGCCGGTACCAACCTGCACCGAGAGCACACCGCCGAACGTGTTGGACGCGCTGGTCGTAGAGATCGTCGACACCGCAGCAACCGAACCCGTAGACGATGTGGTGACGGCAAGCGTCGGCGTGGTGATGCCACCGGCCTGCGTCTGGCCCACGCTCGCGCTGGACAGTGCGCCAATTGTCTGGCTATAGACCTTGGAGCCGGACGACGTACCGTCTGACACGAAGAAGCTGCGTGCGCTGTTGCTGAACACGGCAGAGCCGTTGAAGTTGGTGGTGGAGCCGATGGTGTTGATCTGCGTCAGGATGTTCTGGTACTCCTGGTTCGCTGAAGACGTCTGGCTCGTGGAGAGTGTGCCGTTCGCCGACTGCGTCGCCAGCGTAATGGCACGGTTGAGCAGCGAGGTCACCTGCGACAGCGCGCCATCGGCAGTCTGCAACAGACCCACCGCGTCGCTTGCGTTGCGGGTGGACTGCGCGAGGGCGGTGGCGTTGGCGGCAAGGCCGTCTGCAACCGCAAGGCCGGCCGCATCGTCTGCGCCGGAGTTGATGCGCGAACCGGAAGAAAGCTGCTGCAGCGTCTTCGACAGGCTCGCCTGTGTGTTGGTGAGGTTGTTCTGCGCGTAGATCGCAGAGATGTTATTGAGTACTCCGAGAGACATTGGGATCGCTCCTGTATAGCGTGAGGTGAGTTACTGCGCCTCGTATGTCTCGGCGCTCACAGCACCTATCGGAACGGTCGCGGCAAACATGAGCGCTCCCCTGAAAAATTGCGAGCGGGCGGTCTTTTCTGGAAGGCGCAGCTCGTTGCCTTATACGTGGGATCTCAGTGCCCGCATCGCTTCGAGCGCATGCACTCACTAAGGCTCGCCATCTGCCGATAGAGCAGACGGAGCAACCTGCATGATTGAACTCACACGATTGAACGGACACCCTCTGCTGGTGAACGCTGACCTGATTAAGCATGCAGAGTCCATCCCCGACACCACGCTCACATTAGTCACCGGCGACAAGCTCGTCGTGCTTGAAAGCTGTGCCGAGGTGCTGATGCGCACCCTGCAATGGCGCGCCGACCTCCTGCGCACCGCATGGCCGGGTAGCGAAAGCGCCCTGATCGGCCGCAACGCACACGCAGCGGCAAACGCACACGCGTAACGCAGCGAAGGAGAAACCCATGGATCTCGCAAGCATAGGTGGTATCGTCCTCGCGCTCGGCGCCATTCTCGGCGCCATGCTCATGGAGGGCGGCAGCATCGGCCAGGTCTCGCAGCTTACCGCGGCCATGATCGTCATTGGCGGCACCTGCGGCGCGGTGCTCGTTCAGTTTCCGCTTGATGTTTTTTTGGCCGCGGCCAAGGGTGTGATGGGAGTCTTTCTGCACAAGGGCGCCGACGGCGAAAAGGTACTCACGCAGATGGTCGAGTTCGCCAACAAGGCACGCAAGAGCGGCATCGTCTCGCTTGATGGCGACCTGGCCAAGGTCGAAGATCCCTTCCTAAAGCAGGGGCTCATGCTCGCAGTCGACGGTACCGAGCCGAGCGAAGTGCGCAAGATCATGCAGCTTGAGCTCGACAACAAGTCTGAGATGGAAGAGAAGATACCGCAGGTGTTTGAGTCCGCCGGCGGTTTTGCACCGACCGTCGGCATCATCGGCGCGGTGCTTGGACTTATCCAGGTCATGCAGCACCTCGATAACATCGACGAGGTCGGCAAAGGTATCGCGGTCGCCTTCGTCGCCACCATCTACGGCGTGGCGCTCTCAAACTTGTTCTGCCTTCCCGCAGCCGGCAAGCTGAAGATCCGACACAAAGAAGAAGTCATGGTGAAGGAGATGATGCTCGAAGGCGTGGTCAGCATCCTGGAAGGCCTGAACCCGCGCATGATCGAGACCAAGCTCCGCACCTTCCTGGCGCACGGCGGCAAGCCGGCGGAGGCATAACGTGGGCAAGAAGAAACATGCCGAACACGTCAACCACGAGCGCTGGCTCGTCTCCTACGCCGATTTGTTGACGCTGCTCTTCGCCTTCTTCGTAGTCTTGTTCGCGTCCTCGGTCAGCGACAAGAAGAAGACCGCCAAGATGGCCGCGGCCATGCAGACTGCCTTTACGGAACACGGCATCTTTGATGCGCATGCGGCCACGCCGCCGCTCGCCGATGGCGCCGGCAACTCACAGGGTGCGCCCATGCCGCTGATGCTGCCCATGCAGCAGGCGCAGGCTGGTGACGCCTCGCAGAAGAACGCGGCAGGCCTGGAGAAGGACGTGCAGAAAGCGATCGGCAAGGCGCTCGAGACCGGTGCCGTCTCTATGCACAACACCAGCGAGGGGCTAACAATCACCCTGAAAGAAGCAGGCTTCTTCCCTTCCGGCTCGGCCGACCTGCAGGGCAGCACGCTGCCTCTGCTGCGGCGCATCGCCGCGACCCTGCCCGATGGCGACCTGCGCGTGGAAGGCCACACTGACAACCTGCCCATCCACACGGACCGCTTCCGCTCCAACTGGGAGCTGAGCACGGCACGCGCCGCAGCCATCGCCAGCGTCCTCATGACGCAGAGCCATGTCCAGCCTTCGCGCTTCTCGCTTGCCGGCTACGGTCCCTTTCGCCCGGTGAGCGGCAACGACACTGAAGCAGGGCGCGCAAAAAACCGCCGCGTCGACATCGTGCTGCTCTCGGGCCAGAGGGTCGCCACAGCACCAGGCACAAGCGAAGCCCACAACGAGACGCGCAGCCCCGCATCGGGCCTCGCAGGCGTCTCCGCCTCCGTCCTCTCGCACCCAATGCCCGGCCCCACACGCGTACCGCTCGCGGAGCAGTTAGCTGTCTCCGCAGACCGCGCAGCCGCGCAGTAGCAAACGCCACCACGACCTGGGTGCCCCATTCTTTCGCGGCTCCATCGCGAAAGGGTGGGGTCCATTCATGCGCAAGCACGAACCACTTTTCCCTCGTCGCCTAAGAACCCAAGGCACCCCTTAAACCTTCGCAAAGAACGCGAAGAATGGGGCACCCACTATCCTGCTGACCCTTACACCGTCCTACTTCGTTACGCCAAGCACCTTCACAATCACCCGCTTACTCCGCTGCCCATCAAACTCCGCGTAGAAGATACGCTGCCACGTACCCAGATCAAGCCGGCCCTTGGTCACGGGCAGCGTCGTCTCATGGTGCAAGAGCAACGCTTTCAGGTGCGCATCCGCGTTGTCCTCGCCGGTCTGGTGATGCTTGTACCCGGGCCAGCGCGGAGCCAGCTTCTCCAGCCAATTGCCGATGTCGTCAATCAGGCCGCTCTCGTGATCGTTCACGTAGATGGCTGCGGTGATGTGCATCGGCGACACAAAGCAAAGCCCGTCATCAATGCCACTGTTGCGCACGATGCGCTCCACCTGATCGGTGATATGCACCATCTCATACCGCTCACGCGTGTTGAAGGTTAGGTATTCCGTGTGCGCTTTCATCGTGGCGGCCATGTCCTCATGATAAGAGCCCGCGTTCGTGAGACTCGTAACGCTTCCTCCGACTTCCCTCCGCATCCAATCCGCTGGAGGCCCACCCTTGCCAGTCGCACACGCACTTCTGCAAGCCCTGCGCATGGCCGGCATCATGGCGTGGGAGCTGCTCTGGGCGCTCTGCCTGGGCTTCCTCCTGTCCGCAATCGTCGAGGCTGTGGTCTCGAAAGAGCAGCTCGGCCGCCTGCTGCCCGACTCCCGGCCGAAGACGATCCTGCTGGCTACGGGACTAGGCGCGGCATCGTCCTCCTGCTCCTACGCAGCCGCGGCACTGGCACGTTCGCTCTTCCGCAAGGGTGCCGACTTCATTGCGTCGATGACCTTTATGTTCGCGTCCACCAACCTCGTTGTGGAGCTGAGCGTGTTGCTCGCCGTGCTGCTGGGCTGGCAGTTCATGCTGGCGGAG
>CAXTJS010000218.1:0-4293 GCA_964244605.1 uncultured Terriglobus sp. | reverse complement strand
GCTTGTCCGCCGTGGGCGACATCTTCGAAGCAATTGCGAAGCGCGCCGCAACCGACGTGAAAACGCTCTCCGTTGGTCTCGAGAGCTACAAGCCGGGCCAGACCGGCCTGCTGCGCCTGCCCTGGGACAACGGCGACCGCACCGTGCTCGTATCGAGCGAGCTTGGCGGCGTAACCCTGGGCTGGAACCTGTTGCATACCGCGCAGGACGAGCTCTTCGCCGCAATCGAAGGCACGGCGATGCACACACGCGTCATCCTTGAGCGCATGGCGGAGCACGGCGTCCCGATTGAGCGCGTGATCAATGCGGGCGGCATTCCGCAGCAGAACTTTGTGCTGAACCAGGTGTACGCAAACGTCTTCAACAAGCCGGTGCTGGTGCCGGACGCGCCGCCGACCAGCATCGGTTCGGGTATCTTTGCGCAGCTTGCCGCGGGCATCTTCACCTCCATTGAAGAGGCGCAGAGCCGCATGTGCCCGGCTTACCGAACCTTTGTGCCTGAGCCGGTTGCCGCCGCGCGGTACGACAAGCTGTACACGCTTTTCCGGCAGATGTACTTCAGCCTCGGCAGCGCTTTGGCGGAGCCGATACACCTTTCGCACATGTTGCGCGAGCTGCGAGAGATCGCTGCGGAAGCGCGAGGCGCAGGAAACTGAGGAGATACGCCCATGCTGTTGCAAAAACTTCGCGAAGAGGTGCTGGAGGCCAACCTTGAGCTGGTGCGGCGCGGCCTCGTTCTTTATACCTTTGGCAACGCCTCCGGTGTCGATCGCGAGCAGGGCCTGGTCGTCATCAAGCCTTCCGGCGTGGACTACGACCGGCTCAAGCCGGAGCACATGGTCGTCACCGACCTCGACGGCAAGATCGTCGAAGGCGACCTGAAGCCCTCGTCCGACCTCGATACGCACACGCTGCTCTACCGCGAGTTTGCCGCCATCGGCGCCGTAGTGCACACGCACTCCGAGTACGCCACCAGCTTCGCTCAGGCAGGGCTGCCCATACCCGCCTACGGCACCACGCATGCCGACTACTTCTACGGCCCCGTGCCCGTGACGGCTCCTCTGCATGATGAGGCGATTGGCGGCCGCTATGTTCACGAGACGGGTCTGGCCATCGTGGCACGCTTCCGAGAGCAGGGGCGCGAGGTAGACCCGCTCGCCGTGCCGGCCTGCCTCGTCGCCGGTCACGCGCCCTTTGTGTGGGGACCCGATGCGCATGCCGCAGCACACAATGCCGTGGTGCTTGAGGCAGTGGCCCGCATGGCCTTCCGCACCACGTTGCTGAAGAGCAACTGTGAAGCGGTCTCACAGGCGCTGCTGGATCGCCACTATTTCCGCAAGCACGGCAGCAATGCAACGTATGGCCAGGCAGCGCAGCCGTCGTCATAGACTCAACCGGTACAGTAATCGGGTGGATGAATCGGCAGAGACGCAAAGCCAGTTGCGGACAGCAGGGGAGAACGGTGTGCCAACACTGCCGGGCAAGCGCGGCATTCTGGCCGTCGCGGAACGAGCCGGTGTTTCTATCGCGACCGTCTCCCGCGTGGTGAACGGGGCGGCAAGCGTTGACCCGGACCTCTCCCGCCGCGTGTGGCAAGCCGTTGAAGCCATCGGCTACAAACCAAATCGCCATGCGCAAGCGCTGGTCTCGGGCCGCACACGCCTGGTTGGCCTCATCGTCGCGGAGATCACCAATCCGTTCTTCCCCGAACTGATCCGCGGCTTTGAAGACGCGGCGCTGAAGCGCGGCTTCGGCATTCTGGTGGGCTCGACCAACGGCGACCCCACACGCACCAGCACGTGGGTACAGCGCATGCTGCAGCATGGCGTCGAGGGCTTGGCGCTGCTGACGTTCGTGCGCGAAGAAGCAACGGTCTATCAACTGCTGGGCACGACGCCGCACATTGAGGTGGAGGTCGGTGCCGCCGCGGGCGGCGACGCAACCGTCGGCGTGGACTACGCTCCCGGCATACGCGAAGCCGTGCAGCACCTGCGCTCGCTGAACCACCACGACATCGTCTTCGCCGCAGGACCGAAGGAGGACTTCACCGCCGCCGAGCGCGAGCGTTGCTTTCGCGCCGCGATGACCGACGCCGGCTTGAAGCTGCGCGCTGGCTCTGTAGCACGCAGCTTCCACTCGCTGGAAGGCGGCATCGCCATCGCCGAATCACTGTTGCGCCGCACAAAGTTGCCCAGCGCCCTCATGTGCTCCAACGACCTGATGGCGATCGGTGCGCTACGCCAGCTGACCTCGGCGGGCGTCAACGTACCGCGTGACCTGTCACTCATCGGGCTGGACGACATCCATCTCGCCGAGTTCACCACACCGACGCTCACCACGGTTCGCCTGCCAAGGGCCGACCTGGCGCAGGCCTGCTTCGATGCGCTCTACCGGACGATTAAGCAAGACGAAACCGAAGGGCACTGGACGCGGACTGTATCAACGTCGCTCGTAGTGCGCGAATCGACCTCGCGCGCAAGTCAGCTCTGATCAGGTGGTGCCCGGGAGGGGACTTGAACCCCTACGACCGTTTAAGGTCTGCGGATTTTAAGTCCGCTGTGTCTGCCGATTTCACCACCCGGGCGTGCTGTTAGCGTGTGCTGGCGAGCTCCTGTGTGTTGACCTTGGCCGCCTCGGCTTCGAGCCAGTCCACCAGCTTAACGAACGGATCGAAGCCGATGACGTTTGGGCCGTCCGCGACGAAGTTTGAAAGGGCGTTCGTGTCGTAGTAGAGCAGGGATCCGTCGCGGTCGTCGACGATGTACTCGATCCCGCCGATGTCGATGCCCGATGCGGCCATGATCTGCTCAACCTCGGCGATGACCTGCGGCGAAGGCGTGTAGCTTTCCACGCGGATGCCTGATTTGGGTGCGTCGATCGCGCAGGCTCCCCGGCTCAGTTCGACTCCTGTCGTGGTGCGGCAAATGTCCGCGGGGCACAGGTCGAAGGTCTCGCCCGTGATGTGCACCTTGATGGCGTAGAGGAACTTGCCGTTGAGCACCTCCACACGCACGATGTGCTGGTCACGCGCCGGGATGAACTCCTGCACCAGCGCGGTGCTGTCGAGGCCGAAGGCGAGCTCGTTGCGGTCAGCGGCACGCGTGAGTTCTTCCAGCGAGTCGAAGCGGGTCACGCCTGCACCGGAGCCGCCGATGTTCGGCTTTACGACCACCGGCCAGCGCAGGCCTGCTGTGGCCTTGGCTGCCTGCGACGCGCGATGGATCACCGCCGCCTTGGGGTAGGACAGGTTCAGCTTGTCCAGCAAAGAGAGCTGCGATGCCTTTGAGAGCTCAGACCGGAAGGCCTGCACGCCGTTGATGACGCGCACTCCGCGCATTTCGAGGTGCTCCAGGTAGCCGACGGTGTAGAAGATCTGATCGCCGTGGTCGCGGTTCCAGGCTGAGGGGCTCATGCGGTTGAAGACCAGCGAGTAAAGCTCCTCGGGATGGTCGTCGGGCGTGTAGCTGTGCTCCACCGCGTCCAGCTTTACGTAGGGCGTGCCGCGACGGTCCAGCTCGGCGAAGAGCGGCTTGAACCAGTGAGGCTGCTCAAAGTAGATGGCGATGGGCAGGTTCTTCGGCATGGTGGCCTCCTCGGTGCAGCCTTGTCTCGCGCGAGAGTCGCTTGCTTACTAAGTGTATCGGGTCGCTACGCAAGGCGGGGTAGACGCAAACCGAGGTGCAGCGCGGCTTCAGTCGCCGCGAGTGCGCCGCACATGCCGTGTACGCCACCTGCCGGGGGCGTGGAAGAACTGCACAGGAAGACGCCTGGGATCGGCGTCGAATATGGCGGCAGCTTCGGTCTGCGGATGAGCTGGTTCAGCGTCATCGCACCGCCGGAAACATCACCGCCGACAAGGTTCGGATCCCACGCCTGCATGGCGTCTCCGTTGCGTCCATTGCACGCAAGCACCACGTCGCGAAAGCCCGGCGCGTAGCGTTCGATCTGCGCCTCGATGGCCGCGGTCATGTCCGTGGCGTTGCCGTTCGGCACATGGCAGTAGGCCCAGGCCGTGTGCTTGCCCGCGGGTGCGCGCGAAGGGTCAAAGAGGCTCGGCTGCGAGAGCAGGACGTAGGGCCGCTGATTGTCGCGGCCGTAGTACGCGTCCGCTTCGGACTGCGCGATTTCCTCGACGGACCCTCCCAGGTGCACTGTACCCGCGCGCCTGCAGAGTTCGTTCGTCCACGGGATCGGCTCGGAGAGCGCCCAGTCCAGCTTGTAGATGCCGGGGCCGTGCTGAAACTTCTCAAAGGGGCGGCGGCGCGAAGGCGGCACGGCGTCACCGGCCATGCG
>CAXTJS010000217.1:0-4353 GCA_964244605.1 uncultured Terriglobus sp. | reverse complement strand
CCGCCGGTACGCTGGCTCTTCAGCTACAGCTGGGGCACCGCGCTGGCCAGCTATGTGCTGCTCATCGGGTACATCAGCCGCGATGTGAAGCGCCGCAACATGAGCCCGGGCATCTGGATGCTGATCGCCCTGGTGATGCCCGGCGGCATCGGCGCGGTCGTCTACTTTTTGCTACGCCAGCCGGTGATGACACGCTGCCCATCGTGCCGTACAGAACTCGCCCATGGCTTCCACTTCTGCCCGCAGTGCCAGTTCCAAATGGCACCCGTCTGCGGCCAATGCTTCCGCGGTGTCCACATCACGGACGTCTACTGCGTGCAGTGCGGCCACGACCTGACGGAAGACTCCATGCCGGCACGGCTTCGGTCATACAGCGATAACTAAGCGGGCGGGAGTCAATCTGCTCGCCATCGTAAGACTAAATACGCGCGAACTCGCTTTCAGATTGCACTCGATAATGCAGATCATGACGCTATAATCAGCGCGCATGAGACTGCCTCGCTTACTGACTGTCAGCTTGCTTGCATGTGTCAGCCTGCTCGTAACTCGCCCTTCCGCACTATCGCAAAGTTCCACTCCAAGCGTGTCGGACAACAAGGTGGTAGTCCTGCGTTCCGAGGCCGAGTTATGGAACAGGGGCAATCTGGCCATAGCGGACCAGCTATATGGCCCCAACTACGTCTGCCATTTTGTTGCAGGGATCGAGTGGAAAGGGATACGGGAACTTAAGCGTCAAGTAATGATGACCCGAACCGCTTTTCCTGACTGGAGCGAGAAGATCGATGAAATCTTTGTTGAGGGAGATCGCGTAGCGCTCCGGTTCACTTCTACCGGAACGCAGCGTGGTGAGTTTGAGGGCATGGCCCCGACCGGTAGAAAGGTCAGCATCCGAGAAGCAGCCTTTTTCAAAGTAGTTGATGGGAAGATTGTCGAGCAGTGGGGGTTTGCAAATAGTCAAGCTCTGATGCAGCAGCTTATGGCACCACCGAAGAATGATAGGTAGTCGAGGAATGCTGCGGCCCACTATTTGGACAATAAGAACCTGGACCATTGGCCCTGAACTACACCTGGACATTAGGGCGTAGATGCGTATAACTTTTCACGAAGCTGCAGGCGTTTAGGTGTGCATCGGCTTTAGCCGCCGAGATAGAGCGTCGTAGGTGGGAAAGGGTGGCTTTAGCCACCGGGATGATCATCCCAGCGGCTTAATCCGCAATTTCCCTTGTTAACTCACTATCTCGGCGGCTAAAGCCTTAGAGGTCACCCCAAAAGTCTACGTGTGGATACGCCCTAGCTCTCCATAGCGGCCCTTCTCTTCCATGAAGGCACTACAAACTGCAATGCAATCCATTTAAGCCGCCTGCGGCGATGTGCCGCGCCCGGTGAACAGGCCGAGCAGGACGCTGCACACCATCAGCGCGGCAGCGGCATAGTACGGCAGACCCGGCAGGTGCAGCCCGCTCCAGTCACCCACGGCCTTGGCGAAGAGCCACGTGAACAGGCCCGGCCCGATCATGCCGGCGATGCCGCGCAAGCTGTTGATCGCACCTTGCAGCTGCCCCTGCTCGTTGGCCGCGGCGGAGCGGCTCATGATGCTTTGCGTGGCCGGCCAGGCGATCGATGTCAGGTTCAGCAGCGGCATGCCCGCGACGAACAGCAGCCCTGTCGGTGCTGCCGCAAAGGCGAGATACCCGAGCGCACCGCCGCTGAGGCCAAGCAGCGTGGCCTTGCGGTCGCCCACCCACTTGGAGGCACGCCGTACCAGGAAGAAGCCGTACAAAATCGTCAGCGCTCCCAACGCCGCCAGCGAGAGACCCACCGTGTGCACGCTCCAGTGATATCGGTAGTCCGCGTAAACCACATAGACGTTAAGCAGGCTGTTCTGCGCGATGTAGCCCAGCAGCAGCACGCCCGCAAGCACCAGCATCGTGCTCGACCGTGAGAGCATGCGCACCGAACCGACAGGGTTCGCGCGCTTCCAAGAGAACGGGCTGCGGTTCTGCTTTGCTAGCGACTCCGGCAGAACGAAGAAGCCATACACGGCATTCATCAGTGACAGCGCCGCTGACGCCCAGAACGGCAGCCGCGGCGAGATGCTGCCCAGCCAGCCGCCGAGCGCCGGGCCAACGATGAAGCCAAAGCCGAATGCCGCCTGCAGCATCCCGAAGGCGGCGGCACGCTTCTCCTTCGGCACCACGTCGCTCATGTATGCCTGCGCGGTGGGCACGCTACTGGCGGTGATACCCGAAAAGATGCGGCCGATCAGCAGAAAGCGCAGCGACGGCGCAAGCGCCATCAGAATGTAGTCGAGCCCGAGCCCGAAGTTGGACAGGAGCACAATCGGCCTGCGTCCGAAGCGGTCGGATAACGAGCCGAGAACGGGCGAAAAGAAGAACTGCATCGCCGCGAATACGGTTCCGAAGATGCCGATCATCGTCGCCACACGCGCGGGCGAGTTGTTGACGAAGCTGCCGATCAGGCTTGGCAGTACGGGCGCGATCATGCCGAGCGCAAGCATATCGAGGCCCACCGTCAGATAGATGAAGGCGGCTGCAGCGCGCTGCCGATGCGGCGCATGCACCGGTGTGGGTGTGGGATCGGAGGCCGGATAGTCCGTAGGGTCGTCCACGCCGGCGGTTGCAGCCACGTTGCCTGCCTGATTCGGTTGCGCTTCCTGCTCCGGGTCCTGCTCTGGGTCGCTCACACGCTCACGCTGCGGCCGCGGAGGTAAAACTCCGCAAGCTCCAGGTCGCCGGGCTGCGTGATCTTGAAATTGGCCGGCGATCCGGCGACTACGGATACCGTAAGCCCGGCGCGCTCCAGTAGGCTTGCCTCGTCGGTGCCCTGAAAGCTGTCCGCCTCGGCCTCGTCAAAGACGCGGCGCAGCACGGCAAAGCCGGCACCCTGCGGTGTCTGCGCCTGCACGATGCGCTCGCGCGGAATGGTCGACGTGATGATGGCACCGTCGGCCGTGCGCTCCACCTGCTTGATGGTGTCGACCGCGGGCAGGCCGACGATGGCGGCACCGTGCTTCACGATGGCATCGATGGTGCGCTCAATGGTCGCGGCGTCAATCAGCGGACGCACCGCGTCATGCACCAGCACGATGTCATCATCATTCGCCTGGAGCGTGCGCAACGCGTTTGCGACCGATGCCTGGCGATGATCGCCGCCAACAGCAAGGTGCACGCGGTCGGCCAAGCCATGCTCGGCGAGCTGCGCGGCCAGGTGTTCATGCTCCGCGTTGCGAATGGCGACCACGATGCTCGCCACGCGCGGAATGGCCGCAAAGGCACGCACGCTGTGAATCAACACGGGCGTACCCGCGAGCGAAAGAAACTGTTTGGCCGAGACACCGGGCACCGCCATGCGTGTGCCGAGTCCAGCAGCCGGAAGAATGACGTGAACCTGCATAAACCACGAGTGTAGACGGTTCTGCGCCGCTTTCGCCGTGAGGCAGCGGTTCAGGGTCTGCGACCGCGTGTACCCGCACCTCTATCTTCGATATGCTGAAGAGCGCAGCGTCACACCGGGAGGTACGGCACTTGGCAGGCATGAGGATTGGGTACGGCTTCGATTCGCACGCCTTCAAGCCGGGTGTCCCGCTGGTGATCGGCGGCCTGCGGATCGAGCACAGCGAGGGGCTGGCCGGCCACTCCGACGGCGACGTGCTGCTGCACGCCATCACCGATGCGCTGCTGGGCGCTGTTTCCGCTGGTGACATCGGCACGTTCTTTCCACCCAGCGACGACCGGTGGAAGGGTGCCGATTCTTCTCTTTTCGTCCGCACCGCGCTTGAGGAGATTGCCACCGCAGGCTACCGCATCGTGAACCTGGATTCCGTGCTGATTCTGCATCGGCCCAAGATCGTGCCCATCGCCGGCGAGATGCGCGAGCGTGTTGCGGAGATCCTGGATGTTCCCGCACGCAACGTCGGCATCAAGGCAAAGACCCCCGAAGGCCTCAACCAGGACGGCGTCGCCGTGGCTCACGTGACGGTGCTGCTGGAGGAGATCGCCGGGCTGGACGAGCCGAAACGCATGACCGCGGAGATGGAAGACCCGGCGGAAATGGAGGTTGTCGTGCGCACGCTGATCGACGAGCCGCACAACCTGAGCCGTCTTGGCCGCAAGCCAGCGTTCGACACGGACGACCTGACCTAAAAAATCGCTGAGCTTTGCGTTGCAGGGCAACCGCTTCAACCGATTTTGCGTTTCTTGACTGCGCCGTCACTTTGCGCCAGGAGCACGCCATGCAGGACACGACCACTCTTGACCCCAGCACCGCACACGCACTCGCGTTCATCGGGCCGGTGTTTTTTATCGCCGCCCTCTTCTTCGTCGCGCTCTATTT
>CAXTJS010000216.1:0-4380 GCA_964244605.1 uncultured Terriglobus sp. | reverse complement strand
TGCGAGCCCCACGGGCATTATGGCGGTTATCGATGTGCCTGCAGCGGCGTCTTCGAGAATCTGTTTCTGCTCCTTCGCGGTGCGAAAGCGTGAGATGAGCTCGACGTTTACCGGAAAGCGCGCGAAGCGTTTCTTAAACGACTGGAAGTGCTGAAACGCGAGCACGGTTGTCGGCGTCAGCACCGCGACCTGCTTGGAATCCTGCACGGCCTTGAACGCCGCGCGCATGGCCACCTCGGTTTTGCCGTAGCCCACGTCGCCGCAGAGCAGGCGGTCCATCGGCTGCGTCGACTCCATATCGCGCTTGATGTCGCCGATGGCGGAGAGCTGGTCGTCGGTCTCATTGAAGTCGAAGGCGTCTTCAAACTCGCGCATCATCTGTGAATCCTGCGAGTAGCTATAGCCGACGGCGGCCTGCCGTTGCGCATAGAGCTTGATGAGCTCGCCGGTCATGTCCTGCATGGCCTTCTTAACGCGAGCCTTGGTCTTGGCCCATGCCGCGCCGCCCATCTTGTTGAGCTCCGGCGCGGGGCCGCCCTCGCTCGAGCGGTACTTCTGGATGAGGTCGAGCCGTGTGAGCGGCACATAAAGCTTGGCCTGCTCGGCAAACTCAAGGATCATGAGCTCCAGCGGTGCTCCCTCCTGATCGAGCACGCGCAGGCCCATGTACTTGGCGATGCCGTGCTCCACGTGCACCACGTAATCGCCCACCTGCAGGTCGCGAAAGTCCGAGATGAAGGCAGAGGTCTTCGACTTTTTCTGCACGGGCCGCGCGTTGACGTCGGCCTCGTCGTTCAGGTCCTGCGCGCCGAAGAGGACGAGCATGCGTGCCGTCTTCTTATCGAGGTCGAGCACCTGCACGCCGGCAGCGAGCGCTGTCTTCAGGATCACGGGCGTGCTCAGATTGCTCTGCAGATGGCTCGACTCGTCATAGACCGTGGCCGAGCCGCTGGAGGTTTGCACGCGGCTGCCGATGCGATAGGGCAGGCCGTACTCCTGAAGCAAGCCCGCAAGCCGTTCGACTTCACCCTGGTTCGTCGCCGCAATCAGGATGCGCACGTCGCCCTTCATGTAGGAGCGAATCTGCTCGATCATCGCGGGAATAGAGCCGTGGAAGCGCATCGTGGGCCGCGTGGCAAACTCGATCTCCGTCATGGCGGAGTTGTCCACGTCGAGCACGTCGACCGCGCCGAGCTGGTCCAGGTCCGCGCCCGGTGCCTGCCGCACCAGGTCGTCCAGGTGCCAGGGCGAGATGTAGATGTCCTCAGGCCCGATGAGCGAGCCGATGCCGCTGCGGTCATGCCGCTGTTCGATCTTGTTCCACCAGCGCTCGCCCTGGTTCTTGACCATGGCTGGCTCTTCTACAAAGACGCGCGTGTTGCGGCCCATAAGGTCAAGGATGGTGCTGTGCGCGCCGGCGACCGCGGCGAAGAACTCCCAGCCGGGGAAGACCGACACCTCGCCCACGTGCGACTGCAGCTCACGCGGTTCCTCACCGCCCCCAAGCTCCGCACCGGCAGTTCCGCCGCGCACCAGGCGTGCGTGCACCGCGCCCAGCAGCTTGTCGGTCACCGGCGTTTCGGTGAGCGGCAGCAGTGTGATCTCGTCCACGGGCGCCTGCGAGCGCTGCGTCTCCGGATCGAACTTGCGCATGCTCTCGATCTCGTCGCCGAAGAAGTCGATTCGCACGGGGCGATCCATCTCGGGCGAGTACACGTCCATGATGCCGCCGCGCAGGGTCACCTGCCCGGGCATCTCGACGACATCGACGCGCGTGTAGCCAACCTCGAGCAGGTGAGCCAGCAGCATCTCGGTGTCGTACTCTTCGCCGCGCTTCAGCTCGAGGGCGAGGCCGGCGTAGTAGTCGCGCTTGAACAGCCGCATGCACGCAGCCTCAAGCGGCGCAATGACTACGCGCGCTTTGCCGCTGCAGATCTTCCAGAGCGTGGCAGCGCGCTGCTCCTGAATCTCGGCGTGCGGCGACAGATTCTCAAAGGGCAGAACGTCGTGCGCAGGCAGACGCAGCACCTGCTCGCATTTAAGTGCGCCGGTCAGCTCACAGGTGGCGTTCAGCGCCTGCTGCAGCGCTTCTGCGGCTTTGTTGTCGCTAACGAGGATCAGCGCGGGCGCATCGATCGCGCGCACCATGAGGGGCAGGTAGATGGCGCGGGCGGTGGCGGTAAGGCCCGAGACGCGGCGACGCCCCTGCCCACCGCTCAGGTGACGCCTTAATCGCTCAAACGGATCGGTGTGCTCCAGCTCCGCAACCATCTCGCGGACAAACGGCAGAATCATGCCTCTTCAGTCTATCGAAGCGGCAAGAGGCTAGCGAAGCACCTTAGGTCGGTGACACGCCATGCGCGATGAGATAGATGATCCCAATAAGGCCGAGTAGATAAAAGATGCCGAAGATCGTACCGGATACCCAGGCCGCGGTCGTGGAGACGCCACCGTCTCTCTGCACGGCCACTGGGTCAAGAATGCCCGTAGCACGCCGCAAGGCACCGAGCCGCTGGATTGCGGTTGTGACATACAACTTCTTTGCCGACGAGGCGAGGACGATGCTGAGAATGAAGCCGAGACGGCTGAGCGGTGCATTCGGAAACAAGCTGGAGAGAATCACGATCAAAACAAGCAGCCCCGTGATTGACCAGGCAACGGCCCACATCTTTCGATAGAAAAACCAGACGGGGCCGCAAAAAAACGCGCAGGCCACAAAACCGCCGCCAAAGAACTTGATTTGGGGCTTGCCATCGGGGCCGGGCAGCATCTTGCGGTAAACCGGTAGAAACGCCTCAGCATTGGGGCCGATGAAGTCGCGCAGCTCCGCTTCGCGGCTGGCCTGGTCAGGGTCCCGCAGAAATGCGTTGTAGTCGGTTGTCGTCACGTTGGCCATGCAGCACGTAGAGTCCGGAAGCAGCGGCGCGGTTGCTCGCACCCCAATGGTTAGTGGGAGTCGACTGAGGCTTTCTGCTCGCCGGTGTGCTTCAGCACTACAGAGCTGTGATCCTTGCGTTCGAAGTCGTTGTAGAACGTCCGCAGATCGGGAAAGTCTTCCAGTGGGAAGTAGAACTCACCCAGGGTGTAGTCGCGCCACACGGTTACGCTGCTGCCTGTCTGTTTGCTGCGCTCCGAATAGGCCGCGAAGGTCTTGTACTTCGCCTGGGTGTCCGGCGGTACAGACTCCACGGTGTACCCGGCCGGGTAGGTGATGCGTGTCGCATCCTGCGTCACCTCAGGAAAGTTGAAGTAAACACCCTGCTCTCGTTTCTCATGGGGAAAGGTGGGTTTGCCGGCCGCGACGAAGACATCGCCGGGCAAGACCAGACGTGAGCCGGCAAGCGTGCCCATGTTGCCTTTTACCTGATAGACGACCTTGATCGGCTTGTCGCCCTCCGTGAGGTTCTCGACGGACTTCACCTCGACCTCGGAGCCGCCGGGCAGCGTCGTCTCCATCTGCTTCTTCAGGTCTTCGCGCACCTCAGCCTCGTCGGTGCGCAGGGCCCTCTGCCGCACGCGCGCGGCTGGGCTGCCGCTATAAGTCAGGGTCACTGTGCCGGCCAGACCACCCGTGTCGTCCAGCTTAAGGTCGGCCACACGAGTGGTTCGCGAGTACTTGTAGTTCTCCATGGGAGAGCGGACGATTGCCGTGTCCTTGCTCTGCTGGCGCACACCTGCCGTTGCCGTATGGGTCCAGTGCATGTGCTCGAACTCGGTAAGCGGGCTGCCGGGGTCGTAGAAGTGGTCTGCTCCACCGTAGTTCACGATGGCGATCTCATCGGTCAACTGGCCGAACTCGAGCCAACTGACGTTAACGATGCGCTCACCGCGGTCGGCCACAATCATCACTGACGCGTTCATTCCCGCGGCGCGCGCGAGTGCGACAAACGTGCGGGTGATCTCGTCACTGGTGCCGCGCTTGCGGCGCAAGACATCTTCCGCAGTCCGCG
Organism: uncultured Terriglobus sp.; assembly: GCA_964244605.1. Taxonomy (GTDB): domain Bacteria; phylum Acidobacteriota; class Terriglobia; order Terriglobales; family Acidobacteriaceae; genus Terriglobus. Next base: position 430 of record CAXTJS010000216.1, on the reverse strand, counting down.
TCTCTTTCAGGCCGGCATTCTTCTCTTCCTGGGTGGAACGCTTGCGCGTGTAGTCCGTGTTCTCGATGCGACCGGTGAGCGCGTAAAGCTTCTGCAGCTTCTGCTCATCGGTCGTCGCACCAGCCACTGCCTCCTGCGCGGCATCCCTCACGAAGCTGCTGTTGCCGATGAACTTGTTCACGTCAGACGACCAATACTTGCCCTCGGTCGACCAGAACTCCTGCGCCGTGTGGTACGGCGAATAGTAGAAGTAGACGTGGTAGATCGAGCTCTGCATCGGCGGCATGTACTCGTCCGTGGCAAAGGGCGGAACGTTCTGAATGTTGACCTCAAGGTTGAGCCTGCCGTTCGGCAGGTTGGTTCGCTTTACCTCTGTGCCTTTGGGCAGCACGGGATCCCAGACGAGCGTTGACGTAGTGGCTTCGCGGCC
>CAXTJS010000215.1:0-4442 GCA_964244605.1 uncultured Terriglobus sp. | reverse complement strand
CAAGCGTCAGCGGCTTGCCGTTGAGCAGGACCTGCCTCGCCTGCGGTGTGTCTGCAGTAAGTGCAAGCCGCTTTGTACCGGCCGGCACGGTGAGGACTGGCGCTTCAGTGGTGCTCGCGTTGATGGCCAGCAGCGCCACACCTCCCTTGCTGCCCCGCAGGCAATGCGCATACAGGTACAGGTTCGGCGATGGTGATGGCCCCGCGTCCAGCACGGTGGTGCCCATGGTGCGCCGCCACAGCAACGCCGCCCAGTAGTTCGGCCGCGGATCAAGCGTCTTCGGGTCGAGCAGGGCGTAATCACTGGCGGCAAGCGTGTTGTGCGCCACCACCTGCACGCCCTCCCTGGCAAGAGTGCCTAGCTGATGCAAGTACCGAAATGTGTCAAGAAACGTGGACGCCCAGCGATCGCCGCCACAGGCTGTCTGCCCGGTCTCAGTCAGCCACATGGGCTTGTTGCCGGCGTACTGGGCGTTCAATTTCCCGTAGAACGATTCGACCCTGTCCGTCAGGGTGAGCCAACCGTTGGTGAGTGCATCGGCTGCAACTGTGCCGCTGTCCAAAGCGCGGCAGCGTTCGGAGACGCTGCCGTAGAAGTGATAGGAGAAGACGTCAAAGGCTGGACCCGTTGCCTTCAGCATGTCCTCGGTGGGCAGCATACTCATGCCGCCCGCCGGAGTAAGGCGGATACCCTCGCCCACGCTGCCAGGTCCAAGAAAAACCGTGCCGGGCGATGTGCTCTTCAGAAACTTGCGGAAGATGGCGATGTCGCGGCCAAACGCCGCTCCGTCGTAACCCTTGGGGACGCCGGCAGCGCTTGGAAAGGACGGCTCGTTGATGAACTCGGTTGCGGCAATCTGCCCACCGGCGCGCTGCGTGTAGTCGAAAAGACTCTTGGCCTGGGTGGGCGTCCAAAGGCCGTTGCCGTCCCGCGTCCCTGCGCTGCCCGCTACCGACGTGACGATCTGCGAGCCGGTAGCGTGCGCGAAGTCGATCACGCCCTTCCACTGTGCGCGCGTCAGCACGCCGTTGAAGCCCGCAGGCGGCTTCTCAGGCGCGGGCGCGTCTCTGTCCTGAAAGTAGGTGGTGTTCTGCCACGTGCCGCTTACCCGGACGTACGCAGGCGCCAGTCCGGCAGCCAGCTTTCGCAGCTTGGCGTTCGACAGGTCAATCGGCGGTCGGTACTGAAAAAGCGCTGGATCGATGCCGGAAGGCGTGTTGGTGCCCTCGTCTTTCTGCTTGGCAAGCACCGCGTCGACTTCACTGTAGGGCTTCCAAAAGCGGCCGCCCGTGACCTCAACCATCTCGATGTTGTAGCTCTGAAAGCGGTCGCTGACCGTGGCAATCTTCGGGTAGCTTCCCGGGTTGATAACTTTCGGCGCGGGCGCAGTCTGTGCCGCCGTAAGCGTACTTGACGCGATGAACGCAAGCGGAAGAACACTGGAGTGAAGGAGTCGCACACAGCACCTCAGAAGCAGGATGGCTTGAGGCAGCCATGCTACTCCCGCGCGCGTGTCACCGTCTTTGCCGTTTTCTGCAAACGCAGGCTCGCTGCTCGCGGGCGCGGCTGTCACCACGGCTATGCTTTACGGAGGAGCAACGCTTGAGCGATCACGCTGCAGTACCGCGCACAAACTGGGCAAAGAACTACCGGTTCAGCACGGACAAGGTCTACGCGCCCACCACGCTAGAGGAGGTCATCGCCGTCGTAAAGGCGAATGCAAAGCTGAAGGCGCTGGGATCGCGGCATTCGTTCAACGACGCGGCCGACAGCAGTCACGCGCAGATCTCGATGCACGCGGTGAAGTCCATCAGCATCGATGCGGCAGCACATACCGTCACGGTGGGCGCGGGCATCGCCTATGGCGAACTCGCCCCGGTGCTGGACAGGGCTGGCTTCGCGCTACACAATCTCGCGTCGCTGCCGCACATCAGCGTGGGCGGCACCATTTCTACCGCGACACACGGATCGGGCACAGGCAACGGCAACTTGGCGACAGCGGTGCGTGCGCTTGAGTTGGTCACCGCAGGTGGTGAGGTCGTGCACCTCTCCCGCGACAACGATGGAGACATCTTCAAGACTGCGGTGGTGCACCTCGGCGGTTTGGGGATCGTCACCGCGGTGACGCTTGACCTTTTGCCACGCTTCGACATGACACAGACGGTGTACGAGACTCTCTCATTCGACCAGCTAGAGCACAACCTGGAAGCAATTCTGGGCTCGGCTTACAGCGTAAGCCTCTTCACCACCTGGCAGGACCACCGCGTCACGCAGGTGTGGCTGAAGCAGAAACTCGCCGTGGGCGAAAGCGCTCCACCGTATGAGGCGCTTGCGCAGGATTTTCACGGTGCCACGTTGCAAAAGAGCAAGCTGCACATGCTACGCGAGATCCCGAGCGAGAACTGCACCGAGCAGATGGGCAGCGTGGGCCCGTGGTACGCGCGGTTGCCCCACTTCAAGATGGAGTTCACCCCATCAAGCGGAGAGGAACTCCAGAGCGAGTACTTCGTGGATCGCGCGCACGGATACGAGGCCATGCGTGCGCTGGAGACGCTGAAGGATCAGATCACGCCGCATCTGCTGGTCACGGAGATGCGTGCCATCCGCGCGGACGATCTTCCGATGAGCATGAGTTATCAGCGTGATTCGCTGGCGTTCCACTTTACGTGGAAGCCTGAGGAGCAGGCTGTCCGCGCTGTTTTGCCAGTAATCGAAGCGCAGCTCGCGCCCTTTGCGGCGCGGCCGCACTGGGGAAAGATTTTCACGATGGATGCAAGCACGTTGAAGAGCCGCTATCCCGAGATGCAGAGGTATAACGATCTGGCTGCGAAGCTTGATGCAGAAGGCAAATTCCGCAATGACTTCATGAACCGGACGGTGTTCGCGTAACAAGCTCAGCTAAAGGGATAAGAAGGGCAGCCATATGGCTACCCTTTCTCGCTCGACTTTATCTCTTAGCCGCCGTAGCGCTTCGCTTCGGAATGCGGGTAACGGAGCCGTCAGGCATGACGACGTATTTGTCGCCCGTGACCTCTTCCAGGTACGAGTTTGTTGCGCCGATGCGGGTCACCTCACGCGCATCGGTCTGGCCGGGCGCGGTCAGGATGAAGTGCTTGCCGTCGCCCTCGTCCTGCACGGGAGACTTGCCGGTCACAGCAGGTGGAGCAGGCGCGGGCGTTGCGGCGGCCGCAACGGCAGGCGCAGGTGCACCGCCTATCGGCTGACCCGTATACGCTTCGATTTTCCCGGTCTGGCGGAAATGAATGTACTCCGGCCCTTTAATACCGGCCACACACTGCGAGTAGGCATCCAGGCCGACTTGCTGGCTGGTGCCTGTGGTGCTGGCAACAGCCTCACTGTTGCGCTCCGTGCGCTGGGTAGCGCCTGTAGCGGCAGCGGTGTTCGCTCCGTTATTGTTGCCCCATCCCCACCAGCCGGACCGCCCGCGGCTGATGGCTGAAGTGGCCGCGCCGGTAACACCGGTGATCGCGCCCTGCTTCATCTTGTCGTTGTCCTGGCCGTGCTCGCGCTTGTGCAGGGTGTCCTGTTCTGACGCCAACTGCTGCGTGGCCTGATTGCGGCAAGTGGCCATCTGCTCTGCGCTGATGGGCATCATTTCCATGGTGATGCCGTCGGCGGGAGCAGCGGCTTGCTGGGCAGCCGCGATGCTGGCAGTGGCTGCAACAAAGATGGCAGAGAGAAACATGGCAGAAGTTCGTGCAGTCATGGAAAGCATCTCCTCGGATGGGCAGAATAGTACAGCGAACCTGCGTCGAGAGCTATAGAAAAGAAACCAGGTCTTGTTCAAATCTGTTCAGCGCGGTTCTAGCTCCTTGGCTTGCAAGTACCCTGCTTCTTGAAAATGACCGGGAGCAGTTGACCGCGGTGTCCTTACAGCGCCAGTGGGGGCGCTCAAGACCGCATGGCTGCAAGCTTCGGCACCTTAGAATCGCTCTTTTGTGCTATCGTCTGAGACAGCGCTGCGCTCCCTTGGCAGCGTTGTTTGCTGTCTGAGGTTTGTTTGGGCTGGCGTTTGCCTTCCAAAAAGGCTGGCGTAGCTCAGCCGGTAGAGCATCTGATTTGTAATCAGAGGGTCGGGGGTTCAAATCCCTTCGCCAGCTCCAGCGCCTGAAGGGGCCGACGCGGCGGCAGCTTGCCAAAGCGATGTTGCCGCAAGAGAAGGCGGCACGCATACGGGCACAGGTGGCCGAGGGGTTAATGGCAGCAGACTGTAAATCTGCCGAGTGAAAGCTCTACGGAGGTTCAAATCCTCCCCTGTGCACCATCTCCGGCCCGGAGCGATGAATGAGGGCAGCGATGAGGTTTGAGCCGGCAGGGCGCGAGCGACTGGTGTTGGCTCTGGGTTTGCTTGCCGGCCTGGCAGCGCTGGCCGGGTCAACGATGGAGGCCGGGCGGTTTCGGTCGGTGACATTGGTGCTTCT
>CAXTJS010000214.1:0-4512 GCA_964244605.1 uncultured Terriglobus sp. | reverse complement strand
CAGGCCTCCACGCAGCGGCCGCACAGGATGCACTGGTCCGGGTCGTAGCGGTAGAAGGGGTTGGAGTGGTCCTGCGGGTAAGGCTTGTGCTGGTAGGGCCGTTGCTGGTGCTTAAGGCCCATCTCGCCCACGGCGTTGTGCACCGTGCAGTTGCCGTTGCTGTTGTCGCAAACGGTGCAGTAGAGGTCATGGTTCTGCAGCACGCGGTCCATCGCCTCATGCTGGGCGACGACGGCGCGCTTCGACTCAGACAGTACGCGCATGCCGGGCACGACCTCGGTGGCGCATGCGCGCACAAGCTGGCCGTCCACCTCGACCATGCAGGTGTCGCAGGTTTGGATTGGCCCGAGCTGCGCGTGATAGCAGAGCTGCGGCACGGAGTGGTACTCGCCCGCGCCGGACTCCGGTGCGGAGTCGGGCGACATGTTCGGGTGCATCTGTGGAGAGGAACTGTGCGCCTGGGTTAAAGGCATGTCGAACTGTGCCGCGGTGCGCTCGCCCGGAGAGAGATCGCGGTCGCTTAGGTGGTCGCCCGCGTCGGCGATGGACAGGTTCGCACTTGCGGCCGCGCGGTTCAGCGCCTCCACCAGCAGCTCGCCCGGCGCGGCGGGAACGATGCGGCCGTTGACGAGGATCTCTGTCGTGAGCGCCTGGTCGAGCGGGGTGTTCAACAATCTCTTCTGCTGCATGCTCTTAAGATGCCGTATTTCGGTGTCGGCGGTCGCGTCGATGTGCGTTGAGCGCACGTAGTTCCGTTACGGTTGGGGCCGTTCCAACCCACCTTAACCGCAAAGAGCGCGGTGAAGGTGGGGTACCCAGCACGGTGACGACACGAACAGGGTGCCCCACCTCCGCGAAGCTAAGGTGGGTGACGCGCCACAAATATTTCGTCGAAGCTATGCGCCCGGTGCGCGGTGACGTCCACCGATGGCCGTGAGGGCCGCGATCGCGCTGTTCTGCCAACCGGTCAGTTCGTCCTCGGTCAGTGTGTGGCCGGAGGACTGGAAGACCATGCGGAAGAGGATGGAGTACTCCCCCTGCGCGATGCTCTTGCCCTTGGAGTCGCGATAGATTTCGACTGGCGCGAGCGAGATCATCTCGGCGATGTTGAGCGCCTGCAGCGCTTCGGAGATGTCTGCCCAACGCACGCTGTCACTGAACAGGAACGAAAGATCACGCTCCACCGCCTGGAAGCGTGAGGGCTCCTGCGCGGCGGGGTGACGTAGCGGGTAGGCGAAGAGCGTAGATAGGTGAACTTCCGCCAAGACGGCGGTTTCGCGCAGCTTGCGGCGCTCCCGCTCGGCGGTGCTGAGCTCGCCGACGAAGCCTACGATCTGTTCCCCAAGCGAAACGCGAGCGCCACGGCCGGGCTCAATCCATGCAGGCAGGTCTGTGCCGGTGAAGGCGGGACGCGGCGTAACAAAGCGGGCGAGGAGTTCTTCGACCGTGCCCTTCAGCTCGAAGAAGAGCGCATCGGCAGCGTTGATCGTCTTTGTCGCCAAAGCATTGCCATAGGCGCCGAGTGCAAGCGACGGAGCCTCGCTCACCTGTGCCGTCGAACCGGTGAAGACGGTGCCGTACTCGAACAGGCGAACAGCCGCGACGTCACGGTTGCCGTTGAGCGCGAGCATTCCGGCCATGCCGGGCAGCAGCGATGGGCGCAGCATGCCTGCCTCCGTCGAGAGCGGATTGCCCATGGGCACGGCCGGTTCCGCCGTGAAGGTGCAGCTGTCGTCTTCGGAAGCGAAGGTGCTTGAGATCGCCTCCGTGTAGCCGAGGGCGAGCAGCGTGCTGCGCACCTTGTCTTCTTTGCCCGCGTGCGGCAACGCAACCACGCCGCCGGAGAAGCTGGGCAGCGTGTCGGCAAAGCCGTTGTAGCCGTAGACGCGCGCAATCTCCTCGATGAGGTCGATCTCGCGCTCCAGGTCGAGCCGCCAGCTGGGCAGCGTGACCTCAAAGGCGCTGCCGTCCGGCGTAGGACGCAGGTGGCAGCCGAGTGCCACCAGGTACTGCTCGATCTTGTCGGCGGGGACGACGTTGCCGCTCTCGCCCGCCTCCAGCGTGGTGCCGAGCAGTTGCTGCGCGTTGGTGACGGAGAGCAGCACATGCGGCCGTTCCGTCGTACGGGCCTGCCATCCTGGTACGACCACATCGGTCATCGCGCCTTCGGCGACCCCACCGCACGCCGCGATCACGCCGCGTGTGACCAGCCGGTTCGCCAGCGCACATGCGCCCAGGTCGGCACCACGCTCGTAGCGATGCGACGCATCCGTATGCAGGCCGTGGCGGCGTGAGCTCGCGCGGATAGCCGCGGGTGCGAACCAAGCCGCTTCCACGAGGATGTTCTTCGTCTGCTCCGTTACGCGCGAGTTCCAGCCACCCATCACGCCCGCGAGGCCAAGCGCTTTCTTCTCGTCGGCGATGACGAGATCGTCCGTGGTCAGCGTCTTCTCGGAGCCATCAAGCAGCCGCAGCTTCTCGCCTGCTGTGGCGCGGCGAACGACGATGCCGCCCTCCAACGTGTCCAGATCGAAGACGTGCGTGGGGTGCCCCATGCTGAGCCAGGTGTAGTTGGTGATGTCGACCGCGTTCGAGATCGCCTTCTGGCCGAGCGCGGCGAAGCGCTCCGCCACGATGCCGGTCGATGCGCCCACAGAAACGCCGCGGGTGATCTGCGCGGTAAAGCGGCCGCAGAGGTCTTCCGCCTCGATACGGACAGGGTAACCGGCGCTCTCCGATGCCGTCTCGGCCTCATCCAGGCCTTCAGCATTTCGGATACGGCGGTCTTCTAGCGTAAGCAGCGGCACGCCGTAGATGGCGGCAATCTCGCGCGCGATGCCGTAGTGGTTCATGGCGTCGACGCGGTTCGTCGTGATGTCCATCTCGAAGAGATGGCCACCATCGGGCAGTTCGTGCACGCCCTCTACGGCAATGCCGCGGAGCGTGAGGTCGTCGGCAAGCTGCCGGTCAGAGATGTCGAGCGCGGGCAGATACTCGCGCAGCCAGGTGGAGAGGATATTCATGATTCTGTTCGCCAGTCTGTGCCGGGCATGATTCGTTTCATAAAGTCATCGAAGAGCGGAACCGTGAAGCCGGTGTCGCCGTGGCTCGGACTCCAGATCATGCCTTTGGCGATCAGGCGTTCCCGTACGGTGCCGAGTTGGCCGACGCTGCGGCCAAAGATCGTTGCGATCTCACCTGATCGATGCAGGCCCGGCCCGAGTTCCGCCATCGCTCGCAGGTAGTGCTTTTCGCGTGGGGTAAGCCGGTCAAAGCGGACCCGGAAGAAGCTCTCATCCAAAGCGGTAATGGCTTCTACGGAGCTGTTCTGGACGTCAAGGAGTGAAATGGGTGACGATGGGGCCACATCCCACGCATGCTTTCCCCATTCCTGCAGGAAGTAGGGGTAGCCCTGCGTCTTCTGCAGGATCTCTTCGATGGCATCGTCTGTGAAGCGAACGCCTTCTGCTTCAGCGGGACGCACAAGGGCACGTGTAGCTTCTTCCGGCGAAAGCCGGTCGATCATGGGAAAGCTAAAAAGCCGTTCCGCGTAGGATTTTGCGCTTCCGGCCAATCCCCGCAACTGTGGCAGACCGGCACCGACCATCGTGATGGGAAGCTGCCGTTGTGCGCATCGATGCAGCGCCGCGATAAGCGCGCCGAACTGCTCCTCTTCCACATACTGGATCTCATCCAGAAAGAGTACAACCGCGGTTCCGGCTCGAGCCGCCGCCTCCCCGACCTGTTCGAAGAGTACGGAGAGATCCGTTTCGAGATCGCCGTTGTCGGCCAGGCCCGCTTCTTCCGGCATGTCGAGGGCAACTTCAATGTCGTGATACTTAAGCTTGAGAGAGCGCACAAAGCCAGCCAGTGCTCTTAATCCACGCTGAGCCACCTCACGGGCTGCATCCGTTCGGCTCAGTCGCAGAAGGGCTTGGCGCAACTGTGGCGCGAGCAAGGCCGGCAGGGAGCGGTTTTCCGGCGTCTCGGCCCGCAAACCGACGACTCCCGTGTTCTCTGCGTCGCTACGGATACGGTCCAGCAGCACCGTCTTTCCTACCCCACGCAGTCCGACAAGAATGACACTCTTCGCTGAGCGGCCAATTCGAACACGTGCGATTGCAATGGCAATCTGATCCCGCAACTGGTCGCGCCCGGCAAGCTCAGGCGGTTGAGATCCCGCGCCGGGAGCGTACGGGTTGGCAAGTGAATCCATCGAAGTATAGGAAGTTTATCAAGATTTACCAAAATCCGGTAAACTTGGGTAAACTCCCTAGAATTGAGCTAGGAAGCGCATGTCACCGGAGTAGAACTGGCCGATGTCGCCGACGCTGTACTTCATCATGGCGATGCGTTCCACGCCCATGCCGAAGGCGAAGCCGCTGATGCCTTCTACGTTGTAGGCGGGCTCCAGGCCGTTCTCGATGCGGCGCTGGTCGACTGCGGCGAAGACGGCGGGATCAACCATGCCGCAGCCGAGAAGCTCGATCCAGCCGGAGTGCTTGCACTTGC
>CAXTJS010000213.1:0-4684 GCA_964244605.1 uncultured Terriglobus sp. | reverse complement strand
GGTTGTTGCGATTGCTGGGGGTGAAAGGGAGGATGTTGACGAACTCCATGCCGGGCTCGCCGGGCAGGTTCATCAGCACGTAGTTCGGCTGCATCTCCTGCGTGGAGCGCTGGCCGTTGTTGTCCACGGCTGATTCCGTTGCGGGCGTCCAGAGGTCTTCGCGGTTGAAGAACGTCGACGGGTCGGTCATGTGGTAGAGGCCATAGGCATGCGCCTGCAGCTTCAGCAGCGCATCGGTGTAGCGCAGGTGCGCGCGCATGGTGGCGGGCATCGCGGACGCGGGCTGAAAGAGCGTCGGGAAGGTGTTGCGATACGCCTGCAGGATCGGGTCGGCGTCGTCCATGGCGTAGAGGGTTACGGTGCCGTCGTACGCGTCCACGGCGATCTTCACGCTGTTGCGCGCGTAGTTCACATCGTTGTCGCCAAAGGCGTAGTGCCGTGCGTTCGGGTAGGTGTCGGCGTCGGTGAAGCCGTCCAGTATCCAGCGCAGCCGGCCGTCGTCGCCCACCGTGATGTAGGGATCGGGGTCAAGCGTGAGGAACGGCGCGATGGCCAGCACGCGATCCTGGATGTTGCGGCGCATTAGCAACCGCGAGTCGGGCGAGACGTCGTCGCTGAAGGGCAGCTTGGCAAGGTCGCCGCGCTCCAGCGCGATCACCGCGCGCTTGAGCCAGTTGCCCAATACGATGCCGCCTGTGCCGGTGTAGCTGGTCAGGCTGTTCTGCTGGCCCTGCGGGTAGTCGAACTCCTGCTGGTGTGTCTTCACGTACACGTCGCCGTCGGTCATCTCGCCGAAGTAGATCTGCGGCCGTGCCACGTTGAGCGATGCGACCGTGCTCTGTACGGGCATGTTGCCCAGCAGCAGCGTCGGCAGGCCCTCCGGCGTGAAGCCGTTGACCGGGTTCATGGTGACGCCGTAGCCGTGCGTGAAGATGAGCCGTTCGTTGATCCAGTTGCGGCTGCTGTCGGGCAGTTTGCTTGTACTCAGTTCGCGCGTGGCCAGCATCACTTCGCGTAGCTTGCCGTCGAGTGTGTAGCGGTCGATGTCGATGCCGGGAAAGTCGTAGTAGGTGCGGATCTCCTGGATCTGCCGCAACGTGTCCTGCAGCGCCTGCGGGTCCCAAAGGCGAATGTTTTGCAGGGTGGGCTGGTTATTTGCGGCGTTCGCGTCGGCCACGGTGGTGCCTGCGGCAAATGGCTTCACCACGATGCTGTCCAGCGCGTAGGCGGCGCGTGTGGCTTCGATGTTGTTGCGGATGTATGGCTGCTCTTTGACGAGTTCGTTCGGCTTGACGATGAAAGTGTTCACCGCCGCACCTGCCACCTGCACCAGAACGTAAAGCAACACACCCGGCAGGACGGCAAGGGCGATCCAACGCGCGCCGCTCTGCCGCAACGCGCTGTATGCGGCAACCGCTGCGCCAAGCAGAAAGATGAGCGCGACGAGTAAGAGGCCGGGCAGCTCCACATGCGCGTCGGTGTACGTCACGCCCGAAAAGATGGTGTGCTCGCCAAGCAAGAGGCCGAAGCGGCTGAGCCACGTGCGCAGTGCAAGCACCAGCAGAAAGCAGGCGAGCGCCACATACAGTCCGCGCCAGCCTTCACGCCCTGTCTCGGCATAGCGGAAGTCCAGCAGCTGCGAACGCTTGCGCAGCGCGAGCAGTACGCCCGCCAGCGCGAGGACGAGGAGCGCGATCACCGTGGCCCAGCTCGCAAGCCACTGCCACGCCGGCAGCGTGAGCAGGTAAAAGTTCAGCGAGCGGCCGAGCACCGGGTCCGTAACGCTTGCTGCATGCGGTGCATGGAGCCACCGCGCAAAAGTCGGCCACTCCGCCGAGAGCGACGACGCGCTCACCCAGGCCACAAACAGCGAGCCAATCAGCACGGCAGGCTTGAGCCAGCGCCCGATGTTGATCGTCATCGGCTGGCCGTTCACCATCACCGACCGCACGATGCTTGCGCCGCTGCCCACACGTGCGTCGCGCAACAGCAGAAAGCTGCCGTATAGCCACGCAAACGTCAGCGCAAAGAAGAGAACGAACAGTCCCCACTCAAGCACCAGCATGCGGTGAAAAACCTCTGAGTACCCGAGCGAGTGGAACCACAGCGCGTCCACGTAGTAGGCAAGCAGGCGTCCGCTGGCGATGAGCAGCGCGGCCAGAATGGCAATACCGATCAGCAGTGCACGAGGACGCCGGCGCGAGGCCGGCAGGTCAATCAGTTCGGGCATGTGGTGCACCTGTGTGTGGCGTCAGCCTATGTCGGCAGACGTCTCAGAGACAAGCATAGTGCGGCGCGCACGCCGCCGCTTGCCGCGCTGCCGGTTTACGGCCAGTCGCATTCTTTCGTCGACAGAGTCACAGGGCTGCGGTACCGTTTCTCTGCAACTGAAACCAGGAGGGCAGCAATGGCGAAGAACATCGTCCTGTGCGCAGACGGAACCTGGAACACACCGCACGGACCCACAGCCTGCGTCACCGACACCAACGTGCGCAAGCTCTACATGTGCCTGCAGAACGCGGACACGCAGCTGAAGTACTACGACAGCGGCGTGGGTACCGACGGCACGCCGCTGGACCACCTCACCGGCGGCGCGATGGGTGAGGGCCTCTTCCAAAAGGTGCAGGATTGCTACCAGTTTCTCTCCGCCGTATACGATCCCGGCGACAAGATCTACCTGTTTGGCTTCAGCCGCGGAGCGTTCACGGCACGCAGCATCGCGGGCATGATCGCCGCCTTTGGCGTGCCGTCGATCAATTTGGACAACGAGACCGTGCGCAGAATCTTCGCCGCCTATCGCGAGGCCGACCCGGTCAAGCGAAGGGCGCTGAAGGCGACGCTCAAAGACATCTACGGCCTCGAAGACGTGACCGTGGAGATGGTCGGCGTGTGGGACACGGTCGGCTCGCTCGGCATCCCCGGCATCTTCTTCAACCTGTTCAACCAGCACAAGTATGGCTTTCTGGACACGGCCATCCACGACTGCATCAAGCACGCGTACCACGCCGTCAGCATCGACGAGCGGCGCGCGCAGTTCAAGCCAACGCTTTGGACTGACCCGAGCGGCGGGCCGCTCGCCAACAACACGCAGGTGGAGCAGGTGTGGTTCCCCGGCGTACACGCGGATGTGGGCGGCAGCTATGCCGAGTCGCAGCTTGCGGACATCACGCTGAGCTGGATGCTGCAAAAGGCAAAGAAGCACGGGCTGCTGCTGTCGCCCGAGGCTGAGGCGCAGAACCTGGTGCCGCCGGCAAAAGACGTGATCGGCCAGCAGCACGACGAGTGGAAGTTTGTGCCGTGGGGCATTCCGGAGCATCGTGACGTTCCGGCGAACGCAACGATGTCGAACACGGTGCAGATGCGGCTTGACCAGGAGACCGACTACGCGCCCACCAACCTGAAGCTGAGCGACCGCAAGCTGACCGCCTACAGCATTGCGCAGGTGCTGCCGTACGCGCCTTGAGCGCGGTAGTCCTTGAACTTAGGCTGCTCCAACAAGGGTGTGCCCCATGTCCGGATTCTCGGACATGGGAACTCTTGAGAGTCCCATGTCCCAAACACGGGACATGGGGCACACACTCATACTTGCAGGGATAAGTAGTTAAGCGAGCAGCGCAGCCGAGATACTCTGCAGCCGGTGGAGCGCTCCTGAATCTAAGGGAGGTGCGAGTTCTCTTCTTCCTCATCGGTCTGATCTGTTGCCTGGGTGTTTTCCTGGACGCGTTTCAGACCGTGATTCTGCCGCGGCGGCCTAAGGCGCGTGTCCGCATCACACGCCTTTTCTTCCTGCTGACCTGGCGTCCGTGGACCATGCTGCTCGATAGGCTGCCACGCAAGAGTGTGCGCGACCAGGTGGCCAGTATTTTCGGTCCGCTGTCGTTGCTGCTGCTGCTGGTAGTGTGGGCGTCGCTGCTGGTGATCGGCTTCGGTCTGCTGTACTTTGCGCTGGGCACACCTTTTCATGACGGGCTGAACCCGCCCGTCAACATCCTGGCGCGCCTTAAGACAGACCTGTACGTAAGCGGCACCAGCCTGTTCACGCTTGGCCTCGGCGACGTGACACCCACGACCCTCACGGCGCGCTTTCTGCTGGTGCTTGAATCGGGCACCGGCCTTGGCTTCGTTGCGCTTGTGATTGGCTATGTGCCGGTGCTGTACCAGGCCTTCTCACGAAGGGAAGTGAGCGTTGCGTTGCTGGACAGCCGTGCCGGCTCGCCGCCGACTGCCGCCGAACTGCTGAACCGGCACAGCTATGACGGCGGTGAGGCTGGTTTGATTGAGCTGCTTGCGGAGTGGGAGCGCTGGTCTGCCGAGGTGCTTGAGTCGCACGTGTCGTACCCGATTCTGACCTACTACCGGTCGCAGCACGACAACCAGAACTGGCTGTCGGCGCTGATGGCAGTGCTTGACTGCTGCGCGCTGCTGATTGCAACCGGCGAGGGTGCGCCGCTGCGGCAGGCACAGCTGACGTTCGCGGTGGCCCGCCATGCGGTCATCGATATCGGCCAGATCTTCAAGCTGGTGACGCAGCAGAACTACTGCACGGAAGCAGCAGGACGGCTGGACGGGGACGGCTTCAGGCAGCTATGCGGCGAACTGGACGGCACGCATCTGCGTCTTTGCGGAGACGAGTGCGCGCAACAACGGCTCAGCGATCTGCGCGGCCTCTACGAGCCGCAAGCTC
>CAXTJS010000212.1:3214-4691 GCA_964244605.1 uncultured Terriglobus sp. | reverse complement strand
CTCGGACATGGGAACTCTCTCCCACCCATGTCCCAAACGCGGGACATGGGGCACACGTCCAGCCCAGGACCTGCAGAGATGTGATCTACGCCGTAGCAGTCGTCCGGTTCAGGAGTGCAAACAGATCCGGCTCGGGCGCAACATCCGCCATGCAGGTGAGCTCCAGCCGAATCGTGATGATGGCGCTTCGCTCCTCGCGTGTGCGTAGAAATTGCCGGCAAGTGCAGCGCTCCGTCAGCAGCAGATGGCTTTCCCGCGTAAGCTCGATGCCGCTGCTCACCAGCGCGGCGTACATCTCGATCAGTGCCCGTATCTGTAGCTCGATCCGCAGCTCGACCGCGAACGCCGAGGCCATGTGCCGGTCGAGCACCCATCCGCTTGCCCGGTCGATCGCCTCCGTGAGCCCGGGCATGACCACGTCGAGCGGGTCGTGGGTTAGGCTCTGCAGGTGCAGATCCGGCCGTTCCTCGGGAAGGTCTTCGTGCAGCCGTTCTGTCTTCCACTCGTCCCAGGCTTCCATCACAATGTGCTTATCGGCGACTGCTGCCGCCTCGTCGCGCACTTGACCGTCCGAAGGTGGTACGGTCGAGATCATGCCTGAAGCTCCTCTTCTAACCAGCCTCCGGGTTTATGGCCCGGTGCGTCCGTGATCGTCGGCACCGGTACCGACCTGATGGAGATCGCGCGGATCCGGGACTCACTCGCGCGGTACGGGGACAGGTTTGTCGACAGGGTTTTCACGCCGGGTGAGGTAGCCTACTGCCGCCGTAAGGTGCACAACGCCGATGAGAGCTTCACAGCCCGCTTTGCCGCGAAGGAGGCGGGTGCCAAGGCACTCGGTACGGGCATTGCGCGCGGCGTCTCCTGGAAAGAGATCGAGGTGCGGCGTGAGCCAGGCCGGCGTCCGACGCTGCACTTCTCCGGCCGCGCCGCAGAGCGAGCCCGCGCAATGGGTGTGCAACGGGTGCACCTGAGCCTCTCGCACAGCAGGGAGTTTGCGACAGCCGTCGTCATCCTCGAAGACTGAACGGATGCCGGCGCTGTGACGAGCCGGGCACCGCGTCGAAACCGCTGGGCCCGCTTGCGCATCACATTCTTGCAAGCCCACACTGCTCATGCCACTGCCGGCCCTCAGACCGGCGAAAAGGAACCGCATGCCGAGTCAAACAGAAGTCAAATGGTCGCAACTTAAGGTCGGCGTCATCGTGGCCATTGCGATCGTTCTGCTGGTTACGTTGTTGTTCCTGATGACCAGCGCGCAGGGTACCGGTGTGTTCACGCACAAGATCACGGTGCGCAGCTACTTTGAGAATGCTGCAGGTGTGAAAGAGGGTGCAGCGGTCAACCTCGAAGGCGTGACCGTGGGCACGGTCAAGAAGGTTGAGGTCGTGCAGGACCCAAGCCGCAAGCTGACGCCGATCCAGGTGACCATGAAGCTCGACTCCAAGTATCAGGACGTCTTGCATAAGGACTCGCG
>CAXTJS010000212.1:1515-3204 GCA_964244605.1 uncultured Terriglobus sp. | reverse complement strand
CTCGCGCTCGGCATTGTCCACCGTTGGTGTACTTGGCGACACCGTCGTCGACATCAACTCGCAGACCGCTACCGGTCCCAAGCTGCAGGACGGCGACGAGCTGAGAACGCTGGAAACGCCAAACCTGCAGGATGTGGTCAAGGCCAGCCAGGGCACCATCGAAAGCCTGAACGTGACGCTGGCCAAGCTTGACCGTATCGTCGACAGCATCTCGCAGGGCAAGGGCGCAATCGGTGAACTGATCTACGACGATACGCTCTACAAGCGGGCCAACGAGACCGTAGCGGAACTGCAAAAGCTTGAGGTGAACCTGAACAACGGCCATGGCACCATCGGCAAGCTTCTGACCGATGAGACGCTCTACAACAAGCTGAACACCTCGATTACGCAGTTGAGCGGCATCATGGCTGATGTGAATGCGGGTAAGGGGTCGGCCGGCAAGCTGCTGAAAGACGATTCGCTCTACAACAACCTGAACGCGACCCTGCAGCACGCCAACAGCATCATGGCCGATGCGGACGCGGGCAAGGGCGGCCTGGGTCTGCTCACCAAAGACCAGGCCTTCGCGAACAAGCTTAACGAAACAGTTACCCGGCTGAACAACATCATGACGGGCATCGATCAGGGCCAGGGGACTGCGGGTCTGCTCGTAAAAGACCCTGCGCTGTACCACAACCTCGACAAACTCGCCGTGGACTCACAGAGTCTGGTGAACACCATCCGCTCCGACCCGAAAAAGTACCTGACCATTCACTTCAAGATCTTCTAGCGTCGTTTCGACGTGAAGGGCCCGGCATCTTTGCCGGGCTTTTCTGCATGCGCGCACCTCCTGCAGCAGAAGATTGATCCACCTCAGCCATACCCGGAGAGCGACTTTTCATCTGAGTTCTGCAGAGGGAACTGTCATGAAAGCTCTTCCATGGATCATCGCGGGTGTCGGCATCGGCGCCGCACTGGCCTACCTGATCAGCAACGCACCGGAACCGGCATACAGCACCGGCGACCCGGATGTGGAGCGATTTGCCCAGAAGGCGTCCGTCTGGGGAACGAAGCAGCGCGCGCAGGGCACGGGCGATAGCCTGGTCGGCAAGGTGAAGCAGGGCTTCGGTGAAGCGACCGGCAACTACGCCACAGCCGACGAGGGTGCCGGAGACCAGACCGTTGGCGCGGTCAAGGACACGCTCGGCAAGGCCGCGCACGCCGTGAGCGACACGGTACGCGACCTGAATCGATAGGTGAGAGGCAGCCTGCTTCCGGCAAGCAGCTGGGAGCAGGTTGCCGATGCTACCCTTCCGTATGCCCGTTACGCTTGAGCAGCATGTTGCATCCCGTCACGGCGAGGCGCTGGCAGAGGTATTCGCCGCATTAGCGGACGCGTCACGGCAGATCGAAAGCCGCATCCGCACGGCACCGCTCTCCGACACGCTGGGTGCCTTCGGCCACACCAACGTGCAGGGTGAGCAGCAGCAGAAGCTCGACGTCTTTGCGAACGACACGGTCATTGGTGCCATGCGTGGGCTCGCAAGCGTGGCTGCAGTCGTCAGCGAAGAAGATGACGAGCCCGTTGTCTTTGACGGCAGGTCTAGTGCGCAGTACGTCGTCATCACCGATCCGCTCGACGGCTCTGCCAAAATTGACGTGGACGTCAATGTTGGCGGGGTTCTCGAACTGCTGGCACAGCCAGGCGCC
>CAXTJS010000212.1:0-1505 GCA_964244605.1 uncultured Terriglobus sp. | reverse complement strand
TGGCCAAGGAAACGTTCACCAGGACGAAGCCGCACGTCAATGTTGGCACGATCGTCTCCATCCAGACGATTGCCGCGGATACCGACGCACATTCGGCAGCCCTGCAGCGTGGAACAGAGCAGGTCGCCGCGCTCTACGTGAACTACGGGCCGTCCACGATGCTCGTCTACACCGCTGGGGAGGGCGTGCACAGCTTTACGCTTTCGGGTGGTTCGTTTCTGCTCAATGCGGAAGACATGGTCATGCCGGAGCAGGGGCCGTACTACTCCGTCAATGAGGGCAACGTTGGTGATTTTCCGCCCGTCTTTCGCGACTACCTAAGCAAGCTGCGCGACGGCTCGCTGCTGGCTCAGAAGTACAGCTCGCGCTACGTCGGCTCGTTCATCGCAGACTTCCACCGAACGCTGCTGAAGGGCGGCGTCTTTCTGTACCCACCCACAGCCAAGACGCCGAATGGCAAGCTGCGCCTGCTCTACGAGGCGAACCCGCTTGCCTTTATCGCGGAGCAGGCGGGCGGCGCAGCGACCGACGGCGGCAACGCCAAAGGGGAAGCGCAGCGCATCCTGGAATTCATCCCCGTTGAGCTCCACGGACGCACCACGCTCGTCATCGGCAGCCGCGCCGAAGTCGCCGCCTTCGGCGATATGCTGGCGGCGGCACATCCCAAGGAGTAGCTGTGCCGTCGCTGTCGCACATCGCCGAACGCATTTACTACGAAGAGCAGGACCGGCTGGAGTTTACGGCGGAAGTCACGGAAATCCGGGAGCTCTCGCGCGTCGATGGCAAGCCGCTTTTCCAGATCGCGCTCAATCGCACAGCGTTCTATCCCACAAGCGGCGGCCAGCCGCACGACACAGGAACCCTGACGGCCACAGCGCGAAGCGGAGCCGTTCTGGAAGCGCCGGTAACGAACGTTTCGGAAGATGAGTCCGGCGAGGTGTGGCACACCACGGCCAAGCCCCTGCAACCTGGCACTGCGATACACGCGCGCATCGACGCGGAGCGCCGCCGCGACCACATGCAGCAGCACAGCGGCCAGCACCTGCTCTCCGCGATCGCTGCACGTGAGTTTGGCGCGATGACTGTAGGCTTCCACCTTGGGCAGGAGAGCTCAACCGTAGACCTTGCCCTGTCCGCGCTCACGGCAGAGCAGCTTGCCTATCTGCAATCCCTTACAAACGACACAGTCGCTGCCGCGCTTCCCATGACGCAGCGGACCGTTTCGCGGGAAGAAGCAAACGATCTTCTAGCCAGCGGTGCGTTGCGCAAGCTGCCGCCGCGTGAGGGAGCGATGCGGCTTATCGAGATCGCCGGCATCGACCTCAACGTATGCAGCGGCACGCACGTTGGCAATACCGCGCAGATCGGTCCCGTGCTGCTCCGCAGGACGGAAAAGGTGCGCGGCAACACGCGGCTGACTTTCCTCTGCGGACGTCGCGCGCTCGCCGCCGCCAGCCACGACTGGCAGGCGCTCTCCGCACTCGCCGGCTCGCTTTCCACGTCTC
>CAXTJS010000211.1:0-4721 GCA_964244605.1 uncultured Terriglobus sp. | reverse complement strand
GCCGGCTGCGGCACGGTGGCCAGAAGGGCGGCACGGTCTTCCGCATCTTCCTGCCGCTGGGTGGTGTGCCACTCCCGGCGCCAGACTCAGCCCGCCACGCAATCACTACGGGATAAAGAGAAAGGCATGGCCCAGAGCCATGCCTTTGCTGATCTGCTGACGTCGGATCAGTCGATGAAGTCTACGTTCGCGACGTGCGGAATGATACCGCGCTCGTGGCCCATCGCCAGTAGCTTGCGAATTGCCTCGCGGCCATCATCTCCATAATTCAGCGTCCGTTCGTTGACGTACATGCCGACGAAGCGGTTTGCGAGCGAGGTATCCAGGTCGCGTGCAAACTGCATGGCATACTCCAGCGCCTCAGGCCGGTGGTCAAGCGCATGCTGGATAGACTCCCGCAGCGCTTGTGTGGTGATGCGCATCGTCTCCGCACCCAGCGAACGCCGGATGGCATTACCGCCGAGCGGCAGCGGCAGCCCGGTGAGCTCGCGCCACCACTGGCCCATATCGATGATCTTGTGCAGGCCACTGCTCGCGTAGGTGAGCTGGCCTTCGTGGATGATCAGCCCGGCGTCGAACTCGCCGCGCAACACGGCTGGGATGATCTGGTCAAAGGGCACCGTCACCGTTTCGATGTCAGGCGCAAACAGCTTAAGCGTGAGATACGCGGTGGTGAGCGTACCCGGAACGGCGATCTTCAGCTTCTTGACTTCATCGGTCGTGTACTTTTTTGAGGACACGATCATCGGCCCGTAGCCGTCGCCGACCGAACCACCGCACGCCATCAACGCGTAGTTGTCCTGCAGGTAGGGATAGGCGTGGAAGGAGATCGCGGTCACGTCGTAGAACGGGTCGTGGATGGCGCGCTGGTTCAGCGCCTCGATGTCGGTAAGCGTATGGGTGAACTTGTATCCGGGCACGCGAACCTTGTTCGTGGCGAGCCCGTAAAACATGAACGCATCGTCCGAATCGGGACTGTGCGCGATCTTGATCTCTTGAATGGCAGGGGGCGCGGCGGTACTCATACTTCTTGTGACTCCAATTCAGAACGGTTGTTAAGGTCGCGGCACAACTTAGCGCGTGGCGCGATTGGTCCAGGCAGCGGCGATGCCGGCAGCAGCCAGCACCTTGATCGCTTCGCCCGGCAGAAATGGCAGCACAGCGCCGATGAGCACAGCACGCAGGCCAAGATGCGTGTACACGGCGAACCAGGTTGCACCTGCAAGAAAGAGAAAGGCCGTAGCCACGGTACCAGCGAGGGCTGCAGAGGCGTAACGCGACCGGAACGGCAGCTTCCGGTAGAGCGTTCCAGCAATCGCAGCGACCCATGGATAAGACAGCAGAAAGCCTGACGTGGCAAACGCCGTCAGCTGCAGCAAGCCACCCGGGCCTTGCGGCTGAAAGACGGGTAGACCCATTGCCCCTTCTGCCAGGTAGAGCAGCAGCGTCGTCAACCCGAGCGTCGGTCCGAAGAGCAAGCCTACAAGCAGTACCGCGAAGGGCTGCAGGGTGAGCGGAACGGGCGTGAACGGCAGTGGCACGGCCACATGGGCCGCGATCGCGATGAAGGCGGTGCCTGCGATGGCAATGCCTACCGGGCTCAAGATGGAGAACGCCTGGTTGCGAACCGGAGCGCTCGCCGGTACGGCAGAAAGGTGGGTCGAATGGTCGAACATGGAAGCTCCTCCGCGGAACCGGCGGCTACACCATTGTAAGGGAGTGCCGACGCTCAACTCCGCGGGAGCTCGTGCAATCAGGACAGGCGCAAGGTGATGCGGCCGCCGCCGGAGTACGCCGGGAAGGGTGCTGAACGGTCGGCGTGCGGATCGGAAAGGTCACCCATCTCCTCCGTCGCATACGCGTAGTCCAGACGCTTCGGGTGCAGCACAAAGCCGCCTTGCCGATTACGCTGCTGCATGAAGTCGACCGATTGCACGGGTGGTGCAAAGCCGGCGGCGAAGTCCGGCCGTGGATGCCGCGCGGTCGTGACTGGCGCAACCGGCGCAATCTGAGCGACCGTGATACTGGGCTGACTCTCCGTTCCACGACGCAGGGATCGGAAAACGATGATGGCGACCAGAGGAATCGTGCAGCAGCAGATGACGGCGCTGATCAGAAGCAGTTGCATAGCGGCAGACTAGCAGTGGGCGTTGCGGATATCTAGCACAAAACTCGCATGGTCGAAAGTTGCTATAAAGATGCCGTATCCGGGCGGGTACTGCATCGTACGAGGCTGTTGCACACCTTGCCGGATTGCGGTTAGCTGATGGTGTGAGTGCCGCAAAGCAGAGAAGCCGGGGCCGCCGAGCCATCAGCCACGCCGCAAGCGTCGGCGAGCGGCTGTTCGGCATGCGCCGCAAGATCGCCACGGCAGCCGCGGTAGTGCTGGCGGGGATGGTCGGCTATCACGTGATCTTCGGGCAAAACGGGCTCACGGCGTATCGCAACAAGCGCCACGACCTGCGTGATCTGCAGGCGGAAGTAAAGGCGCTGCAGCGTGAAAACAGTCAGTTGCAGGGGCATGTGGACCGGCTGACCAGCGACCCCAACGCCATTGAGCATCAGGCAAGGGAAGACCTGCACTACACTCGTCCGGGTGAGGTGATCGTGACGATGCCAAACGATCCGCAAAGCGCCAACAAGAAGTAGAACTTAGTTAACGCGCAGGTTGCCGTCCAGATCGACCGTCACGGTGTCCTTCTCGACCAGCATGGAATGGATCTTCAGGCGATCCAGCGTCAGGTCATAGCCTGTCGCCTGCTTCGACCTCGCGAGTGCCGACCGTAACAGGTCGGCCGCGTTGATCTTCATCTTCTGCGGAACCTTGCGGCTCAGGAACGGTACAAGCAGCGCATCCAGCTCCTTGTTGCCGGTGAAGCGGTCAATGCGTGCCTCGCGGAAGCCGATCGTCTCTTCTTCGGCGTCCGGGATGACGGAGACATCCGCTTCGGTGTTGAAGCCGAAACCGACACACTTGCCGAACATGCCCGCTCCCAGGCGCGAGTGCGTGTGCACGTGCACGACTAGCCGGTCGTCCTTGAAGGTGACGGAGGGCTGATCGACATAGACATAGCAGGCAGACGCCTGGTCGCCACGGATGTAGTAACGACCCTCCGGCCCGTTGAAAAGCTGCTGTTGCAACGTACGCTCGATGGCAGGTGCCGTCAGCTTCAGCTCAATGGCGTGCGCAGGCACGGTGGCCGCGCATGCGCAGACTAAGAGCAGAAGGCAAGCACGCATGGGACTCGCCTTTCTTACTGCAGACCCTGATTCGCTGCGCCGCTGCCGGTAGTCTGGCTAACGCTGCCGGAAGGCGCCGTAGTACCCGTGGGCGCTTCGCTGCCCGGCCCAAGACCCAGCTTGATCAGGGCGCGTGAGTCGGGGATCAGCTTGGTCTGCCAGCCGTTGTCGCCTTGCAGCTTGCGCATGGCGGCCGCGCTTTCCTCATCCCAGTGACCCGAAGCGCTGCTCAGGTAACCGGCTTTCACCAGAGCGGTTTGGATTTCAGTAGCGCGCGAATCATCGATAGCGCGCGGGTGCACCGTCGCGGGCCGTTGCGCGGCAACTGAGCCGTGCTTCGCCTTGCGCGAGTGCCCGGCTGTCGGGCCGCGGCGCAGGTGTGACGCCTGCATGGGCGAAGCGCAAAGTAGAACGGCGGCAGTGCCAAGTGAGCAAAGAGCAAACGTGAGAGAAGATCGCACCTTCAACAGGAAGCACCTCAGAGGCCCGCCGCAGGCAATGCGGTGATCGGCGAGCTTTCGCGTCTTAGCGTACACAGAAGTGGATTGCTGCCGCAAGAAGGCCGGCGTCGCGACGCCGGCCTCCTCGTGCTGCGGTTGCGGTTACGGCAGAGTACCGCCAACAAAGGCGTTCGACTTGTCGCGGGATTGCGCGGAGCGGACGACGAAGACCACATCGTCACCCGACTTGAGGCCACCGATGATGTTGCGGAAGCTCGCCGGATCCGTGACAGACTTGCGGTTCACTTCAACAATGATGTCGCCCTTCTGCAACGGGTACGGACTCAGGTCTTCCGAGAAGGAGCCGGGCTTGACGCTCGTGACGAGCACGCCGCCCTTAAGGCCCTTCTGCGAGAGGATGTTCGCCGGTACCGCCTGCACGGTGATGCCGAGCTTGTCGTTCACCGCTGCGGTGTCCGGCTTTTCCTGTGTGTCCTGATCCTCATCACCACCGGCACCGTTTGCAGCGGCTTCGACAGTCTTCAAGCGGTCGGCAATGCCTACCGTGGTTGTCTGCTGTTGCGTGCCGCGCAGATAGCCGATCTTGACCGTAGAACCTGGCCGCCGGGAGGAGATGTCGGCTACGAGTTCGTCGCCATCCTTGATGGAACGGCCGTCAATTGTGGTGATCACGTCCTGCGGCTGCAGGCCGGCTTTGGCAGCAGGCATGCCGGGCGTTACCGCTGACACAAGCACGCCACCCTTGGCGAAGCCGTACTGCCGGCTCACCGCGGACGGCAAACCCGCCTGGAACTGGATGCCGATGGAGCCACGAACGACCTTGTGGTCCGGCGAGATCAGGTTGTTGTAGACGTTCACGACGGTGTTCGACGGAATAGCAAAGCCGACGCCCTGCGAACCCATGCTCTGCGTGTAGATCGCGGCGTTCACGCCGATGACCTCACCCTGCATGTTGAACAGCGGACCGCCGGAGTTGCCCGGGTTGATGGCGGCGTCGGTCTGGATGAAGCGCTGGAACTG
>CAXTJS010000210.1:2714-4780 GCA_964244605.1 uncultured Terriglobus sp. | reverse complement strand
GAGCGCAGCGGAGCGGAGAAACCTGCTTCTTCTTTGAGGGCCGTTGGCGCTCCGGGCAAACAGCAGGTTTCTCCACTGCGCGACGATAAGGCCGTCGCTCCGGTCGAAATGACGCTTCTTTGGGAGCATGCAGATATTCATCGACCGGAGCACCGCTAATGCCCGCGGCCAAGCAGGCGAGCAAGCCTTCCGTCAATCCCTGGTTCATCGCCGTCGCCGTGATGATCGCCACGTTTATGGAGGTGATGGACACCTCCATCGCTTCCGTCGCCGTGCCCTACATCGCCGGTAGCACCGCCTCGACCAATGATGAGGCAGAGTGGGTGCTCACCGTCTACCTCGTGGCCAACGCGGTTTTCCTGCCGGCGTCCAGCTGGCTGAGTGAGAAGTTTGGCCGCAAGAACTATCTCATCGCCTCCGTCGGCCTGTTCACGTTTGCCTCGTTTCTGTGCGGCATCGCGCCCACGCTGCCCTTCATCCTGATCGCGCGCGCGCTGCAGGGCATCGGCGGTGGTGCGCTGCAACCGCTGGCGCAATCCATCCTGGTAGAGAGCTTCCCGCCTGAGAAGCAGGGCCAGGCGCTCGGCCTGTATGCGCTCGGCGTCGTGGTTGCACCGGTCGTAGGACCTGCGTTGGGCGGCTATCTTACTGACGTGGTTTCGTGGCGCTGGGCCTTCTACATCAACGTGCCCATCGGTCTGCTCGCCATGTTTCTGCAGGGCCGCGCGTTGGAAGACCCGCCGTATATCAAGAACGCAAAGCCGGGCAAGCTTGACGCCATCGGCCTCGGCTCGCTCGGCCTGTGGGTCGGCTCCCTGCAGTACATCCTGGACAAGGGGCAGGAGGACGACTGGTTCAGCGACACCAAGATCCGCATCGCCTTTGCGGTCATGATTCTGACCTTTGCCCTCTTCATCCTGCGCGAGTTCACCACGGAAAAGCCGCTGGTCAACCTGCGATCGTTGCGGGACCGCAACCTGGGCCTGAGCTGCCTGCTCATCTTCCTGCTCGGCGTGGTGCTCTACGCCATCACCACGGTGCTGCCCGTCTTTTACCAAACGCTGCTTGGCTATGACGCCACCATGTCAGGCCTGGTGGTGAGCCCGCGCGGCCTGGGTGCCATGGTCTCGGCAATCGTGGTGGGTGCCGTTATCGCCAAAACAGACCCACGCTGGTGGGTCGCCGGCGGCTTTGCCATCCTCGGCATTTCGGGCTTCTGGCTTGCGGGCTTTACGCTTGACATCTCGCCCACATCGCTCTTCTGGCCCATCCTTGTGAGTGGTATCGGTATCTCCATGTGCTTTGTGCCGCTGGGCCAGCTCGCCCTGGGCACGCTGCCGAAGGACGAAGTCGCCAACGGCAGCGGCATCTTCAACTTCCTGCGTAACGTCGGCGGCAGCGTCGGTATCTCGTGGATGAACACCATCGCGCAGCGGCACCTGCAGAGCTACCGCGCCAACCTGACGCATTCGTTCTCCCCAGGCAATCCGCTCTTCCAGCGCCAGATCTCCGGTTATACGCAGCAGTTGTCCACCCACACAGACACAGTCCGCGCCACCATGCGCGCCTACGCCCTAAGCAGCCGGGGCCTCGACAACCAGGCCCAACTCTTCGCCTACGTGGACGACTTCCGCTACCTCGCCTACGTCGCCTTCGTCTGCGCGCCCATCGCCTTCCTGCTGGTAAAGCCAAAGGGCGGCGGACCACCGGCTGCGGGATGAAACTGTACTTAGTAGCATCCAGTTAGTGCATCTGTCCGACTTTCTTGCGGCAGCACAGCCACATAAACTAAAACTCAGTTTGCGGAGGTAGAAGGAAGATGGCGACCACAGTAGCAAACCTTTTAGGGCTTTTGGATGGCCTTCCCCCAGGCGCATGGGTCGCCGTATCGGAGCGGGACAACATCGTTGTGGCATACGGCCCGGATCTCCAGGAAGTGATGAGAGAAGCAAAGAGTAATGGGGAAGGGCATCCACTTCTGACGCGCATACCGGATCGCGCCCTTACGATGTTTTACTGAGATGCCGGTCTTTACTTATCCCTACACCAGCTTCGCATTGCCGCCG
>CAXTJS010000210.1:0-2704 GCA_964244605.1 uncultured Terriglobus sp. | reverse complement strand
GCCCGCCTCATCCGGGCGGGCGAGTTGTTTTGCGGCCTCTTGCTTTAGCCACTCTCACCGCTTCCAATGGCGAGAGCACCCGTTGCGTGGTCCTACTCGATAGCGGAGCAGACTCCTGCTTGTTTCCGCTTGCGCTGGCGATTGCACTCAAGCTGGACGTGCTTTCGCTGCCAAACACGTTAACCGGCGGCGTAGGTGCCGCTGCTAACGTCACCTATTACGACGACGTAACGATTGACATAGGAAACGGGATCGTCTGCTCAACATACGCAGGCTTTACCGATGGCATGAACAGCCATGGAATTGGACTTCTGGGGCAGGAAGGCTTCTTCTCCTTGTATGACGTCAGGTTCTCTCATCGCATGGCTACGTTCAGTGTTGAAACTGCTTAGTTCACGATTATCGCTTTGCGCCGAACGGCATCTATTTCTGATCGCAGGCTGCTCGCGCGGCCTGCCATAGCGCGGTGCGGTCGGCGACGAGGTTGGCGCTTGAGGCCTTTGGCCATGCGCCTAGTGTGACGATGACCAGCTTGCGTGCGGGGTCGATCAGCATGGATTGGCCGAAGATACCGAGGGCGGCGTAGCTGCCGTCGTCGTAGGTCCACCACTGGTAGCCATAGCCGCGGCCTGCTTGGCCGATGGGCTGTTGGGTGCGGGTTGCGTCGACGAACCAGCCTTCGGTGGCGATGCCCTTACCACCTAGACGCACGAGTTCGCCGAGCCGTCCCCAGTCGCGGAGCGTGGCGCTGATACCGGAGCCGCCGTACTCCTTGCCGTTTTCGGCGATCCAGTAGGCGTCGCTCTCCATGCCGAAGCGCTGCCAGATGCGCTGCTGCACCAGCTGGCTGAGCGACTGCCCGGTGGCGCGGCGGACGAGTGCGCCGGTCAGATCGGTTTCGCCGGTCTTATAGACCCAGTGCGTGCCGGGTGCGCTCTCGCGCGGCAGGTGGCGCATGTACTCCGTAACCGTGTCTTTGCCTCGCTGCACCGGTGTGCTGTAGAGCCGCACGTTGTCGCTGTCGGGAGCGTCGTAGTCCTCCACCCAACGGACGCCGCTCGTCATGGTGAGCAGCTGCCGGATCGTAACGCCGTCGTAGGCGCTGCCGCGCATCTCCGGCAGGTACTGCGTTACGGGATCGTCGACGCCGTGGATGGAACCGTCGCGAAGGGCGATGCCGACCAGCGTCGACGTGACAGACTTGGTCATGGAGAACGACGTCCAGCGCGTGGACCTGTCTGCGCCGAGCGCATAGCTTTCGAGCCGCACCTTGCCATCCTGCAGCACGAGCACACCTGCAAGCCGGTCGCGCTGCATGAGCGCTTGAAGGCTCTCACCGTTGACGCTCAAGGTAAGCGGCTTGCCGTTTGGTAGCGGGTACACCTTCGCGCCGTGCGCAATGCGGTTTACGGGGAAGAGCCGGTCCATGTGCGCGAAGCGCGCCTCGCGCTCTGCCTGCGACCACTGCAGATCTTCAGCAAGGCGTTGGCCTACGGTCTTGGTCTGGCTTATAGCCGGTGTACTCGCCGGAGCCGTCGTTTGCGCGAAGCACCCGGCGAGAATGCTGCTGCCAATTAGCGCGATAGTCGCGAGGCGCGCGAGTGCTCGTAGCGTGGTGAAATCGCCCGGCGTGAAGAGGCGTCTAGCGCAAGTGCATGGCATCTGTCAGCATCGCCCCGGTGAGGAACAAAAGTGCATTTTGTGGAAAACAGTTTGCTCGCGTGCCAAAGCCTAGAACGCCCTCAACAGCACAGGATTGTGTTCATACTTTTAGGTAAGTCATTCACTTGTTAGCACTTAGCGCACTGATCCAAAGTAAACAGCGTGTGAATCACAAGAAAGCGCTATGCCTTAGGACCGCCGCCGCAAAGCGATCCACAATTTCTTCCACAGGGCGACTATGGTAGCGGGCAGCGAAAAGCGGCAGGTGTTTGCCTGCCGCTTCGGCTCACTGGAACTGCCCAGATTACTGCTTCGGTGCTGCCGGACGCGGCGTCGTCCGCGGTGCGGTACGGGTGGTTGCGCCTGCTGCTGGCGCCGGCTGTGCCGCTACACCGGAGGAAGCGTTGTAGGCCTCGATTACGGCGCGGGTAACGTCGGTGCGGCCGTCCGCCTGCAGGATGTTGCTCTGCTGCGTGCCCACGTCGAGGGTCAGCGTGTAGCCGTTGTCGGTGACGTACTTCTGCAGCGTCGCGTTGACCTTGGTGGCGATGCGGCTGTAAATCTCCTGCAGCTCACCCTGGTAAGCGGCGCTGGCATCCTCGCCGTCGCGCTGCAGCGCCTTCTCCTTGGTGTCGATGGTGCGTGAGCGGCTGACCTTCTCCGCATCGCTCAGGTTGGGCGAGCTCTGCAGCTGCTTCTTCAGGCTGTCGATCTCTGCACCCTGCTGCTCAATCTTGGTTTTCTGCGGCTGGTACTTGGCGGTGAGGTCGTTGGTCGCCTTTTGGCCCTCGTTGGTGGCAAAGACGGCGGCTTCAAAGCTGATCAGCGCGATCTTGGCGGGGATCGCCTCGGGCCGGGGTGCCGCGGAGGGCACGGCCGGACCTGCAGCCTGGGCCACGAGCGAGGAGGAAAGACCAAGCGAAACGACTGCGACGGCGAGCGTCGACACAATAGCATTGCGATTCATGCGGATGGGAAAGCTCCTTGGAAATCCGTTGTCGGATCCGATAGCGCGCCGACTCAGTGGGAGCGGCTCAGGCCG
>CAXTJS010000209.1:1492-4804 GCA_964244605.1 uncultured Terriglobus sp. | reverse complement strand
GTGTGCGGCGGCAACGTTGCCGGGCAGTCCTGCGACGCGCTTGTTTTGGTCTTGCAACAGGTTGGAAGTTTGTTGCTTCAATCCTGCGGAAGCATCACCGCCTGCACTTAGATTGCCGAGTTCGATTGGCGGCGGTGTTGCCGCAGCGACCAGCGGCGCGGGCGTTGGCGTGGCTGCGGGAGGAGTAGTCGGCCGCTTCAGCCGAGGCGTGCGCTTGGGCGGTTCCGGCGCAGGCGTTGGAGCCGCGACAACTTCCGCCTTCTCCGGTTCTTCCTGCATGTGGTGCGTCGGCGGCGGCACGCTGACCATCACCGGCGCGATTGCAGGCAGAGGCGGTGGAGCGGCTGCGGTGGCGGGATGCCCGGCCCGGCAGCCCTGGAGCAACAGCGTACCGCAGGCAAGAAGAGCAGCGAAGCGAAGCATCATGCATGTACCTCCGTCGGAATGTCCGTGTGGTGTACGGGTTCAGAACTGAGAGGAAGCAGCACTGTGAACAGGGTACCGCGGTCCAGCGCATCCGGGTCTGCGTTGGACTGCACGGCTATCGTGCCGCCGAGCATCTGGATGGTGCGCCACGTCATCGCCAGGCCGATGCCGCTGCCGGTCGGCTTGGTCGTGAAGTACAGGTGGAAGACTTTCTCCAGCATATCCGCGGGAATGCCGAAACCGCTGTCTCGAATTGCGATGGTGGCCATGTTTCGTTCGCGGCGGAGGTGCAGTTGCAGCGTGCCGCCATGCGGCATCGCCTCCATGGCGTTGAGCACCACGTTGAGCAAGGCCTGGTGCAGCATGCCGCTGTCGGCAACCACGCGGGCAGAGCGGGCGTGGTCGACGACGACGACCTCTACGCCGCGCAGTTGCGCATCCACCGAGACCAGCTGCAGCACAGAGTCGACCAACGGCCGTAATGCCTGCTCGCGCAGGTTCGGCTCGATGGGCCGTGTAAAGTCCGCCAGCGTTTGTACAACGCGGTCAAGCCGCGCCATTTCGCTGGCGAGCACCTCAACGTGGCGGCCGGCTCCGCTGGTATCTGTGCCAAGTTTGCCGCGCAGCAACTCTAGGTGCAGCACCATGGCGTTGATCGGGTTCTTGACCTCGTGGCCGACACCGGCGGTGAGGCGGCCGATGCTGGCGAGCCTGCGCGAGAGTTCAATCTCACGCTCGACCTCCTGCTGCGCGGCCGGGTCGTGCAGCGTGAGCATGGCGCCGAGGACGCCCCTGCTGCCGGCGGAACCGGCAGGAAAGTCGAGCGAGAGCTCGACGGGTCGACCATCCTCAAGCGTGGCGGGCAGACCTGAAAGTGGAGCGCGCGTCGTGAGTGCGTCTGTCAGCAAGCTGCCGATAGAGGTGATAGCCGGAAACGAATCGAAGACCGAGCGGCCCGCGATGGCGGTTCGATCTGCCGGCAAAAAGTTTGTGAGCGACTCACTTGCCATCGCGATCACGCCATCCGCCGTCAACAGCATCACGCCGTCGCGTAGGGTCTGCAGCATCTGGCTCAGGTTTGAGGCGAGCTCTGTGTTCTGCTCGGCGGAGACGCGGATCTGCTGATCGATGAGGTTGATCGAGGAGGTAACGCGCTGCACGGCGTCCTGCTCTGGGGACGTTGCGGAGACGGCACCGGAACGCGCCGAGAGCGCCTCAAGCCTTTTGCTGATTTGCTCGATGGGATGCAGGGCCGCAGACGATAGAGTAGCCGCGGCAAGGATGGCGCAGAGCAGCGCCACGATGGCCACCGCCATCGCTTCGCGTAGCCATGGAGCGAGGGCATTGCGCAACAGTGACGAGCGCACGCCAATGTGCGCGTAGAGAAACGGGCCACCATTGCGGCGCAGCGGCAGTGCCATGTCGAAGATTTGTGGCTTGCCGAAGACGGCGATCCACTGCTTCGGAACACTGCTCCCCACAAGCTCGTTGAATCCTCTGCGCACAGGAGGTTTTGCGCCGAGCAAGGTTGGATCGCTGCTGACCAGCACCTGCCCGTTCGCGCCGCTCACATACACGTCCTGCACCGTGGGCGAGTAGAGTGTGATGGCGTTCATGGTCTGATCGAGTGCGGCATCGGTCTGCAGGGCTGCCGTGACGGCTTCCTCGAAGGCCTGTTCTCCCGGCCCGGCCGGAGGCTTCGTGGCAAGGCCCTGTTGCACGGCGCTGCGCGTGCCGAGCAGCACCTCATTCACCAGTACTTCGTTCGCGCTTTGTGCCTGCGAGATGCGTCCGCGCAGCAACTCCGAAAAGAAGACGGCACAAAGCACGGCAGTCAGCACGGTGATAAAAGCCGTGGTGGCCAGCACGAGTTTCGTTCGAAGTCGCATCCGTTCGCGCGCCTGCCTCTTGAAGAGGTGCTAGCGCGTGGATGCCTCCGCGCTGGCGTACTCTTTCAACTTATTCTGCAATGTTTTCGAGCTGATGCCCAGTATCTCGGAGGCACGTGTCTTGTTGTTGCTGGTAGAGGCGAGCGTCTTCAGGATCAGCTGCTTCTCCGCTTCGTCCACCGTGGTGCCCACGGCAACTTGCACCATGTCGCGGCCGTCGACCTGCGGCACATTGACGAAAGTCTCCACAGCTTTGTGCATACCTGCGCTGCCTGTGCGCGACGCCTGCGGTGGCGCGATCTCCTCACCAAAGTTGAAGGGCAGATGGCTCGTGTTCAGCCTCTCGGAGCCCGCAAGGATGACGGCTCGCTCGATAGTGTTGCGCAGCTCACGCGCGTTCCCCGGCCATTTATGGTTCTGCAGCTTCGTCAGCAACGACGGAGCGATACCAGGTACGGTGGTGCCGTGCCGCGTGTTCATCTCATCGACCATCGCGGTTGCGATCAAGGGGATGTCGTCGGCGTGCTCGCGCAGCGGTGGCATGAGGATGTGAAAGACATTCAGGCGGTAGTAGAGGTCGCCGCGCAGCTCACCGTTGGCAACGGCGGCTTGCGGGTCCTTGTTGGTTGCGGCGATGACACGCACGTTCACCGTCGTCTCTTCGCGCGCGCCAAGCCTGCGCAGCTTGCGGTCTTCCAAAACACGCAGCAGCTTGGCCTGCGTAGGCGCGGGCATTTCGCCGATTTCGTCCAGCAGCAGCGTGCCCTCCTCCGCAAGTTCAAAGCAGCCGGCGCGGCGCTCCTGCGCTCCCGTAAACGCGCCACGCTCATGCCCAAAGATCTCGCTTTCGATCAGCGTCTCTGGAATGGCTGCGCAGTTCACGGCGACAAAAGGCTTGTGGCGGCGACCGCTAAGCTGGTGCAGCGCGCGGGCCGCGAGCTCTTTGCCGGTACCGCTCTCACCGGTGATGAGCACTGAAACGTTTGTCGACGCGATG
>CAXTJS010000209.1:1194-1482 GCA_964244605.1 uncultured Terriglobus sp. | reverse complement strand
TCCTGCATCACCTGCGAATGGCCGACCAGCGGCCCGAGCCTGTCCTTCTGTTCGAACGCGATTACAGGCTGCGGCTCGTCACGCGTGGTGACCTGTTCACTGGCCGCACGCAGGATGGAGCGGAGCCGGGCCGGGTCGATCGGCTTCGACAGATAGTCGTACGCGCCCATGCGCATGGCGTTTACAGCGGATTCCACCTCGCCGTGCGCGGTAACGACGACCACCACCACGGGATGCGCGAGTTCGCTCACGCGGTCCAGCAGCTGCAGGCCGTCCATGCGCGGCATC
>CAXTJS010000209.1:0-1184 GCA_964244605.1 uncultured Terriglobus sp. | reverse complement strand
GTCACGATGATGTCCGGTGCCCAGCGCTGCACCATGTCAAAGCCGGCAAAGCCGTCGCCCGCTGTTTCCGTGCGAAATCCCCACGAGGTAACAAGTTCCGCGAGACCAGTGCGGGCGTTCGGTTCGTCCTCAACGATCAGGACCTTGGTTTGTGCCACGTACCCTCTTTTCTTGCCGTTCAGATGCGTGAAATGCACAGCGGTTTGCGTATCCTGAAGGTGTGAGCCCCTACGAAATCACAGCCGCCGACCTGCACGCCTTGCGGCAGGCGAACCGACCATACATTCTGCTGGACGTTCGCGAACCCTGGGAGGTAGCGACGGCAGCCATCGCAGGCAGCACCGACATACCCATGGGTGAGCTGCCCGCGCGTGCACATGCCGAGCTTGACCCGGAGACGCACATCATCGCAATCTGCCACCATGGCATGCGATCGCTAAGCGTGACGGCATGGCTGCGTAAGGAGGGCTTTGAGCAAGCGCAGTCGCTTGCAGGCGGCATCGAGCAGTGGTCGCGCGAGATCGACGCCACGGTGCCCCGCTACTAGCGCGTTTTATGCCAGGTGTACGGGAATACACAAAGGCACCTACTCCGCGGAATTAGACGGGGCCTGCAGGTCGGTCTGAGCGCGTTAGTTCAGGAACATCGTCGTGTAGAGGGTGTCACGCTGCACCGGCTTGAAGCCGGCGTCGCGGATGATGCGGCGCAGCTCTTCTTCCGTGGTGCAGTTGGCAGTGCCGGCGGCGCGCACGACGTTCTCCTCGAGCATGACGGACCCCACATCATTGCCGCCAAAGCGCAGGCCCATCTGCAGCACCTTTAATCCTTGCGTCACCCACGAGCTCTGCACGTTCTCGATGTTGTCCAGGAACATCCGTGAGATGGCGAGCGTCTTCAGGTACTCGACGGAGGTCGCCTCTTCCCAGCCGCGTCCGCCCAATGCGGTGTTGTTCGGCTGAAAGCTCCATGGGATGAAGGCGGTGAAACCGCCGGTCTCCTCCTGCAGCCTGCGGACGACCTCGAAGTGGTTCACGCGCTGCTCGAAGGTCTCGCCGACGCCAAACATCATGGTTGCCGTGGTGCGCATGCCGAGCTCGTGCGCCGTGCGATGCACGCTGACCCAATCCTCGGTGCGGCACTTTAGGCGGGCGATGCGGGCGCGCACCTCGTCGTCGAGGATTTCG
>CAXTJS010000208.1:0-4847 GCA_964244605.1 uncultured Terriglobus sp. | reverse complement strand
CCGCTTCACCGGCGTGATGACGGCGAATTACCAGGCGATGAACCTGCTCGTCTTCTGCCTGAGCGCGGCGGCGCTCATGCTGCGGCGACCGCAGTGGACGAGGGGGCTGATGGCAGCGCTGCTTGCGGGCGCGATGCTCTTGGTGCTGACCCGGTCGCGTGTGGCCGTTATCCTGTGCGGCATGCTGCTGCTGATCGTCTTTGCCCGGCTCGCACGCGAGCGCATGCAGCCGGGGGCACGAGCAGCGGCGCTATTAACGATGCTGTTGGTGGCACTGCCTACGGCCATCTACTTCGCGGGCAGCGACCTTAGCGGCAATGCGCAGCGCGCCTTCATGCTGGGCCGCAACGATACGGAGAACACGGCCAGCCTCTCCAATCGTCTGCCGCTCTGGCAGGAGCTGCTGGACAGCGTCATCACTCGGCCCTGGCTCGGCTTCGGCTATGGTGCCTTCTGGACACCGGCGCGTGTGGAGCGCGTCTCCAACGACCAGGGCTGGCCGGTGCCGCACGCGCACAACACCTACCTCGACCAGACAATCAGCTTCGGCGTGATCGGCGGCGCGCTTTACCTCGTCATCATGGTTTCGGCGCTCGTGATTGCATGGCGTCGGTATCGCAAGGCGCGCTCGGCGGAGAACCTGTTCTCCGCGCTGCTGCTCACGTGGATCGTGCTGCTCAGCACCGCCGAGTCTGCCCCGCTGGAGCCGCACCTGCCCACCCTGCTGGCGTACGCAACGGTGCTGCGCATGTGCATGCGGCAGGGCTCCGAAGCAGAACAGGACAGTGCCGATGCACCCATCGTGCAGGGCCTGCCGGGGCGGGCCGTCGCATGAGTGTGGAGCCGGGCCTCGTCAGCATCATCATCCCCACGTATAAGCGGTACCCACAAGTGCGCCGTGCCGCTGCAAGCGCCGTCGCGCAGACGTTTGCAAAGGTGGAGGTGCTGGTCATCTCCGACGGGCATGATCCGCGTGCGCAAGAGGCCGTCGACGGGCTCGGCCCGCGGCTTGCCTACTACGAGGTGCCGGTGAACACGGGCGGCCCCGCAGCCGCACGCAACCTGGGCGTGGCACACGCCCGCGGCGAATGGCTCACCTTTCTGGATGACGACGACATCATGCTGCCCCACTGCATCGAGCGGCAGTATCCGCAGGTAAGCGCGGCCGAACCAAGAATGATGTCGGCATGCCGCGTGATCTATCGCCACAGCGGCCGTGAGGACGTGTGGCCCGAGCGCCCCATCGGCCCGGATGAAGACGTGGGCGACTACCTCGTGCTGCGTCCGTCACTGCTGGGCCGCCCCGGCATTCTGCCGATGCAGTGCCTTCTGCTGCACCACAGCATCGTGGCGCGAGCGCCGCTCACCGACCACCCCGAGCATGAGGACTGGGCATGGGTGCTGGATGCGGTCCACCTGGCCGGCGCACGCGTGAAGTTTCTGTGGGAGCCGCTCGTCGTCTACAACCTGGACACCACCGGCAACTCGCGCAGCGGCCGCACCAACTGGCACGACTCGCTCGCTTGGGCGCTCACCTACCGCAAGTGGCTCACGCCGCGCGCGTTCAACTCGTTTCTCAGCAGCAAGGTGGCGCTGAAGGCGAAGCGTGCGGGGTCGTGGCAGGGCTTGCGAAAGGTCTTCCGGCTGCTGCGGGGCAACGGTGCAACGCTGCTGGAGTGGGCGTTCTTTTCCGGCATCTGCCTGCTACCCGGCGCTGTGCTGCACCGGGCGTGGAAGCGGTCGCTCGGCAGAAAAGCCGAGTAGCGCTATCGATCTGATGGTCTTTGTCATCCCGCAGCGAAGCGGAGGGATCTGCTTCCTTCCGTCTATCCCTTGCATTGTCATTTCGACCGGAAGCCGCGCTCTTTGCGGCTGCAGCGGAGAAACCTGCTGTTCCCTTGAGGGCCGTTGCGCTCCGAACAAACAGCAGGTTTCTCCACTCCGCTGCGCTCCGGTCGAAATGACGTTTCTGAGTTGCGTCAGTAAAGCCGCGAGCATCATCACAGTTGGTCCGGAACTCGCCGATAACATGAGGAGTTCTCATGCGACTCGCCGCCATCCTCGCACTGCTCTCTCTCGCCCTCGGCTGGTACGTGCAACCCATGCTGCGGCATCACCGCATCGCCGCCTTCGAAGATGCGCCCGCAGAAGTTGTCGCACCCGCACCCGTGCAGCCCCGCGGGTTCTACGGCCGTCGTCTCGAACCCAAGGAGAACGTCGTGTTACATGGCGCGGGCCAGACGGACCTGTCCAGCTTCACCCGCTACAGCGCCGCCGTTGCGCCCGCAAAGCCGGTGCTATTTATGACTTACGTCGACCTTCGCGACGACCTGCCTGCCTACTTTGCCCGACTGCGAAGTGACCTCGACAAAGCCGAGCCTGAGCTGATTGTGCCGCAGATCGGCCTGTCGTTGAACCGCGGCACCGTTGCAAGGCACTACGAAGCGGAGACCGCGGCAGGCAAGGACGATGCGTCGCTCGCGCAGCTCTGCAATGGGCTTCGCCTGCTGGACCGGCCCGTGTTTCTGCGCATCGGCTATGAGTTCAACGCGCCGTGGAACGGCTACGAAGCCGCGTCGTACCAGGCTGCTTTCCGGCGCATCGTCAACACGGTGCGCGGCTGCGGCCTGCAGAACGTCGCCGCGGTGTGGAACTGGTCCGTGGATGCCGAGCTGGACGCGGAGGCGGGCGGCGCAGCAAGCGAAGCAGCGATGCAGAGGGCTATGGCCTTCTACCCCGGCGACGACGCGGTGGACTGGTGGGCGCTCAACCTGTTTTCGACTGAGGGCATGCGGGCCGAGGCCTCCCGTGCGTTTCTCAAGCGTGCGGATGCATCGAAGCACCCGGTGATGATCGCGGAGTCCACACCGAAGGGGCTTTCCGTCGCCAGCACACCGGACGTGCTCGACCGTTGGTACCGCCCCTACTTCAACCTCATCGCGGCCTCGCCGGGTATTAAGGCCTTCTGCTACATCGACTGGGACTGGCGCAAATACCCGCAATGGGCAGAGTGGGGCGATGCCCGCATTGAGAGCGCACCGGCGGTGCTGCAGTGGTACCGGGCCGAGGTGGCGAAACCGGTCTACGCAGGTGCCCGCTCGCGGATCGAAACGGAGCAGTTGCTGCGTGTGACACGTCCGCAAGCACAGTAGGCGCCTGCATCCGCCTAGGCGCGCTATCATCAAATCGATATGCGCCAGCTGCACGGCATCCCGGTGAGTCTGCCCCGTACGAGCCATCTCCCGCTCGACTTTGCCTAGCTGCGCCTCTCTGCTTTCCGCGTCGTCGCGACCCTTTTCTCACTCAGAACTTACACCTGCGTTCCACGCAGAGGAGCACCCGATGTTTGACCGTCTTGAACAGCTGGAAGA
The DNA here is from genome assembly GCA_964244605.1 of uncultured Terriglobus sp. Taxonomy (GTDB): domain Bacteria; phylum Acidobacteriota; class Terriglobia; order Terriglobales; family Acidobacteriaceae; genus Terriglobus. The sequence goes on along the minus strand of CAXTJS010000208.1, from coordinate 1,476 downwards.
CCGCTTTAAAGAGCTGGAGCGCGACCTTGCCGACCCCGCGCTGGTGAGCGACCAGCAGCGCTTTCAGAAGACCGCGAAGCAGCACCGCGACATGGAGCCCGTGATCGAGCGCTACCGCGAGTACAAGCATGTGCAGACCGCCATCGCCGACGCGAACGGCATGCTCAGCGAAAGCGATGAGGAGATTCGCGCCATGGCGCAGGACGAGCTTTCCACGCTTACGCCGCGCCTTGCCGAGATCGATGAAGCGCTCAAGATCATGCTCTTGCCCAAAGACCCGAACGACGAAAAGAACGTCGTGCTCGAGATCCGCGCGGCGACGGGCGGTGACGAAGCATCCCTCTTCGCGTCCGAGGTCTTCCGCATGTACCTGCGCTATGCCGAGCTGCACCGCTGGAAGGTGGAGATCCTTTCGGAGACCGAGAGCAGCGTGGGCGGCATGAAGGATGTGACGGCGCTGATCGAGGGCGACCGCGTCTACAGCTCGCTCAAGTATGAGAGCGGCGTACACCGCGTGCAGCGCGTGCCGGCGACGGAGACGCAGGGCCGTGTACACACCTCTGCCATTACGGTGGCCGTGCTGCCCGAGGCCGAAGAGGTCGACGTGAAGGTGGAACAGAAGGACCTGCGCATCGATACCTTCTGCTCGTCCGGCCCGGGCGGGCAGTCGGTCAACACCACTTACTCGGCCATCCGCATCACGCACCTGCCGACCAACACCGTCGTCAGCTGTCAGGATGAAAAGTCACAGATCAAGAATCGCGAAAAGGCGATGCGTGTGCTGCGTTCGCGCCTCTACGAAGTGGAGATGGAAAAGCAGCACCAAGCGCAGGCCAGTGTGCGCAAGTCGCAGGTGGGCAGCGGCGACCGCTCCGAGAAGATCCGCACCTACAACTTTCCGCAGAACCGCCTCACCGACCACCGCATCGGTCTTACGCTGCACCAGCTTGAGTATGTGATGGAAGGCAAGCTGCAGCCGATTGTGGATGCCCTGATTGCGCACGATACGGCCGAGCGGCTGAAGGCTGAGGCCGTCGCGGCGTAAGTTTTCGCACGTCTAGATCTGCAAGACGACTTGGAAGGGCACAGCTTTAGCTGTGCCGAATGAATGGTGCTTGCGCGCGGCTTTAGCCGCCGAGATAGAAGGGTGGCGAGGTGGGAAGAGTGGCTTCAGCCACCGGGATGATCATCCCAGCGGCTGAAGCCGCAGTCCTTCGGAGCGCTTCTTTCTATCTCGGCGGCTAAAGCCGCAAGCTACCGCCTGAAATCGTCATATGTAGATACGACCTAGCAGCCGCCCGCAATCGAAGGGATGAACATAACCTCATCCTTGTCCTGGAACTGGTACGTGTCTCCGCCCAGAAAGCGGATGTCCTCGTCGTTCACGTAAACATTGATGAACTTGCGCAGCTTGCCGTCTTCATCACGGATGTGCGTTCCCAGTTGCGGAAACTTCTCGCCGAGATCGTCGACGGC
>CAXTJS010000207.1:878-4951 GCA_964244605.1 uncultured Terriglobus sp. | reverse complement strand
GAGGATCACGCCCACGACCACCCAGAACACCGCGGCCAGACCGTCGTTCGCCACAACCCAGGTCTGCTGTATCGAGGCACTTGGGAGCAGCCGGGTGAACGTATCCTGGATCATCGTCCGGTCGCCGTCGAGTACAAGCACCTGCTTTGCCCGCGTCTTTCGACTCCTTGGCCAAAATCGAGTTCCGCTTCCTCCGGCAAGAATTATGGGCACGAAGTTATCGAGCGAACTTACATTTTCATGTTTGATCATTGGCTACCTCGGTAACTCGTAGGCACGGCAGTTAGCGCTGGATGAGTTATATGCGCTTGTCTTTGCGGGAGCGTCGTCTTTAGCCGATGCGCACTGCGCTGTCTGCTGGAATGGCGTCTTGGACGCCTATATCCGTCTTTCCTCTGCTGAGGATTTCCGCAGTGTTTGCGCGGATAAGCTGTGCCAATCGGAGAGCAGATGCGGACGTCGAAGCATTCCTGTAGCCATCTGCATGCCGCTGAATCCGCTTTTGCTGTCGTGAAGAAAAGAGCACGATCCCGGGCGTCTGCAGGCAAGATATCTGCAGGAGTAACTCGGCCAGCCTCTCTGAATTGGAGAGATCAAGGCCAACTTCGGAACTCCACTTGGCCTGTAATGCACTTGAATCCTTGAACCAGAGATTCAAGGATTCAAGTACACCCGCGATGGTGCGATGGCAGATATGAAAGCAATCGGCAGCAAAGGTGGCAGGAGCAAGCACAGACCATTCATGCTGAAGCACGGGACAGTAGCCCGGCTGCACCTTGTGGATCTCTTCGGCGATATGGGCTGAGCTCGCAACGCCGAAGTTTACTAGCTTGCCTGCTTTTTGAGCATCTTCAAGTAAGCTTAACAACCGATCGTCCAATAAGTCGCTAAGTTCCGCCTCATGTAGAAGCAGTAAGTCAAGCTGATCGACTCGCAACTTGCGCAGACTATCTTCCAGCGACCGTGCCGCGCCTTCCAAGGAAAACTTTTGCTGTGGCGACGAAGATGCGACTTCTGTCGCTTTGCGGATCAGAGAGCGGCGCAGCGCGGGTAAACGGTTTGCCAGAGGACGCACCAGGGTCCGTAGCGTGTTGATCGCCGCTCCAGAAGCAGGTGCGGGTATGCCGTACTTGGTCGTTATCGTGACCCGGCCTACATGTCTCTGCGCGAACTCACCCACGACGTCTTCGGCCGTTCCAAAGCCATACATCGGGGCCACGTCAAAGTGACGAATGCCCGCATCGTAAGCGGCTTCCAGCAGCGCCAGCGATTGACGCTTAGCCAGCCCACCGGAGATGCCGGAGCACCCGAAGCCGAGTTTGCTCGTCATGCGACCGCCAGGGCCGAGCGGCAACGAGCCAAGAGAATGTTCGCTCATGACAGATGCAATGCAAGCCGCGCTGCCAGCGCCAGCAACGTGTGGGTTGGATTCGAAAATCCTGAAGTTGGGAAAACGGCGGCGCTGCACACGTAAGCATTTGAAGTACCGTGTATGCGCAATTCTTCGTCTACGACGCCACACTCAGGCGAGGGATCCATGCGCATCCCGCCCATGTGATGAAAGCTGTCCTCGCAGTGATCGGCGAAGCTGCCATCGCCGGCATGCAGTGCCGGGTGCGGCACGACGTCCGCATAGCGCGACAGTGCACCTCGACAAAGCTCTACGAAGCAACGGATGCTTCGCAGTTCGTCAGGTTCGATTTGCCAGCGAACACGTGCTCGAAGGAGGCCAAGAGCATCCCGTTCGTTGGTAAGTGTGATGGCGTTATGACCTGCGGGCAGCTGCTCGCAATGCACACGCAGGCTCAACGCCGCCTTAGGAGAGTGGTACGCACGGTGCTGCACGGCATATCTGTAAGCCTGGCGCGCAAGATGGGGAGCAGAGCGCAGCGCACCCCGCAGGTGTGAGGGCCTGACTGTGTCCAGTCTCCCGCGCAGCACACCCTTCGCAGTTGCCTTCAAGTCACGCAATGAATCGTCCGCCGCTTCGGTGGAGAAGATGGTCGCACCTACGTTCAACAACTTGTGCCTGCGCTGCACCTTGTCGCTCAGTCGTAGCTTGGGGCTGTATTTAAAACCACGTAGGAAAACGGTATCGAACAGCGTGTGCAACGAGGCAGCGTCGTGCGGCACCAGCGTGGCTGCGGTGCTGTCAATATGGTCCTGAAAGAAGTGGCCGATCAGGGAGGAGTCTCGCCATGGGACACCTTCTCGCGGCTGCAGGAAGAAACGTGCGGTTTCAATACTGCCGAGACAGAACACAAAGCGATCCGCTTTGAAGCTGGCCCGTCGTCCGCATGCGGTGCGAGCCACGATGTGCCTCAGGTGTTCTCCCTCGCATACGGCCTGTACTGCAGTGGCGTGCAGCCAAAGCGTGACGCCCTCGCCCTGCAAGGCAGAGCGATGCAGGCGCGAGAAGTCGGGCTCTGGACACCACCGTGAGAAGTACGCATCCAAATCGTCGAACACGGGCGCGTCTAGGCCAAGTCGCCGCCACACGCCAGCGTCATCCTGCAACGCGGGCGTGACGCCTTCTAGCGCAAGCGCACGCGCATAGAAGGGGGCAAGCTCCTGCTTGGTCACAGGCCAGCCGCTGCCGGCAACCCAGTCGCGGTGTTCGAAGTCAATTGCATCCAGTTCAAGGATCTGGCCGCCCCAGAGTGTCGTGGTGCCGCCAAGCCGCTTGGCGCGTCCCTGCTCCATGCCTCGGTACGCGCGCGCTACGACTGCGCCGCGAAATGTGTCCTGCGCGCCCGCTTCGGCCGTTGTACCGCCTGCTTCCAGCAGGGTGACGCTCTTGCCTTGTCGAACGCACTCGACGGCAAGTGCAATGCCGGCCGCACCCGCGCCAACGATGCAAACGTCCGCGTGCCTTGCGGCATCCGGAACATCGCGCTGCAAGTCGTAGATCATCGTGTGCCGATCTCAGGCGCACACTTACGGTCATACTCTGCGACCGCAGCCAATACTCCGCTATGGAAACTTTTCCACGTAAATCGCTCAGCCCTCGTGCGGGCTCGCACGCCCATCCCCTGCAACTCTCTGCGGTGACCATGCGCCCAGCGGATGCAGTCTGCCAGCAGAGCCGGATTTCGCGGTTCGACGATGAAGCCCTGTACGCCATCTTCGATTAGATCCGGTGCGGCCGTGTGCGTCGTTGAAAGGATCGGCAGCCCGCTTGCGAGTGCCTCCAGCAGCACTTGGCCGAAGCCTTCGGCAACCGAAGGGAACACGAACATGTCGGCCCGCTGATACTCCTCAACCAATTGCTCGTCTGACACGGAGGCTCGAATCGAAACCTTGTGTGCCCACTTGTCGAAGATTTGAAGGTCGTCGACGACACGCCCGCAAATAGTCAAATGCACATCGAGATCGCGCACTATTTCCAACGCCTGCAACAAATAACTGAGGCCTTTTCGCTGATTAATGCGACCGACAAACAGCAACTCAAGTGTGGATGGTTGTCTCTTAGTCGACGCACTCGGTCTAAAGCGCTCCAGATCGATGCCGTACGGCACGACAGAAATCGCCGAGGCAGCTACGCCATGCTCTACAAGGCTGTTTCGCGTAAACGTCGACGCAACGAGGTAGTGCGTCGCCATCGCAGCTTCCGCAACCAACTCATTGAAGTCACGCTCTGGCAGTGCGAGTTCCCACTCCTGCAGCAGAGAAGCCGCACACTGGGGATTTTGGTCGAGCTCTTCTTGCAGCAGCCTGCGTACCGTCAAAGGATGCGGGTGTACCTGAAACAACATCGCTGGTCTGCCATACGCTTCGAACGCTTGTGCGCCGAAGTAGCTGTAACTCAACAACCCGGCACGGCTGGTCCGAGCAACTCTGCCGGCGGTGCGCCCAATCTGCCGATCAGAGAAGCGGCGTGCACTCCTCCGCCATGACAATGGCATCATTCGCAGGCGCTCCATCAACAAGGCCAGCAGACCGCTCCAGTGCTTGGTAATGAGACGAGTACTGCGTAGACCATCGACGCTTCGTCGCTGTGCAGAGCGAACCCATGCCTTGGGCAACAATCGCCGAAGCGCACCTCACGCGGATCTCGTTCTGTGACCACGCCG
>CAXTJS010000207.1:601-868 GCA_964244605.1 uncultured Terriglobus sp. | reverse complement strand
CGTTCGAGCCGGCCGGCTTCCTCCAAGGCGAGCGCCACCTGATAGGCGTCACGTGCCCCGCCATGCGCTACAACGATCCTGCGCGTTGAGGCTCGTGGAGCGACATCCGTCGTCTTATCTGTTTTGCTCGAAACGATCATTCCCAGGCTTCCGTAAACGGCTCCGTTTACCGCAATGCGAAACACCAACCGCTAGAGGAGCGATCGGAAGTGGCCGTGTAGTTCGGCTGCGCATTGCGACCAAGTGAAGCGTTGCGCGCGAGCGCGG
>CAXTJS010000207.1:0-591 GCA_964244605.1 uncultured Terriglobus sp. | reverse complement strand
CGGCCCTTATCGACGAACTCCAGGCGGGCTCGATCGTCAAGCAGTAACGCGGAGATTGCATCCACATGCGCCTTTGCACTGCCCGGGTCCATCAGCAACGCGGCGTCGCCTGCAATCTCGGGAATGGATGAACTGTCACTGGCGACTACCGCAGCTCCGGAAGCCATCGCTTCTACAATCGGCAAGCCGAACCCTTCGTAACGGGAGGGGTACCATACGACTTGCGCAGCCGTGTAGAGCGAGTGCAACGCTTCGTCAGAAACGAAGCCGAGCAGACGAACGCGCTCACCCAAAGCAAGTGCCTTTGCCGCGTATACGGGATTGGTGTGGTTCACGACAGCGACGATGAGCTGCGGGAACCTTTGCAACAACTGTGGTAGAGCCTCCAGGATCAGCTCTGCGTTCTTCCGGAAATGCAAGCCTCCGGGCACCAGAACAAAGTCGCGTTCCGCAAGGCCGGTCTCCTGCAGGTAGGCACCGCCCTCCCGCGTAGTTTGCTCGTAGAAATGCGGAGTCACCCCGTTATACACGGAACGGATACGCGAAGATATGCTTGGAAAGAAGTGAGCCAACCGCTCCGCAGAAAAGTTG
>CAXTJS010000206.1:0-4962 GCA_964244605.1 uncultured Terriglobus sp. | reverse complement strand
GGCGATCATGTTGCTGATGCGCTCCTGCCCCCACGATGGGTCCCACTTGACCTTCGCGATCTCATCCAGCGCACGCTGACGGAAGGTCGTGTCCCCATCTGCACCTGCGAGAGGCGTTTCCATGCCGATGAACCACTGCTCCGTCGCGCGATAGATGACCGGCTTGTGGCAGCGCCAGCAGTGCGGGTAGCTATGATGGATGTCCGTCTGCGCCAGCAGTGCACCCTTGCTTTTGAGCAGCTCGATGATAGGCTCGTTGGCCTTGTGCACGTTGAGGTTGTCGTACTCGGGCAAGCCGTTGCGCAGGCGGCCAGCCTCGTCCACGTCGCATACCTGGCTGAGCGCGTACTTCTTGCCCGTGGCGAAGTCGTCTGGGCCGTGCGCAGGTGCGGTGTGAACGCCGCCGGTACCGGCATCGGTGGTCACGTAGTCGGCCATCACGCCGACCACTTCTCGCGGCAGGAACGGATGCTGGAAGGTCGCATGTTCCAGCGCTGAGCCTTTGAAGTGCACGATCTCGACGGCATCTTCCAGGTGGCAAGCCACCCGCACGCTTTCTAACAGACCAAGCGCCACGATGTAGACGTTGCCGTCCGTGTTGCGCACCGCAACATAGTCGAACTCGGGGTGGAACGCGATGGCCATGCTGGCCGGCAAAGTCCAGGGCGTGGTCGTCCAAATCAGGCCGAAGACCGGCAGGCCTGCTAGCGCCGGATCAATCGCGGTGGACTCAGAGGTCAGAGCGTAGCGCACGTACACGCTGGGCGACGTGTGCATCTCATACTCGACTTCCGCCTCGGCCAGCGCGGTCTTGTCGTGCATGCACCAGTAGACCGGCCGCAGCCCCTTGTAGACGAAGCCCTTTTCGAAGAACGCATAGAACGTCTCCAGAATGCGCGCTTCGTACTCGAAGCTCATCGTGAGATATGGGTTGTCCCAGCGGCCAAGCACGCCCATACGGACGAACTGCGAACGCTGCAGGTCCACATACTTCGCGGCATACCCGCGGCACTGCTGGCGGACGGTGATGGCATCCATCTCCAGCTTCTTGCGGCCGAGCTGCTCGTCGACCTTGATCTCGATCGGCAGGCCGTGGCAGTCCCAGCCCGGCACGTAGGGCGCGTCATAGCCGGCCATCGTCTTCGACTTGACGATGAAGTCCTTAATGCACTTGTTCAGCGCGTGGCCCAGGTGGATCGCACCGTTGGCATAGGGCGGCCCGTCGTGCAGGATGTACTTTTCTGCGCCCTCACGTGCCTTGCGGATCTGACCGTAGAGGTCCTCTTCCTGCCACTTCGCCAGACGCGCAGGCTCGTTGGCCGGCAGGTTCGCCTTCATGGGGAAGGCCGTCTTTGGCAAATTGAGCGTGTCCTTCAGAGACTTCGCCCTGGCCTCCGCTCCCTTGCTCTCCGTCTCGTTCTGCGCGTTTGCGTGCTGCGCCTCAGTCATGCCATCTCCACTGCTGGCGGTCGCATGCGCAGAAGGGCATCGTACCGTCCAACTCCCTATTGTATTCGTGAGAAGGGAACCGCTTACTCGAGCGCGACGGTCGTTTCGTACCGGCATGTGACCAAGTGGGCAGTTGCTGCGTCCAATGTCATAGGTCGCCGCTGTACGTCGTCTTGTCCCGTGCAGCAGACCGGCAACTTTTGCTCGATGTTTTATAGAATGTCCGGCAGGCCAGTGTGCACCGGCATCACAGGCGTCAACCTGCAGACCCCGTTCGACGGGGCGGACCGAGATCCACAGAGTCCGCGGGAAGCGCGCCACCGTACCAAGCGGCGACAGCAGGCTGCCTGCCGCAACATGAGACCGAGGCAATGGCGAATACTCTCATCACCCCTCCCGAGATCGAACCAGGCAGCGAGACACGCTCCCGCGCGGAGCAGACGTCCGGGCGTGCGACACCCCCGGTGGCACCACTGGCCGGTCCAAACCTCGGTGAACCCGACCAGCTGCGCACGACCAATCCGTTTCAGTCGCTGATCAGCAACTTCCGCGACGCGTTCTTCCCGGAGAAACTGCCGCCGCTCGTGCTCGAGTCGACGCCGATCGCGGTTGCCGACCCGATGAACTTCAAGCGCGATCCTAAATCGACGGCCGTGGCCGTCGGTATTCACGCGCTGGTGTTTTTACTCATCATCTGGGTGAGCGCAAAAGTTATCAAGACGGTTATCGCTCCACCCCAAGAAGTTCCGAAGGACATCAGCTTTCGCGAGCCCCCTCCGCCGTTGCCAGTCGTACCCAAGCTCGTCAAGCAGACGTCAGGCGGCGGTGGCGGCCAGCATGACATTGCGCCCGTGAGCAAGGGTGCGCCGCCGAAGTTCGCGACCACGCAAATCGTGCCACCCGCGGCACCGCCAAAGATTCCGCCAAAGCTGGCTGTGGCTCCTACGCTCATTGGCGATCCCAAGATGATCATGAAAAGCGATCTGCCCAATATCGGCATGACCAACGGCTTAAATGTTGGCGTGTCCATGGGCAACGGTCGCGGCTCAGGCTTGGGTAGCGGTACTGGAAATGGTTTGGGCAATGGCAATGGCGGCGGCACCGGGGGTGGCGACTTCCGCGTTGGTGTTAACGGCGTCTCTGCACCCAAGGTGGTCTACTCGGTCGACCCGGAGTTCTCCGAAGAGGCCCGCAAGGCCAAGTTTCAGGGTGAAGTACTGGTGCAGTTGATCGTGGATGCAAATGGCCGTCCTACGGGCATTCGCATTCCGCGGCCCATCGGTATGGGCCTTGACGAGAAGGCCAGGGAAGCTGTTGCGCAGTATCGATTCAAGCCGGCGATGAAAGACGGCAAGGCTGTGCCCGTGCCCGTCAACATCGAAGTCAACTTTCAGATCTTCTAACGGAGTTAAAGACGACATGACAAAGGCCCGCAACGATGCGGGCCTTCGTAATGCTCTGAACGTCGCTTCAGGCACCTACCAGTTCCGCCTGTAGGTTGGCGATCTCCTCAAACGTCATGTTTTCCGCGGAGCTGTGGCTCCGCTCTTTCCAGTCGAGAAACATGCGGCCGTAGCTGTCGGTAAAGCACCACGCCGGATCGATGCCAAGCCGCTGAAGGGAGGCGTCGATCCAGGAGCGCTCGCCTTCGAGTTCGGCGAAGTTGCCGATGGGTGTTTCATCCAGCACAAGGTGACCGTCGCTGCCGCTGTCGTAAAACTCCGTGCGGAACTTCTCATACCGGAAGACCGGCAGGTAGCCGAGCTCGACAAACACCGCGCCCATGGCTTCACCGTCATCGACGCCGGTCTCCGTCTCGAGTCGCTCCTTGTAGCGCGCACTGTCGTCGTTATTGGCAGTCGGACGCTTGTGCGTCACGACCCAGCGCTCGCCGTACTGGCGCATGCGCAGCAGACGGCGTTCACTCAGGAGGCTTCGTTCCGGCGTATCGAACAGGGCGTTGCGTTCGAGGGTGCGCGGTGTTTGCACCAGAAAGCCGCTACGTAGCGCGCGCTGTGAGAACTCCAGCACGTCGGGCACACAAAACTTCAGCTCGATCTCCGCCTTTGCCATGCCCCTGAGTATAGGCACGGCGGCGTGCCGCGCGAAGCACGCTTGAGGTGCATAACGCGCCAAAATCAGTTGCGCAGCGAGTGGGTACGATGAAGACGTGAACACGGTACGGCTCACAGGCTCACCGGATGATCTTGCGCGAGCGGGCGATCTGCTGCGCGGTGGCGGGTTGGTGGCGATGCCGACAGAGACTGTCTACGGCCTTGCCGCAAATGCACTGAACGAAGCAGCCGTTGCCGGCATCTTCGCGGCCAAAGAGAGGCCTCGTTGGGATCCGCTGATCGTGCATGTCTGCGACCTGCAGATGTTGCACACCGTAGCGGGGGAGCTTTCGCCTACGGCTTTGGCGCTTGCGGACGCCCTCTGGCCCGGGCCGCTGACCATGCTGCTACCCAAAACGGCGGAGGTACCCGAAGCCGTTACGGCAGGCCGTGATCTGGTCGGCGTCCGAATGCCCGCGCACCCGGTTGCGCTCGCGCTGATTCGTGCTGCGGGTGTGCCGCTGGCGGCACCGTCCGCCAACCGCTTCGGGCATATCAGCCCAACGACGGCGGAACACGTGCTCGCCGATCTGGACGGACGAATCGATGCCGTCATCGACGCGGGTGCCAGCGACGTTGGTGTTGAGTCCACCGTAGTCGACCCAAATACTGAGCCGATAACCATCTATCGCCACGGTGGGGTAAGCGCGCAGGCCATCGAGGCACTTACAGGTAGACCCACGACAACCTACCAGCGCGCCGGGGACGCTGCACCGGAGGCGCTGCCTTCGCCGGGAGTGGGCATTCGGCACTATGCACCACGTGCAACGCTCGTGCTTGTTGAAGATGAGGCGGACCTGCAGGCTCGGCTATCCCGTGTGGACACCCGGCAAGCAGGCGTCATGCTGCCTGCCGGGTGGACCGTCGATGCTTCTATTGCGCGTCTCTTCCCCTGGGGAGAGCTCGCCGACTCCGCCGCACTCGCACAGAGGCTTTACGCAGGCCTACGCACGCTCGATGACGAGGGCGTTCACCTCATTTTCTGCCCGCTTCCGCCACCCGGCGATGGCAGCGACCTGCGCGAGGCCTTGCGTGATCGGCTCCGCAAAGCGGCAGTGCCGCGTTAAAGCCGCGACGCGCCTGGGAACAAAACCTTGGGCGTATCTACATGTAACCTTTTGCTACAAAGTAAGAGCGAGTCCAGGTGTTGCAGCAGCTTTGCCACCGAGATAGAGCGTTGATGGTGGAAAGAGTGGCTTCAGCCACCGGGATGATCATCCCAGCGGCTAAAGCCGCGGTGTTTCCATAGAGTTTCACTATCTCGGCGGCTAAAGCCGCAAACATCAACCAAAGAACGTTCTATGTAAATAGGACCTAGCGTCGTCCCGCTGCCATCGTCTCGGCAAGAGCATCCAGAGACAGCGATCGCAACAGGTTGCGTCGCATGCCGCTGTATACC
>CAXTJS010000205.1:1946-5017 GCA_964244605.1 uncultured Terriglobus sp. | reverse complement strand
CTCCGGCCTCTTCCACACTGCGGCTTTAGCCGCCGAGATAGAAAGCGGATCAATCCGAGAAGCGGCTTTAGCCGCTGGGATGAACCTGTGTGCGCCCCCGACGGCGTCTTCCTCACCTTGCATGCTCATCCCGGCGGCTAAAGCCGTTCCCCGGGTGCTAAGGTATCTATCTCGGCGGCTAAAGCCGCTTGCGTGGCGCTTCGGGCTCCCTTCGGCCGCGGGTGTTTGCCTTGCCCTGCTCGCGGCATCTGTAGCTCCTCTGCTTGCACAAACAACGACCGCTCAAACAGTCACCAACGACGTGCCCGCGGCTGCATCCACGTCGCAAGCGGACGCGGCTTCTGCCACGCGCACCTCCCTCGCCATCACCGGCACCAGCCGCGAGTACCTCCTGCGCCCCGGCGACACCGTCGCCGTGAACTACCGCTTTACGCCCGAGTTTGACGACAACGCCACCGTAGCCCCGGACGGCCGCGTGACGCTGAAGAACATCGGCGTGGTGCAGGCCGCCGGTGCCACCGTCACGGAGCTGCGCGCACGCGTGATGCAGGCTGCCTTCTCGCAGCTGGTAGACCCGGAGATCACGGTATCGCTCAAAGATTTCGATCGGCCGCAGATCGTGGTCGGCGGCGAGGTGCAGCTGCCCGGCAAGTTTGAGCTGCGCAAGCCCACCACGGTGCTGCAGGCGATCCTCATGGCGGGCGGCCCCAAGCAGGACAGCGCCATGGGCCACGTCCTGCTCTTTCGCCGCATAAACGGCGACACTGCCGAGACCCACGTGCTGAAGCTGAACCACCTCACGAAGGGCCACGTGCCGGACGATATACCGTTGCAGCCGGACGACATGATCCTGGTGCGGCACGATGGGCTGTCAACGCTGGAGCGCTACGTGAAGTTGGTCAACCTTGGCGTCTACTTCAATCCCATCGGCAACAACGGCATCTTCTGAGTGCGGCGGCCATGCCAACCCAGTGCTCTGCTGGCTTGCGACGTCTACGACGCTGCGGCCACCGATGCTGTTCTCGGAGGGCGGCCGCCCCTCTTCCCGTTCTCGCGCGCTGCCGTCACCTTGGCTGCGCTCGTTGACCGTCCGCCTTCCGCGCCCATGTGGCTCGCCATCCAACGCTGCGAGCCGAACGTACCTTCAAGGAGCGAGGGTAGGTATAAGTCCGCATCGACCTTCGGAAAGTGCAGCCCGTATCCGGAGGGGGAGATCTCGATGTCGGCCAACTGCTCAGGCGTCGCCTGCTCTAGACCTTCCGCATGTCGGGGCGAAAAGAAGACGCCCAACTTCGAATCAAGTTGCACGAACACGCGCCGGGTGCGCCGGTCATATCGGGCAGAAAGAGCTTTGGGCACACGCGACAAGAGGTCCTGCGCCCGTCTGTTTGCCTTGTCGATTTCTTCAGGCGTTGCCATGAATGTTCTCCCAACTTTGGCAGAGCGAGCCCACCAACTCGTTCAGCGCCTTCTCAATGAAGTTGACTTCGTGCATCGCAAACCCACAGTTCTCACGGAGGCTTGCCGGCCCTGCCGGACAGTTCAGCAAGAAGAGCACTTCACATCCACTACCCATGACATGAACATGCGCCGGGCGATGGTCGTTCGGGTAAATGACAATGCGGAGCCCGGCAAGTCTCGCGACAGTTGGCACTAAAGGTGAGCATAAGCCAAGGGCTTCGGTTTTGGAATGGTGGAGATGCGCGGCGGGTGAACCGCGTACCCCAATCGTGGCAGAGCCGCACACGGAAGGCTGTTGTATCTATGACAAGAATCCCATGCCACAACAATCTCCGATGAAGGTGCTGCTGATCGCATACGAGTGCAGCCCCTATCGCGGGTCGGAGTGGGCCGTGGGCTGGCAGCGGCTCTTGCAGGCTGCGCGTTGCGCGGAGACGCACGCGATCGTAAGCGGCAGCAACTTCCTCGATCTCGAACGTGCGCGCGAAGAAGGTCTGGTACCGCCGAACGCCTTCTTCTACACGCCGGAGCCGGACGCGCAGCTTCGCTCGCTTGCGAAAGAACCGGGCTTCTTCGACTACAACTACCCCGCCTACCACCACTGGCACCGGCTCGCGTACCTGCTTGCGCAGCAACTGCATGCGGAGCACCGCTTCGACGTGGCGCACCAGAGCACCGTGTGCACCTATCGCGAGCCGGGCTACCTGTGGCGGCTCGGCATTCCATTTGTGTGGGGACCGTTTGGCGGAACGCAGAACTTTCCGATGCGTATGCTCTCGCTGCTGCCTGCGGCCGAGGCCGCGAAGGAGCTGCTGCGCAATGTGGCCAACGCAGTGGAGTTGCGCAGCAGCAAGCGTATCCGCCTTGCGGCGAAGCATGCCGCTGCGGTGATCGCGGCGACATCCACCAACCAGCGCGACATGCAACGCGTGCTGCACCGGCCAGTCGAGCGCCTGCTTGAGACGGGATTGAAGCAGGTGGACGAGCCGGACCGCTCCCACTATCACGAACGCGTGGCGCGAGCGGCGCAGGGGCTGCCGCCAGAGCCGCTGAAGCTGGTGTGGAGCGGCCAGTTGCGCTCGCGCAAGGCGCTGCCCGTGCTCTTGCGCGCGCTGGAGAAGTTCGGCGAGGACACTCCCTTCCGGCTCGAGGTGCTCGGCGATGGCCCCATGCTGGAGGACTGGCGTGAGGAAGCAAAGTCTTACGGCCTGCTCGAGACCGTGACCTTCCTCGGCATGCTGCCGTTTGAAGAAGCCGTGGCCCACATGCGCACGGCAGACGTCTTCTGCTTCACCAGCCTGCGCGATACCAGCGGCAACGTGGTGCTTGAGGCACTGGCCGCGGGCGTGCCCGTTATTTGTTTTGACCACCAGGGCGCGGCGGACATGGTGAACGATACGTGCGGCGTGAAGATTTCCGTAACAACGCCGGCTCGTGCCGCGAACGATTGGGCGGCTGCATTGCAGCGGCTTGCGGAAGACCCTGAACGCTTGCTGCGTCTGAGCGAGGGTGCGACGGAGCAGGCGCGGACGTTTCTGTGGTCGGCCAATGGCGATCGCATCAACCAGCTGTATCGCTCGCTTGCAGGAACTACCGCATTGGCATCCGGA
>CAXTJS010000205.1:0-1936 GCA_964244605.1 uncultured Terriglobus sp. | reverse complement strand
TCCGCGAGCCATGCGATCGAGGTAGAGGAGCCGGCAGAGTTGCCGCCCCGTGCGCTCGGCTTGCTTGCACGAACGCGCGCCGTGGTGCAGGGCCGCCTCAGCTATGCACTTGCGGACCAGGTGGTCTACAGCTTCGGCAACATGGTCGTCGCGGCATTGCTAAGCCGGCACGCGCCCCAGCGCGAGTTCGGCATCTACATCCTCACGCAGCGCACGATGGACGTGCTGATCCAGCTTTGCAACACGCTCTCGTGGGCGCCCTTCACCTTCCATCTTGCAACGACGGGGGCGGAGCGGCAGCGGTCGTACCGCGGCAGCGTCGTCGCGCAGCAGATGGTTGCGTGTGTGCTGTCGGTGGTGATGATGGCGGCTGCTGCACGCTGGGCCGCAACGCCCGCGCGCGGCGTCTACTACGGCACGTTTCAGCCGCTGATCTTTGCCGCGGCGGCCATCCTCTTTCGCGAGTTCAACCGCCGCATGTACTTTTCTGAGATGCGCATGCAGGAGGCGTTCTGGACGGAAGTGGCGACCGTGGCGCTGCAGATCGCGGGCGTGGAGTGGCTCTACCACACGGGCCGGCTCACGGTGCCGCACACGCTCGCGGTGCTTGCAGCGGCGTCGGTGGTGCTTGGCCTGTGGTGGCTGCTGCGCGAGTGGAAGACGTTCGCGATCCGCATACAGGACGCCGTCGCCGACACGCGCCTGAACTTCCGCCTCGGCCGCTGGCTGCTGGGCAGCAACTTCGTTCTGCTGGCCAGCACGCAGGCCAACCCGTGGCTGCTCTCTGCCGTGCTGGGCGGCGCGAGTGTGGGCGCCTATGCCGTGTGTGAGAGCGTCATCAACGTGCCGCGCGTGGCGCTGGCCAGCCTGCAGAACGTGTTGGCACCCATGCTGTCGCGTGCGTATGCGGAAGGCGGCAAGCCGCTGCTGCGGCAACGCGTCGCACGCATCGACCGGCTTCTATTGCTTGGGTCTGCGCTGTGCGTGGTTGGATTCGTGACGCTTGGGCCGTGGGTGGCACGGCTCATCTTCAAGGCCGTGCCCGGCAACGCGCGGCTCATCCTGTTTGTGCTGGGACTCAACTTCATCGCGTTCGCGGCGACGATGGCGCAGAGCTACGCGCTTACCGCTATCGACCGCGCGGCACCCACGCTCTACGCGAACATTGCGGGATTCGCGGCGCAGGCTGCGGCATCGCTCTGGCTGGTGCACCACTTCCAGCTGCCCGGCGCGGCCACGGCCCTGTTGCTGGGCAGCAGCGTGATGCTGCTGGTGCGGCAGGTCTTCTACACGCGCGAGCTCGCGGGCGGTGAGGCGGTGCCCGCATGATTACGGCGTGGGACCGCATGCGCAGCGCGGAGGTGCGGCGCGAACAGACGCGGCTTGCGGATGCCTCCGCACAGCTGCGCCGGCTTAAGATTGCGCTCGGCATCGCCCTCGGCGTGCTGTTCTGGTTTTCCGTGCCGTACCGCATCCCGGAGCACAACACGCTCGACAACACCGCACAGGCTCTGGCCGAAAACGTACAGAACTTTGAGGGCAGCCAGAGCCGGCAGATTGCCGTGCCGCTCATCGGCTTAGTGGCCTGCTACATGCTTTGGCGGCTGAAATCGCGTGGCAAACTTGAGGGCCGGCTGCTCCTGCTCGTGATCGTCTACGTCTCGTTCACCGCGGCGAGCTTTCTGTGGAGCGACGATCCTCCGCTCACCGCGAAGCGCATCGTCGTCTTCGGCATCGACGCGCTCTTCGCCTACGCGCTCGCGCGCACCATCACAGCGATGGAGGCCGCACTTTGGGCCTTGAGCGCCACAGGTGTCGTAGGTCTGCTCTCGCTTGTTGTCGACCTGTTTGTGCGCCATAACTTCGCGCCGTTCGATGCGGACTACCGCTTCACCGGCGTGATGACGGCGAATTACCAGGCGATGAACCTGCTCGT
>CAXTJS010000204.1:0-5045 GCA_964244605.1 uncultured Terriglobus sp. | reverse complement strand
GCCGCAGCCGCAGAGAGCTGACCGCCGCGCAGTTCCGCATCCGTCCAGTTCCATGCATCGTCGACGAAGCGCTGCGGCGTGTCCGCATGACCGTCCACAACAATCGCGTCTCGATGCAGCGCTTGCGCTTGCAGCAGCCAAGAGTCCACGGTTCAATGCTAACGGGTTTACCGGCATCAAGCAGAAACGCTGGACATCGGCGCGCACACCAAGCCTGGCTCGATCCGAAGTTCGTGATCTTTGCAGGTTACGCATCGAAAGCCGTTGCATCCAAGTGCAACATGCCGCCTGACGAGTTCTTTCTGGGTCGAATCCGGTTGGTGCTTGCAACAGGTTTTTTCACCGCACTGGTTTTGCTGTTCGGTTACGTGTTGCTTTACGAGTGCTTCCACTTCGCCACCGCAGGCTTTAGCACAATCGCCGTTCTGCTCTTCCTATGCGGCTTGTTCGGCTATCTCGTGCTCCGCGGTTACCGCTCGTTGCAGGATCGCAGGGCACAGCTAATTTTGGACGATGAAGGTCTGCTGGACGTGCGGCTAGGCACGCCAAAAATACCCTGGGCGGACATACTGGCAGCCGAAGTCGAACGCAGACGCATGTACGGCGCAATTCCCATGGCCACGACCGTTCGCCTGCAACTACGAGACGAACAGGAGCGGCTTGCGAGCATGTTGCCGGAAGAGCGTAAGCGGGCGGAGAACAGCCGCGACATGAACTTCGGCGCATTCCACCTTGACATAACAGGCTTGCCCGTCGGTGCCGAGAAGCTGCTGACGCTCATGAACCAGCGACGCGCCCGCGCCGGACTGCCTGCTTTGAGCCAGGTCACCTGGCACGGCCCTGCGGCTTAGTCGCGGCGCAGAACGTGTCCCAGCTAACCCCGGGGACTTCTTCCGGCGTCTATCTTTGGCGAGGTGACACAGTCATGAGCAGCAGTCTGACGGGAAATGGAATCGGCGGAGATGGCGAAGGTATTGCCAAGGAGAAAGTAAACACCGCGGACACGCCCGCACGGCCGGGTCGCAACTCGCTCGAAACGCCGGAATCAGGGAATCAGTCGCACATCGACCGCGTCGCGGAAGACTCCGCCAAGCGCGCAGGCAATCGCATTGCGCACAACGAAGGTGACATCTTTACCAAGTAAGCGTCGTTCAAAAGAGCAGAAAAGCCTCGCGTGAGCGGGGCTTTTCTTTGTTACGCAATGACTTAGAGAGCCTCTGAAGCCGCTTCTGCAACGGCCTGATCCTGTTTGCCTGAGCCACCGCTGACGCCCACAGCACCAACCACCTTGCCGTCCAGCTTTAGGGGGACTCCTCCAGCGAAGATCATCACCTTGCCATTGTTCGAGGCGTGGATGCCGAAGAACTGGTCTCCGCTCTGCGACTCCTTGCCCAGCGCGCCGGTTTCGATGTCGAAGGCGCGTGAGGTCCAGGCCTTCTTCTGCGCGATGTCGATCGAGCCAAGCCAGGCGTTCTCCATGCGCTCAAACGCGAGCAGGTTGCCGCCATTGTCGACCACGGCGATGTTCATCGGCTGACCGATATCTTCAGCCTTCTTCTGGCCGGCCGCGATGATGCGGCGTGCCTCAATGAGGGTGACGGTGGGTCCGGTCGCTGGGGCTGTGGTGCTCATAAGCAGTTCTCCTGCACTTGGTGAGTGCAAGATGTGAGATGCATGCATGCGGCGCACCGCTCAGAGCAGATGGTGATACCAGAGTGCAAGAGTTACCTGGATGACAAGCGGCGCGCCAAACAAGAAGCCAAAGGTCGCAAGCTTACGACGCGTTGACATAACTTCGCCATCGCGCGGATCGTCTACGACGTGTGACACGGCGACAAGCGCAAGCCAGAACAGGAGGCAATACCCGAGTGGGTAGAGGATAAATGCCTCCGTCAGGTCGGCTGCGCGCAGCATCACCACGTCGTACCAGGGAAGGTTCGATACCGACCAGGCTGAACCGGATGAAGAGAGCAGAAAACCGTTGCCGCCCTGCGACCAAGCATGAACGGCCATCATGCTAAAGACCGTCGCGATTGAGCCGGCAAATAGCCACAACCAGATTCGAACCAACAGGCCGCCAACTCGACTTGTCACTACCGGATGTGATCGCTCAAGCGCTTTCGACATTGCGACCGGTATGAAGCTGCTGAGCGGAAGCCGTGTTGCCTATCGAACGAAGAAGTCCTTCACTTGCTGCAGGATCACGTCGCGGCTCACGTCGGAGATTGCTTCGGTGAGCGGCAGCTGTTTGGGGCAGGCCTGCACGCAGTTCTGCGCATAGCCGCACTCCTGCACGCCGCCGTCGCCGGCTAGCGCACGCAGACGTTCCTCACGCAGCTGCTTGCCTGCGGGGTCAAGATTGAAGAGCTTCACCTGCGCGATGGTCGCCGCGCCCACAAAGCCGGTGCTGTCGTTGAACTGCGGGCAGACCTCCATGCAAATGGTGCAGCTGATGCAATTTGAGAGAGGATAGCGCTCCTCTTGAATTTGCGGGAACTGCTTCTCGCCGGGGCCGAGATCATAGCTGCCATCCACCGGCACCCAAGCCTTCACAGCCTTCAGGTTCTCGAAGAGCACGCTGCGGTCTACGGCAAGGTCGCGCACAACAGGAAACTTTGACAGCGGCGCGAGCGAGATGGTGCCGTCCTTCGTCTCAGCCATGAGCTTGTCGACGAGCGCGCTACACGCCATGCGCGCCTTGCCGTTGATCAGCATGGCGCATGAGCCGCAGATCTCCTCGAGACAGTTGGCGTCATAGCTGATCGGCGTAGAGGGCTTGCCGTCGCTGGTCGTCGGGTCCATCGCAATCTCGCCGAGCAGGGAAGTGATGTTCATGCCCTTGCGGTATGGGATGGCAAACTTTTCCGTGCGCGCCGGCGCGTCAGGCGTTGCCTGCCGCTTGATCTCGACGTTGATCGTCGTCGTTCTTGGCCCGCGAGGGATGGTGGTATGCGTCGGTGGTTCGAGCGTTGCTGTTGCCATGGTTGTCCTCGCTGAAGTTTAGACGTGTTCTGCCAGCAGCTGCTGGATGTGGTGTTCGAAATCCGCACGGTCGAGCACGCCTGCGTGCGCGATGGCGACGCGGCCCCTGCGATCGATGAGCAGCGTAAAGGGCATGCCGCTGAGGCCGAGCTGTTTTGCAAGTGTGTCGTTGCCAATGACCGTCGGATAGGGCATCTGCTTTTCCGCCCAGAATGGCTTTACCTTCTGAAAGCCTTCATCGTCCATCGAGATACCGAGCGTGACGACGCCTTGTGAGCGGTAGACCTTGTCGTACTCGACGAAGTACGGCAGCTCAAACTTGCAGCCGCCGCACCAGGTAGCCCAGAAGTTCAGGAGGACCACTTTGCCTCGCGTACCTGCGAGATCAAAGGTGCGACCGTCGCTGTTGCCGCGGCTGAACTCCGGTGCCATCTTGCGCTGTGCTGCTGGCGTGAGGATGTCCTTGGTGGTCGGCGGGTTTGTCGGCAAGGGGTGATCGGCCGGTGCCTGAGCCGGGCAGAGGAATGCTATACCGAGCAGGCAGGCAGTGAAGGCCGGAAGCATACGAACGCGATGGGTTGTGCCCACTCCTCCCCTACTCATGGCTCTCCTTTGGGATGGTTCCGGCGCAGACTTTGACGATCTTGGGTGCCCAATGCTGCGGGTGCATGCGATAGGACTGCAGGCGTTCACGCCACGCTTCGTTTACTGCCAGTGTGTAGCCGCCAAGTTCCGTCCAGCTTCGCGTGTCCGTGTGGCCGCGTTCTCGAATAAGTGCCTCGGCTTCGCGGTAAGTCAGTGCGTAGAGCTCCGGTTTGTCACCTGAGACGTTCCAGGCATAAACCATAAGCAGGTTCTGAAACTGCTCGTATTTGCGGTGGAGGCCGAAGCGAGCCTCCTGGTTTGCCTTGAGTTGGAGAGGGCGTGCGAGAAAGCCCCGGCCTTCCTCGGTGCGATCGAGATAAGCAATAAGATCGATGCCCTTGTCACGAACAGGCACAGCAACTTCGACTCCGCCCGCAAGTAACTGCGAAATGAGGTAGTGACGGCCAGCGAGTTCGGTGATCTGTGTGTCTGGCATACTGTTCGCTCCCGCGTTAAGCCAGGGGCCGTCCCCACTTATCCATCTCCAACCCGCACTGCGGACAAGTGTTACCACCCCACAGGAACTGCCGCATGTTCGCAGGCTTGCGTACCTTCGGCTGAGCGGCACCGCAGCGCGGGCAGCCAACCCCGCCTAAGTTAATTCCCGCATGTGTGCGGTTCAGCGTGCCCCGCGCCACCCAGATCAATCCCCAGATACCCAGGCCGAACATCCCAATCAAAATGAGAGCTGCGATGATAAGCACGACTATCTCTCCCGTGGTGCTGCCTTCCAGCACAGTTGCCTCAAGATCGCTATGCTGCGTCGTACCTACGTGGTCTTGGCTTGATCCACTGCGTATCCACTTCGGCGTAGCTGACGCTCGGTGCATCGTTGGTGCCGTCGTAGCAGCCCATGGATGTTTTCAGGAACTGCTCGTCGTTGCGCTCCGGGAAGTCGGGCTTGTAGTGGGCGCCGCGGCTTTCGTCGCGCATTTCGGCACCCTGCACCATCACGCGCGCGAGCTGCAGCATGTTGTAGAGCTGGCGGCTGAACGCGAAGCTCGTGTTGGCCCAGGCGGACTTATCGCTTAGGTTGATATTGCGGTAGCGGGCGAGTAATTCCACAATCTTTTCGTCCGCCTCGCGCAGGCCGGCGTTGTAGCGGATGATCGTCGCGTGGCGCGTCATCGTCTCGCCGAGCTCGCGCCAGAGCTTGAAAGGGTTTTCGGTCCCCGGATTGTTGAGCAGGATGTTGTTGGCTTCGATCTGCCGCACCTTCTCCTTTGCGTGGCCGCCGTCGCCCGGCATGGCGGGCAGGTTTTTCGCATAGGTCATCGCATTGGGGCCGGCGGTGAAGCCGCCGTAGATGCAACTTAGCAGCGAGTTAGCGCCGAGGCGGTTTGCGCCGTGGATGCTGTAGTCCGCCTCGCCCGCGGCGAAGACGCCGGGGATGTTGGTCATCTGGTCGAAGTCGACCC
>CAXTJS010000203.1:0-5064 GCA_964244605.1 uncultured Terriglobus sp. | reverse complement strand
GCGCGATGCGCTCGTCGCGGCCCTTCTGCTTGTGTGGATCGAACTACTTTGCGGGGGACTCCTGCCCGCCGTCAGAAAACGTTGCGCTGATCTGCTTGATGCGGATCACCGGCCCGTCCTCAAAGATTTGTCCCTCGGCCTTGAGGAACACTGGTGCGTCGCCGCCGAGGAAGAGCATGTGAAAGTCTTTGGGCTGCTTGCCGATGATGGGGGCAACGATGCCCTTGAGACCGCTCAGGTCAATTTTGGTCACGAAGCGATTTGCCTGCCTTGCGGCACCGCCTACCGTGAAGCGCTCCGTACCATCCGGCCGGATGATCAGGTGAGCTAACGTGGGCTTTGAGGACATCAAGAGATAGCTGACCTTCGTCTCCATGTCGTGCGGCGTCAAGTTCAGGATGACCGTGAGTGGCATGCCGTTGCTGATGTCTGGTGGCAGGTCCATGTGGTCGTCAGTCGTTTTGATCTTTCCGTCGCTGTCGGTACGGCTTGAGGTCACATGACCATCCGCGGTGATGTTCAGCTCCGTCGCGTGCGAGAAGAAGGGGCCCTTCTGGATGTGCCGATCGCTCACCAGGCGCAGCACACCTCGCTGCGAGTAGACCGTGGTTTCATCGTCAAGCGAGCCATCGCGAAAATGGAAGGTGAGCCGCGCCGTAACCAGGCCACCGCGTGAGGTCTGAACCAGATCGCCGACAGCGAGCGGCTTGCCATCCAGCATTTCCAACCTCAGAAAGCCGTGAGCCGTTCCTTGCGTGTGCCGCACCTTCACGGGATCAGCCTTCGCGGTGGCGAGTAGCAGAAGCGCAACGATGAGCGCGGATTTGTGAATGTACGGCCTGCTTTCGGGAAGAACTAAATTGCTCTAATCAGCCGTAAGATGCGGTGTTGTCAGCAACAGCCGTTGTGCGTTGGGGACACTTTGCGACACGATACCCTGCAGGCATGTCCACATATCACCTCGCCAACAATGCAGCGGACCTTGTACGCGGCCATGCGACGGTTGGTGCGGCCGAGATCGTGGTGTGCACTGACGGTACCTGCCGCTTCGACGGCGGCGCGATGTTTGGCGTGGTGCCGCGCACACTCTGGCAGCGCAAGGTGCAGCCTGACGAGCAGAATCGAGTCAGCATCGGCCTGAACTGCGTTGTCGTCCGCATCGGCGGCAAAACGGTGCTGATTGAAACGGGTTTCGGCAACAAAATCGCTCCCAAGCTTAAGGCGATCTATGAGGGGCAGGAGCTCTTGCCGGCTTCGCTCGCTGCGGCAGGCGTGCGGCCTGAAGAGGTGGACTTCGTGATCAACAGTCATCTGCATTGGGACCACTGTGGCTGGAACACGGTGCTGGATGCGAGCGGCGCGGCGGTGCCGTACTTTCCAAACGCGCTGTACGTAACGCATGCCGGCGAGGTGGAGCATGGGCGGCAGCAGCATGAGCGAGATCGCATCAGCTACGTGCCCGACAACTATGAACCGCTCCTGCGCGACGGGCGCATGCGCCTGATTGAGGTGATGGCCGCAGGGGAACGTGAGGAGATATGCCCGGGTGTGTCAGTGGAGTGCTACCCCGGCCACACGCGGCAGACCATGGCCGTGCACATCGAAAGTGAAGGCGAGCACGCGTGCTTCATCTCAGACCTGATTCCAACCACGGCGCACCTTGATTTGACGTGGGTGATGGGCTTCGACCTTGACCCGCTGCGGACGATTGAGGAGCGTCGCCGCTTCTACGAGCAGGCAATCGCGGAAGAGTGGCTGGTGCTATTTCCGCATGACCACGATGTGCCTGTGGCGCGGCTCAAGCGCGATGAGAAGGGGCGCGTGGTCGTGGCGTAACACTCCGTTGTGAGGTGCTGCACTCCGGTCGAAATGACAACGTTGTGAGGTGCTGCACTCCGGTTGAAATGACGATGTTGTGAGGCGCTGCGCTCCGGGTCGAAATGATGCTATTGTGGGACGCCGTTACTCAATCACAACAAGCTTCGTGCGCTTGCCTAGCTTTAAGGTCAGCGTCGCAGGGAGCACCACGGGAAAGCGCGTGTCGGCGACAACTTCGCCATCGATGCGAACTGCGTTCTCCCCGCGCTTGCGGCGCGCCTCACTCATGGAAGCGGCTACACCGGCGGAGACGAGCAGCTTGTCCGTGCTGACTGTGCCGTCCTCATAGCCGAGTTCGGCAGAGCTTACGGTTACGCGCTCGGTATCCTCGGTAGTGCCGCCCTTCTGGAACTGCACGGCCCAGTTATCTTCGGCGTGCTCCGCCGTCTCCTCAGAGTGGAAGCCGGCCGTGATGGTGCGTGCCATGTCTTTCTTCACCTGCATGGGGTGCAGCGAACCGTCCGCGACGGCGGCGCGCATGCGGTCGATTTCGGATTGCGGCAGGTCGGTCAGCAGCGTCCAGTAGCGCCACATGAGCTCGTCCGACACCTGCATGAGCTTGCCGAACATGTCGAAGGCTGAGTCGTTCACGCCTATGGCGTTGTTCAGCGACTTCGACATCTTCTGCAAACCGTCTAGGCCCTCGATGATGGGCATCGTCAGCACAATTTGGGGTGGTTGATTGAAGTGGCGCTGCAGGTCACGGCCACGCATCAGGTTGAACTTCTGATCGGTACCGCCCAGCTCTACATCGCACTCGAGTGCGACGGAGTCGTAGCCCTGCATGATGGGGTAGAGCAGCTCGTGCAAGGCTATGGGCTGCTCCGCGTTGAAGCGCTGGTGGAAGTCCTCACGCTCCAGCATCTGCGACACGGTGAACTGCGACGTGAGCTTGACCATGTCATAGAAGCTCAGTTTGTCGAGCCACTCGGAGTTGTAGCGCACCTCGGTTTTATCGCGGTCAAGGATGCGGAAGACCTGTTCTTGATACGTCTGGGCGTTCTCAGCGATCTGTTCGCGCGTGAGCGGCTTGCGCGTCTGCGACTTGCCGGTGGGATCGCCAATGAGCGCGGTCGAATCGCCGATGAGAAAGATGACCGTGTGGCCAAGCTGCTGAAAGTGGCGCAGCTTGCGCATCAGCACCGTATGACCCAGGTGCAGGTCGGGCGCGGTGGGGTCAAAGCCGGCCTTGATGCGCATGGGCTTGCCGGTTGCGATGGACTGCTCGATGCGCTTGGAGAGGTCATCGAGCGGGATGATCTCAGCGGCGCCCTTCGTGATGAGGTCTAGCTGTTCGGCAAGCGTCGGGAAGGTGGACATACACATCTGAGTAAAGCAGCGAGTCAGCGAGTCAGCAAGTAAGCGGGTCAGCTTGGGCGATCGGAAACATAAGCCGGAGAAGAGCAGCGGAGCAGGCGTGCATGCCGCAAAAACCTGTGCTGCTTGCGGTCGCACAATCGAGTGGCGCAAGAAGTGGGAGCGCGATTGGGAGAACGTCCGCTTCTGCTCCGATGCGTGCCGCAGGAACAAGCCGGATGCGCAGGACGCTGCACTGGAAGCGACCATTCTGAAGCTGCTCCATGGGCGTGGCGCAGGCAAGACCATCTGCCCCAGTGAGGCGGCGCGGTCGGTTGCGGGTGGTGGTGCTCTGTCAGACGATCGCGCAGTATGGGAGCCGCTGATGGAACCGGCGCGTGCGGCCGCACGAAGGCTCGTCGCGCAGGGCAGCATCGTCATCACGCAGGGCGGTGTGATCGTGGAGCCTTCAACCGCCAAAGGCGCCATTCGACTCAGGCTTCGCTAGCCCTCGATGTTGCCGCGCGCATTGCAGTAGCCTGAGCGCTATCTTCGTCGCCGCCCTTTACCCACCCTTCGCTTCGCGAAGAATGGGGCACCCGGGTACCGCAGCGCCACGAAACAGGGTGCCCCATCCTTTGCGGCCCTACCGCAAAGGGTGGGGTCCATTCATGCGGAAGCACGAACCGCCTTTATCGCCGCCCTCTCGCCTGCAACTGCAAATGGCCACCGAGATAACTCGCGCGTAGCGTGTCTGCTCTAACGGCGCATGGCAACTGCAAAGAAGTCCGCTACGAAGTCAAGCTCGTCGAAGGCAACGGCGAAAAAGAGCGCAACCAAGAAGGCACCCGCGAAGAAGACAGCCGCCAAGAAAACTCCGGCAAAGAAATCTGCGGCGAAGAAGACGCCACCTTCCGCAAAACGCGCTACCAAATCCGCAAACACAAAGACCGCCGCAGACCGCCGCCACATCACTGGTGCGGACACACGCAAGACGCCCGGCAAGAAATCTGAGGCGAAGTCGAGCGGAGCGAAAAAGTCGTCCAGCGCGAACGCGTGCTGGCCGGGCTTTGAACCCACCCCCGGCAAGAAGCAGGGCGAGAAGGGCAGCTGCAAGCCCAAGGCGAGCAAGAGCGCTGGTGAGAAGAAGGGTGCGCAGAAGGCAGCGGCTGCCTCGAAGCTGAGCGGCCAGCGCAAGTAGTCGGTGGAGAAGGCCGAAGGCGCGGCTATGCTGTGTGCATGCTCCTGCGCTTTCGGCCTTTCCTTGTTCTGCTGCTTACCTTTGGCTGTGCCTCCGCGTACGCGCAGAAGATACCCGAGCCGCCCACAGCGGCGGATGTTCTGCGTGGCGCGAACGGACCCTTTCGCGCGAACAACGATCTGCTCTTCTATCACCTCGATCTGCGCGTCGATCCTATGGCGAAGTCGGTGCGGGGTATGAACACGATCCGCTTCCGCATGCTCGCGGACGGCTCACGCATTCAGCTTGAGTTGACGCCAATACTCAGCATCGACAGCGTAAAGCTCAAGCGTCAGGACCTGAAGTTCACGCGCGAAGGCACAACCTTCTTCGTCGACTTTCCCAAGCCGCTGAAGCAGGGTAAGACGTATGAGATCCAGGTCGCCTACTCCGGCCAGCCGAAGGAGATCGGGCGCTTCGGCGGCATGGTCTTCAAGACGGACCCGCAGGGCCGGCCATGGATCGTGACCTCATGCGAGGACGAGGGCGCCAGCGTCTGGTGGCCCAACAAGGACCAGTGGAAGGACGAACCGCAGGAGGGCATTGACCTCCACATTGCAGTACCAAATGGCCTGACAGACGTGTCGAACGGCCGACTGATCGGGCATAAGGACCTGGGCGATGGATTTACCCAATGGAACTGGCGCGTC
>CAXTJS010000202.1:0-5193 GCA_964244605.1 uncultured Terriglobus sp. | reverse complement strand
GGGAATATGGAGCCGAAAGCGGTCCCAATTCAGCCGCCCTTCGTCGCTCCGCACGAAAGCGCGAAACCCCACCGAGCCCGCCACGACGAGGAGAACGAAGAGCCACCAGTAGCCGACGATGAGATGATTCGTCTCCAGCAGAATGCGCGTCGGGAGCGGGAGCACGCCGCCGGTACCGGCAAGCGGCAGATCGTCGCCTTCTCGTTCTACAAGATCATGCCGGAGTGGAAGCGGCTGCCCGCAGCCGAGAAGGCCGCGCACAAGGCCGCCTTCGTCGAGGTCATGCAGCGCTGGAACAAGCCCGGCGAGTTCCTCTCACTGAGCTACTCCACCATCGGCACGCGCGGCGACGTGGACTTCTGCGTCTGGTCCATCTGCTACAGCGTGGAAGAGATGAACCGCATGCGCGCGGAGCTGCTGACAACGCCGCTCGGCGGCTACGTCAGCACGCCGCACAACTTCCTCTCCATGACGAAGCGGTCGCAATACCAGATCGACCGCGAGGACGAGAGCGA
Organism: uncultured Terriglobus sp.; assembly: GCA_964244605.1. Lineage (GTDB taxonomy): Bacteria > Acidobacteriota > Terriglobia > Terriglobales > Acidobacteriaceae > Terriglobus. The sequence goes on along the minus strand of CAXTJS010000202.1, from coordinate 4,678 downwards.
GGGCGAAGGCCGCGGTGCGATCCGGCCCGGCGGTCACAAGTACATCTTTGTGTATCCGTTCTGGAAGACGCGGCCCTGGTACCTGCTCAGCATGCAGGAGCGCAAGCGGCTGATGGACGAGCACATCCGCATCGGCCTTGCGTATCCGCGCGTGAAGCTGAACACGACCTACTCGTTCGGCATCGACGATCAGGAGTTCGTCGTTGCCTTCGAGACGAACTTTCCGGAAGACTTCGTCGACCTTGTGCAGCAGCTGCGTGAGACGGAGATCTCGATGTACACACTGAAGGACTTCCCGATCTTCTCGTGCGTGCGCCTCTCGCCGCAGGAGATGCTGGACCGGCTCGGTTAGGTGGCGAAGTCCGCGCTGAAGAAGCAGGCCGTGAAGCCGGCCGCGGCCAAGAGCGTGAAGGCGCGGCAGATTGCCGCATCCGAGCCCGCTGCGCCGAAGAAGCAGCCCGGCAAGACGAAGAAGCCGCTTGCGCCCGAACGCATCGCTGCGATCCTGGATGCGTTGCAGAAGACGTATCCCAACGCCGTCTGCGCGCTCACGCACACGAACGCGTGGGAGCTGACAGTGGCGACGATCCTCTCCGCGCAGTGCACCGATGCGCGCGTAAACATGGTCACGCCGGCGCTCTTCCACGCCTACCCGACGCCGCGTGAGATGGCACTCGCGCAGCCCGAGGAGATCCAGCCGATCATCGGCAGCCTCAGCTTCTTCCGGCAGAAGTCGCTGGTCGGCGCGGCAAAGGTCGTGGTCGAGGAGTTCGGCGGCAAAGTGCCCGAGACGATGGACGAGATGCTGCGCATTCCCGGTGCCGCGCGCAAGACCAGCAACGTGGTACTCGGCTCGTGGTACGGCATCGCCTCCGGCGTCGTGGTGGACACGCACGTGCTGCGGCTATCGCGAAGGCTTGAACTCACCACCAACGACGATCCCGTAAGAGTCGAGCGTGACCTCATGGCGATCGTCCCGCAGAACCGCTGGATCGACTTCGCGCACCAGCTGATCCACCATGGAAGGCAGATCTGCGAGGCGCGTAAGCCAAAGTGCGCGGACTGCTCGCTGGAGACGTCGTGCAACTCCGGCGACAAGACCTGGAGTTCGCATTAACTCTTCTTGCCGGTGTAGGTGTGTGCCCCATGTCCCGCGTTTGGGACATGGGACTCCCAAGACATCCCATGTCCGAAAATCCGGACATGGAGCACACCCATATGGGGGTGCCTTGATGTCATCCCGCAGTTTAGAAATTAGGTGTTCTCAACTGCGTAGCCGCTGCAGGTAGCGCGCGAGTTCGCTCGCAAGCACCTCCACCTGCGCGGCCGTGGACTCTACGCCGACAGTGTAGCCGCATTCACGCACGGTCGCCGAAGTAATCGGCCCTATGGAGGCGAGCACGACGCCGCGCGGCAGCGTCACGCCAGCCGCGTCGCATAGTTCAAGCAGGTTGCGCACCGCAGACGAACTGGTCAGCGTAACCGCCGCGATACGCGGCAGTTCGCGGCGCAGTGCTTCGACAGACTCGCTGGGCACGACCGTTCGATACGCCGCTGCGATGGTGACCTGAGCACCTGCAGCCGTCAGCTGCTGCGGCAGCACATCGCGCGCCGACTCGGCACGGATGAGCAGCATGCGGCTATGCGGCGCACGCGGCTTGAGTGCGCGGGCGAGCTCCTCTGCAACGGCAACTTGTGGCTGCAGGTCGACGCGCAGATCCGCTTCGCGTAGCGCGCGCGAAGTTGCGGCACCGATGCTCGCAATGCGACAAGGCACATCTTCAACGCCAAGCTCTTCCCGTTGCTCCGCAAAGACCTGCACGGCATTGGCAGAGGTGAAAAGCAGCCAGTCGTAGTCGTCGAGACGCTCAAGCTCGCGGTGCAACGACTCATACTCATCAGCCGGCGGCTCGATGGAAATGGTGGGAATGCTGACGACCAGCAAGCCACGCGCGGCAAGCGCATCGCCCAGCGCGGACGCCTGATGCGCAGCCCGCGTGACGAGCACGCGCGGCAAATCTCCCACGTTGTCTGGCATCAAGCCAGCAGCGAATCGTTGAGTGTGACTTCGTCCGCAGCTTCACCGGAGAGTAGCGACGCCGCACCGCGCGCGTTCAGCAGAGCAGCAATGCGCGAACCGAAGGCCTTCGCTGTCTCACCAGCGACAGCACGTTCAGTGATGGCGATCATGCGCTCGCCATCTGGCGCTGTGACGTTGGCCTGCAGCGTCGCAACGCCGTTGCGGCCCACCGTGCAGAGCGCGCCAACCGGCAGCGCGCAGCCGCCCCCCAACGCGTGCAGCACCCAGCGCTCCGCCTCTGTGGCAAACTGCGCAACGGCATCGTTCAGGGGCGCAACTGCCGCGATGACTTCTGCCGCACCGCGCAAGGTCTCGATCGCGAGCGCACCCTGGCCTGGCGCGGGGCAGAGTGTGTCCGGATCGAACCGTTCGCGCACCCAGTCCGACTGCCCAGGCAGCTCGTCCCCGTGCTGGTCCGCGTCATGCGCATGGTCAGGATGCGTGACGCACTCGAAGTGCGGCGCACGCCCGAACTCCGGGTGCGCAGGGTCGAGGTCGACAGCGCGCAAGAGGCTTGTGCCGAGCCGGTCGATTCCTGCGCACGCCAGTACCAGCGCGTCGCATTGGCCAGCTGCGAGCTTGCGAATGCGCGTGTCAATGTTGCCGCGAATCGCGATGAACTGCAGGTCGGGCCGATGCGCCAGCAGTTGCGCTGTTCTGCGAGGAGAGGTTGTACCAACGCGTGCGCCTTCCGGCAGCGTGTGCAGCTGCAGCCACTCCGGGCAGAGCAGGCAGTCCCGTGGATCGGCCCGCTCCGGGATCGCGGCAAGGGTGAAGCGCTCGTCGAGCTGTGTCGGCAGGTCCTTCAGCGAATGAACGGCGAGGTCGATGGACCCTGCAGCAAGCGCTTCCTCAATCTCCTTAATGAAGATGCCCTTGCCGTCCAGCTCCGGCGTGATGGGATGAGCCGCGGCAAAGGCCGGGTCCTGCATGCGGTCGCCGACCGTCTTGATGAGGATGATTTCGGTGGTGTGTCCTAGAGAGTGGAGCCGCGCTGCGATGTGCCTGCTCTGCCAAAGTGCAAGCTTCGAGCCGCGGGAGCCGATGCGTACATGCATGCGGCAAGTGTAGCGCTGTGCATGAGCACCGCAAAGCGAAACGGCACCCGCAGGTGCCGTTCCTAAGCTACTCGCGCGCATGCCCTTTGCCGTTGCGGCTCGGCTCCTGCGGAGGCTCGTTCAGCGTGCCGGGCTCGCGGCCCTGCTTGCCGTAGCCCTCAGGCGTGGTGTGCACCTTGCCCTCTTCGGTGAGGTGCGCCGCATGGGAACGTGCGTGGGTGCCAGTTTCGGCTTTGGGAACTGCGGCCGATTCGTTTACCTGGTCGAACGCCTCCATGGCGTCTTTGCTTGTCTTGCTCTGTGACATGGCTACTTCCCTTTCTGGAATGCTTGCGCAACCTCTTCAACGGTGGGCAAGGCATCTGCTGTCGTGCTGGCGTCGACAGGCTCGTCGCCAAAGTCCTGCGCGCCGTACTCGTAGTCGGTGCCGCCGTCGGTGTTCTGTTTGCCCTCGGGCAGCTTTGTCCGCTGGTCCTCTTCCAGGCCCCAGCCCTGCTCGTGGGCATACTCGCTGGCCAGGCCACGGGCATGCTCGCCCAGGCCGCGTGGCTCTCTGTTGATGTCGTTCGTCTCGTCTGCCATCTCACCCTCAACACCTGTGATGAGGCATCACCTGGAGCGGTGGCTCAGGCCTTAGCTCCCGCGGGTGAAGAGACGCCGAAGTGCGTTAACGGCGGTGTTGTCGCCGGCATTGGCGGCGTCGCGCAGACCGGTCACGGGCGCGTGCAGGAACTTGTTCATCATGGACCGCGTCATCACCTCAACGGCCTCCTGCTGCTCCGGCGTCAGGTTCGCAAGACGGTTGCGGCTGCGGTCCAGCTCGGCGAGGCGCAATTGCTCGGTGTGCTGTTGCAGCGCGAGGATCGCCGGCACGGCATCCAGCGTCTGCAGCCGCTTGTGGAAGCGCTCCACCTCATCACTCACGATGCGCTCGGCATCTGCCGCTTCCTTTGAGCGCTCGGTCAGATTCTGCGCTGCGACCTCTTGCAGGTCGTCGATGGAGTAGACAAAGGCCCCATCAACGCGGTTGACTGCGGGGTTCACGTCACGCGGCACTGCAATGTCGATAAAGAAGACCGGCTTCCCACGCCGCTTCTGCAGGATCGCCTGCGCCTCAGAGACGTTGAAGAGCTGCCTGCCCGACCCGGTTGAGGTGATGATGATGTCGGCCTTGGGCGCGTGCACCTGAAGATCGTCAAACGGCACGGCGAGCCCGTGGAACTCAGCCGCGAGCCGCTGCGCCCGCTCGGCCGTGCGGTTGGCCACAAGAATCTGCTCGGCACCCTGCGCCATCAGGTGACGCGCCGCAAGCTCGCTCATCTTGCCCGCGCCCACCAAGAGCACCTGCGACTTCTGCAGGGAGCCGAAGATCCGCTTGGCAAGATCGACGGCAACCGACGCGATCGATACGGACGACGACCCAATCTCCGTCTCCGTGCGGACCTTCTTTGCGACGGCGAAGGCCGATTGCAGAAGGCGATCCAGGCTCGTGGAGACGGCCCCGACCTCCTTTGCGACGGCGTAGCTGTCTTTCACCTGA
>CAXTJS010000201.1:0-5320 GCA_964244605.1 uncultured Terriglobus sp. | reverse complement strand
GGGAGCGCGCGGTTGTCGAGTACAACAAATCGCTCCCCGCCGATATCGAGGCGGACGACCTAACCAAGCTGCACAAGCGCCTCGATTCAGCACGCGTAAAGCTGGCCAAGAACTCACGCGACACGCGGGTAACGCCTTAGTGGTTCTGCGTGAAGAGGGAAGCGTTGCGGAAGGCCTGCAGAGATCTCTGCGGGCTCTTTCCGTCTCTGGTGAGGAGGAGAGCCGGCTCGCACCGCGCGTGTGGAACGAGCCGGAGCAGGCTGGCCTCACGCCGTTCGAGAAGGATCGGCAGCGCATCGTGCAGTCGCGTGCCTTTCGTCGTCTCGCAGGCAAGACGCAGGTCTTTACCAGCCGAGAGAGCGATCACTTCCGCTCGCGCTTGACGCACACGATTGAAGTCGTACAGATAGCCCGCGAAGTCGCGCGTGCGCTGCACCTGAACGAGGAACTCGTAGAGGCTCTCGCGCTCGTGCACGACATCGGCCATCCACCCTTCGGCCACGCCGGCGAGCGCGCTCTTGACAAGTGCCTGCAGGAACATGGCCTGCGCTTTGACCACAACCTGCACGCGCTGCGCATCGTGGAGCATTTTGAAGACTGGTACGCCGCGCATCGCGGCCTAAACCTGACCCTCGGCGTGCGCGAGGGCATCATCAAGCACTCGCGTGACTACACCGAAACGCAGTACCCGGAGCTAGCGCCGTACTACCTTGGGCAGCGTCCGCCTGTTGAGGCGCAAATTATCGACCTTGCAGATGAGATCGCATATCTCACGGCAGACCTCGACGACGGTGTGGAGTCCGGCCTGCTCGACATCGAACACATCTGCGGCAACATCGGCATCATGGGCCGCGCGTACGAGACCATGCGGGCGGCGCACCCCGGTGTAGAGCAAAAGTTCCTCTTTCACGAAGCATTGCAGTGGATGCAGGATGAACTCACCGCCGACCTGGTCCGCACAACAGCCGATCAGGTGGCACAAGCCGGACTGCAGACGCTCGAAGACGTCCGGCACCATTCTGAGCGCGTGGCTGTCTTTTCGCCGGCAGTTGAGGGGATGCGGCAGGAAGAGAAGCGCTACCTGCTGAAGGCGCTCTACACCTGCGCTTCGCTCGAAGCCGAGCATGACAAAGCGGAAAATGTTGTCTCAACTCTGTTCAGCTTCTTTCTGCGGCACCCTGAGCGCCTGCCGCAAGGCTATGTTGAGGAGAGCCGGAGCGAAGGCCTGCCGCGCGTCATTGCCGACTACATCGCGGGTATGACGGACAGCTACATCCTGCAGCAGTATTGGATGGCTTCAAAGCTGCGACGCGGCTGAGATCTTTGTTGTGTGTGGTCAGGCTCTTTTCTGAAATGACGGAGCATGGCTATGTTCCACTCGGAGTCGTTTAGGGCCGAAGGCCCGATCTATACCAGCCTGGGCCGTAGGCCCAGGTACACGTCGAGCTTAGGATAGAAGCGCTGAAGGCGCGATCTATGGATCGCCACCTGAACGAGAATGAGTCCACGTCAGTGCCGCATGTTTAGGAAGAGCACAGCTTCAGCTGTGCCAGCTCATGTTGAGCAATCCGACTTTCGCCGCCGAAGTCGGCTCCTGAAAAGCTGACCTAAGCGGCTGAAGCCGCCCTGGAGAAGGTAGCTTATCGGCACAGCTGAAGCTGTGCCCTTCCGAAAAGCTCTTTCCTGCTTTTCGGTTGGCTGTATGCCGCTACTCGCGCAGCTTGCCCCTGTACCGCAGGCTTTCCGTGTTCCGCGTCCGCAATAGCGCCTCGCCTGCGCGGGCAATCTGTTCTGCGCATTGAAGCGCACGGCCGAGAGCTTCGCCTTCAATGTGGCGTTCCGCAGGCTTCTTCAGGTGCTTGTACCAGACGTCCTGGAAGGCATAGTCGAGGCATACGCGCTTGAAGCAGTGGTCCAGCCGCAGCGGCCAGTGCTCCGCCTTTGCTTGTGCCGGTAAGGAGACTTCGGTCAGGTGCTTGAAGCGGGCGATCGCTGCGGGCCTGTCCTCGTGGTTCGGAACAGGCGATGTCCCATGGTGTGGTTTCGTCATTGCGCCTCTCTCCGTCCTGCCGCGAAGCATGCAGCGCCGAGCAGGATCCACACAGGGAAGAACTCGAGCGTGTAGCGTTGCTCGGCGTTGTCCAATGTGAGCAGAAGCGCGCAACGCAGCAGCACAAAGCCGCACAGACTCACGGCAACTACCGGTGCACTCCGCAAAGCTCTCGGCAGTCCACGCAGGGCAAGAACCAAATACGCGACGCCGAGCAGCCCATAGAACACGGCAAAGGCACTCTGTCGCGGATGCTCTTGGAACTGCCACCATCGCTCCGCAACCGGCAGCATCTCTACCCGCGGATGAAAGAGCATGTTCGTCAGCCGTGCGGCGGGCAGCATCAGGTAGTAGCGCACAGGACGGGCACGGATGCGCTCCGCCGCAAGTTCCGCAAAGCCGGCGTCCACGCGCGCATCCAGGTGGCTGTACGCTGCCGCCTGATGCAGGAGGTCAACCGTGCGCACTCTCTGCTCTGAAGAATCGAAGGCACGTGCAGGAAGATCGCTGACGACCACCGGCTCTTCCGGGTACTTCCAGTAAGCGTCCTCCGTCGACGCAAAATCGACCGCGAACGTGCGGTACCAGCGCTGAAAGCCGCGTGGAACCGCCTCGCCGGGATCGTTCGCAAGGCGCGGTGCCAGCGGCTGAAAGACACCGAAGGTGCGCGCATTACGTACCGTCCAGGGCACAAAGGGCAGAGCCACCAGGACCACGCACACTATGACCGGCAACAGTCTTGATCGTTTCGATTGACTGCCCGGCAACCGCAGCAAGGGCCAGACTGCAAGCGCCAGCAGCGCCTGGTCGGGCCGCAGCAGAATGCTACCGCTGAGCGCAGCCGCGACGGTCACCAGCATGGGCCAGCGCTGCCGATCTCGCCAGCGCTGCGCGGTCCAGTAGGCAAGAGCCATGGTGAACAGGGCAAACGTCTCTGTGAGCGGAACCGCCGTGTAGTTCGCGAGAAAAGGGCACAGGCAGCCCAGCGCCAGCGCTACTTGCCCCGCACGCGCTCCGAAGAGCCGGTGCGCAAGCGAAGCGAGCAAGCAGCACGTGAAGAGGTCAACGGCGATCTGCAGGTACAGCACCGGAAAGAAGCTCTGCAATGTACCAGGGTCAGCCTGCACAAAGCGGTCTGTCGCAAGCGCAAGGAGAGCAAGCACCGCCGGATATCCCGGAAGACGGATCAGCGTAGGGCGCGGTGCCGCATCGGTGGAAAGCCCGTAGACGTGGGCGTGCAGCCAGTTCTGCGCGATGTCCTGATAGAGCAGCGAATCTCCCGCGACAAAGGGCTGCCAGCGTACGAAATACAGGCGCAACAGCAGCCCGGCACACAGCAGCGCCGCTGCAAGCACCACGGGCCTTCCGTAGCTGACCTTGCGCATCGCTTTGCATCATAACGGCAGGCCGCTGCCGCGAGTCCAATCGCTGAGGCATTGCAGGGTTACCATACGGACGGATGAGTACCGCGGAAAAACCGATCTTCTATGACGAGAAGCGCCGCCGTTGGAAGCGGCTGCGCCGCGTTCTCGACATCTCCGCTGCGTTCGGCCTTGTCTGCTTCATCATCTTCGTCATCGGCGTTCTGCGCATCCGTCCGTTGCCCGAGCTTTTGCTGGAGCAGCCGAAGCACAACTATCATGCGCTGAATACGCCGCCCGTGCCTGCAGACAAGGCGAAGAAGGGCCGTTCGGCGCACCGCAAGACCGACCGCAAGCCGTCGGACGTTCCACTCAACACCGACGAGGGTCTGCGTGCCGCGTACTACGTCGACTATGACGCTTCCAGTTATAGCTCGCTGCGCCAGCACGTGCAGCAGATCGACCTGCTCTTCCCGGAGTGGCTGCACGTCATCACGCCTGACGGTAAGCTGACGGCGTATTCGTCGGACAACCGCACTTTTAGCGTGATCGACCGGGCTGGCGTGCACGGCATCGACATCGAGAATAAGGTTCAGCGACTGATTGCAAACTCGGGCGCAAACACTGAGATCTTTCCGCTGGTCAACAACTTCGACATCGTGCAGCAGACCTTCGTGCCGAGTGTCGGCAACTTCCTTCAGAACCCGGCTTCGCGCGCCAACTTTGTCGCAGAAGTCATGCGGATGCTCGGTTCGAACGGGCGCTATCACGGCATCTCGCTTGATTTTGAAGATATCCCGAGCGAGGCACAGCCCGGCTACCGTGACCTGATCGGCGACCTGTACGCGCAGATGCACCCGAAGGGCCTGCGGCTTTACATCAACACGCCGATCGCCGATGACGACTGGGACCTGAAGTACATGGCCGCAAACTCCGACGGTCTCTTGCTGATGAACTACGACCAGCACGAGACCGAGAGCGAGCCCGGCCCCATCGCCTCGCAGGACTGGTTCGTGCAGAACCTGAAGAATGTCATGCAGGTGGTGCCCAAGCAGAAGATGCTCTGCGCCATCGGCAGCTACGGCTACGACTGGACGATGACACTGCCGCCCAACGCTCCGCCGACTGCAAAGGCGAAGGCAGGCAAGCCGCAGCCTCTATTTGTGCCGAAGCTTGTCCACTCCGACAATATGACGACGCAGGCGGTGTGGCAGGCGGCTATCGACTCCGGATCGGAAGTCGATCTGGACGACGCATCGCGCAACCCGCACTTCACCTACGACGACGAGGATGCGCATGTGCGCCACCAGGTCTGGTTCCTAGACGCCGTCACGACCTACAACCAAATGCGTGCCGCGCGCGAGCTCGGCATCCAGACCTTCGCGCTATGGCGGCTCGGCGAGGAAGACCAGTCGCTCTGGAAGATCTGGGACCAGCCGACGAAGTCGAATCCGGTGCGCGACCTTGCGGACGTGCCGCCCGGCTGGGACCTTGATGTCGAAGGCGAGGGCGACATCATGCGCGTCTCCGGCAAGCCGCGCAACGGCCATCGCACGCTGACGATTGATGACGACTCGAAGCAGATCGACTCGGAGGTGATGAGTGCGCTGCCGAGTTCGTACACCGTAACCTACTTCGGCTATGCGCCGAAGAAGGTGGCGATCAGCTTTGATGACGGCCCCGATGCGGAGTGGACGCCGCGCATCCTGGACTCGCTCAAGAAACTGAAGGTGAAGGGCACTTTCTTCATGATCGGCCAGGAAGCCGAAGATAACATCGGCCTTCTGCAGCGCGTGTACCGTGAAGGTCACGAGATCGGTAACCACACCTTTACGCATCCGGACATCAGCGAGATCTCGTCGCGCCAGGTAGACCTTCAGCTCAACCTTACCGAGCGACTATTCGCGGC
>CAXTJS010000200.1:0-5349 GCA_964244605.1 uncultured Terriglobus sp. | reverse complement strand
GTGCGTATAGTCGAAGGTGGGGCCGAGCAGCTGCCCGCCGGGCCGGCCCGGGAATGCGCGGTGGACCAGGGCTATTCGCATGGCCTCGGAGCCCTGTAGCCGAAGGATACGATGGCGGGCGTGGGCGGAACCGAACCGGTGCGGGCGGTCTTCCTGGATTTCGACGGGCTTCTGGTCGACTTTGCCCGCCAGGAGGGAGCGACTGCGGTGCTGCGCGGCATCCGCGCCGTAAGCGACTACGAGTACGAGTTTCAAATGGCAATGATGAACCGCAAGCTCGATCCCAATCTTGAGACCGTGTTTATGCAGCCGGCGGAGAAGTACACCTATGTCTCTTCGCGATTGATCAAAGGTGTGTTTCAGCTTGGCGGCGATATTTCAACGCTGGTGCCCGAGGCGGTGATGCGGCGATTGCAGACAAAAACGCCAGCGAACGTCGCACTGCCGGAGACGGGCGCGAGCACGTAGCCGCAGTGAGGCCTGCGTCTTGTGGAGTGGCAAGAGAGCAGGAAAGTTGTGAGACGAACGGAGGGAGCTGTAGTCTTCGTACTCAACTGATCTTGAGGAATGAATGTCGCGTTCCTTTGCCAAGCTCTTAATGATTGTCAGTGCCTTGTTCCTCTTCGTGGCCGGTTTGGCCTTGACGTTCGCACCCGATGACATGATTCACAGAGCAGGAGGGGTACATGGCCCGCTGCTCACACCACTGGCGCAGGTTTGTGGCGCACTCTTCCTGGGTTTCGCCATCTTGAACTGGATGGCGAAGGATAATCTGATAGGCGGCATCTACAGCCGGCCTGTGGCGATGGGAAACTTTCTACACTTCTTTGTAGTTGCCATGGCACTGGTCAAGTCCTTTTCCGGTTTGCCACACTCGTTGGGCCTGGGAGCGCTTCTGGCTTTCTATGTCAGCTTTGCTGTCGGGTTTGGCCTCGTGATACTCCGCCATCCAAAGACAGATGGAGTCTGACGAATTCGGTCCTCCTTAGCGGTCTGGGACCCGACTCAGATTCAGTCGTTCGGCATCGGCTTGATCTGCGAAACTACCTGCATGGCCACCGCTACCACCGCACCCGCGAGCCTCACGCTCTCTGACCGCATCAACCGCATTGAGATCTCGGCCACCATGGCCATCACGGCGGAGGCGCTGCGCCTCAAGTCCACCGGCATTGACCTGGCTGATTTCGGTGCGGGGGAGCCGCACTTCAGCACGCCCGACCACATCAAGCGGGCAGCCATCGAGGCCATCGAGAAGAACTACACCCGCTACACCGCGGTCGCCGGTATCCCGGAGATCCGCCGCGCCATCGTGGATCGCCACGCTGTCGACTTCGGCACCGACTACGCGCCCGATGAGTGCGTCTTCACTACCGGCGGCAAGCTGGCGCTCTTCAACGCGATGGAGGTGCTGGTCAACCATGGCGACGAGGTGATTGTGCCCGTGCCCTACTGGGTCAGCTACAAGGACATCATCCAGTTCGCGGGTGGCGTGCCGGTCTTTGTGGAGTCGCGTGAGGACGAGAACTTTCGCGTGACTGCCGCGATGATTGAGCAGGCGATCACGCCTCGCACGCGCGCCATCATCCTCAACTCGCCGTCGAACCCGAGTGGCGCCATCATCGCGCCAGACGACCTCTACGGCATCGTGCGGCTCGCGCATGAGCGCAACATCTTCGTTCTGCTCGATGAGTGCTACGTCTACCTGAACTTCACGGGCGAGACCGTCTCCGGCGCGTCGTTGACCGAATGCAAGCCGCACATCGTGGTGCTTGGCTCGCTCTCGAAGACGTATGCGATGACAGGCTGGAGAGCCGGCTTTGCGCTGGGGCCAAAGCCGGTGATCGCGGCCATGAGCAAGCTGCAGTCGCAGAGCACCAGCAACACCAGCACGATGGTGCAGCATGCTTCCATCGCCGCGGTAAGCGGGCCGCAGGATTGTGTCACCGAGATGCGCTCCGGCTACATCGAGATTCGCGACCGCATGCTTGCCGGCTTCGAGACGATCCCAGGGCTTACCTGCACGGTGCCGCAGGGCGCCTTCTACGTCTACCCGAACGTGAGCGCCTTTTTCGGCAAGGCCGGCATCCGGACGGCGTCGGACGTTGCGGCGCGCCTGCTTTCCGACGCGCACGTGGTCTGCGTACCGGGCGAGCCGTTCGGCACGGCGGAGCACATCCGGCTCTCGTATGCGGTGTCCTCTGCGGTGATCGACAAGGGTCTGGAACGCATGCGGGAGTTCTTCGGCAAGCTTGCGTAGAGCAAAAGCGTCCCGCGACGTTCGCCAGGTTTCGCAACGTACGCCGCGAACTTTGCGACAACTCCACGCACGTTGCGGTTGCTTTTGGAGAAGACGTCGCTGACTCTTCAGGCTCAGGCCTGACGATCTTTCCCGTTCCGCCGATGAAGTCGAATAGACTGCTCTCATTCATCGCCAGGCCTTTCTCGTGACCGCAAGCTCCAGCATCGATCCTCGATTCGTTCCCGTCATCCTTGCGGGTGGCAGCGGCACGCGCTTCTGGCCGCGCTCGCGCCGTGCCCGCGCCAAGCAGGTGCTTGCGCTCTCTGGCGACGAGACGATGATCCAGCAGACCTGTGCGCGCCTGCAGCCACTTGCGCCAATTGACCAAGTATTGGTCATCACAAACGATCTGCTTGCAGGTACCATCTCAGATCAGCTGCCTGAGGTCGCATCAAACCACATCCTGTGCGAGCCTGCAGCGCGTAACACGGCACCCGCTTGCGGGCTGGCGGCGATGATCGTAATGCAGACCGACCCGGATGCCGTGCTCGGCGTCTTTCCGTCGGACCACGTCATCACGGACCCGCAGCGTTTCGCTGAGCGTATGCGCGAGGGCATCCGCATCGCCGCAGCGGGCGAGAACATCGTGGTGCTTGGCGCGCCCCCCACCCGTGCGGAGACAGGCTACGGCTACATCCAGAGTGGAGCAGCCGTCCCGTTCGACACGGGTGACGACGTGACCGTCACCGCCGTGCAGCGCTTCACCGAGAAGCCGGATTTTGCCAACGCGCGCCGCTTTCTGGCTGCGGGCAACTACAGCTGGAACAGCGGCATGTTTCTGTGGTCCGCACGCACGCTGGTGAACGCGCTGCGCGAGCACTGCCCCGCAATGATGGCACCGCTGGAGGCGATCGCACAGGCATACGGCACGTCGGCCTTCACGCCCACCTTCGCGGAACTGTATCCGACGATCGAGTCGATCAGCATCGACTTCGCGGTGCTTGAGCCGCGCTCGTTCAAGGGTGAAGCGAAGAGCAACCTCTACTGCCTGCCCGCGGACTTCGGCTGGAACGATCTCGGCTCGTGGAGCGCCTTGCACGAACATTACCTGGAGCACCTGCAGCAGGGCAGCAACGGCAACGTGGTGGATGCCGGCACGAGCTTGCACATCGATGCGAGCGGCAACTACGTGTATGCGCCTGGCCTGGCCGTGGCGCTGCTCGGCGTCAATGACCTCGTGGTCGTGCAGACAGACGATGCTTTGCTGGTAACAACGCGCGCGCACTCGCAGGAGGTCGGCCGCATCGTGTCAGAGTTTGTGAAGAAGAACCGCCCCGATCTGGTCTAAGCAGCGCCATCTCCTCGCTACAATCGGAACCGACCTATGAGCAAGACTGAGAACGCCGTAAAGTTCGGCACTGACGGTTGGCGCGGCATCATCGCCGACGACTTCACCTATGCAAACGTGCGCGTTGCTGCATCGGCTATCGCGCACTATGTGCTGAAGCATGAGAACTTCAAGGCCGGCGTCTGCGTCGGATACGACACGCGCTTTGGCTCGCCGCAGTTCGCGCGGCTGGTCGCGGATGTGCTCTCGCAAGCGGGCATCCCCGTCATGCTGGCGACGGACGTGACGCCGACGCCTGCACTCTCCTACGGCGTGCGGCAGCGCAAGGCAGCTGGTGGCGTGATGATTACGTCGTCGCACAATCCGGCGCAGTGGAACGGCGTGAAGTACAAGGCGAGCTACGGCGGTTCCGGCTCGCCGGGCATCATCAAGCAGATCGAGCAATACCTCGGCGAGCCGCTTCCACTTGCGGAGATCCCCGGCGCGATCCTTCAGACGGACTTCCTGCCCGACTACATCGCCGCCGTGGAGGCGTTTGCCGATCTCGCCGCGATTCAAGCGTCCGGCTACCGCTTTCTTATCGACAGCATGTTCGGAGCTGGTGCGGGCGTGCTGAAGGGCATCCTCGAACGCGCGGGCGTGCCGTGCGTCGAGATACGCGGCGAGCGCCGGCCCGACTTCCCCGGCATCAATCCCGAGCCGATTCTGCCGCACATCGCGCTCACGCAACAGAAGGTCGTGGAAGAGCACTGCGATGCCGGCCTGGTCACCGACGGTGACGCCGACCGCATCGGCTCGGTCGACGAGCACGGCAACGTCGTCGACGCGCACAAGATCTACGCCGTGCTGCTGCACTGGCTGCTCACCCGCAAGGGTTGGCCCGGCGGCGTTACCCGCGCCTTCAACACGACCAAGATGCTGGACCGCATCGCCGCGAAATACGGCCGCAAGCTCTACGAGCACGGCATCGGCTTCAAGTACGTCTGCGACCTGATGCTGAGTGAAGACATCCTCATTGGCGGTGAGGAGTCGGGCGGCGTCGGCATCAGCAAACACCTGCCGGAGCGCGACGGCATCCTGAACGCCTTGCTCATCGCGAACGTGATGACCGACGAGAAGAAGACGCTTGGCGAACTCGTCGCCGCGCTGCAGGCCGAGTTCGGCGAGCACCACTACGGCCGCATCGACATGCACATCGACGACCGCCTGAAGCAGTCCGCCATCACGCGTGCCGCCGGTGGCGTGAGGGACTTCGCCGGATACAAGGTGCTGCGCACGGAGGACCTGGACGGCTTCAAGTTCTTCCTGGAGATCCCGGAAGACAAAGCCAAGGCAGGCCAGACACCCGAGCCGGCCGAGACGTGGCTCTTGCTGCGTGCCTCGGGTACGGAGCCGCTGTTGCGCGTGTATTGCGAGGCGTCCTCGCCTGAGAACGTGAAGGCGATCCTGGCGGCGGCGGAGCAGTTTGTGCTGCAGGGCTGATCTGTGCTGCTTCTTTGCAGTTCTCCTGAAAATCGTCATTTCGACCGGAGCGTAGCGTAGCGGAGAAACCTGCTTGTCCTTTGAGGGCCGACGACGGTCCGGGCAAACAGCAGGTTTCTCCGCTCCGCGACGATAGAGCCGTCGCTCCGGTCGAAATGACACTTCATGGGGTAGGCAGCTTCGCGCGCAAAGATCGAATGGCACCATACCGCCTACGTACAATCAACGCATGCCCGAAACCATCACGACACAGGCGCTTCTCTTCGACATGGACGGTGTA
>CAXTJS010000199.1:0-5418 GCA_964244605.1 uncultured Terriglobus sp. | reverse complement strand
CTTGGGCGTGAACGAAGCGTTGGGGCTGATGCTGTTCAGCTTTTCAAAGACCGTCCACGCGCCGCGTGCGGCGAGGGTGAGGGCTTTTTCTGCGAGCTTTGCTGGCTTGGCCATGGTTCTCCTGGAAGTGTTGTTTCGGCGTGCGACGGGCGCTGTTTGCCTGAGCTTAGTGGGACAAGAGATAGATGCGTAAGTGACGCCTTCGGTTCCATGCACGGCACCCAACCCGCCGGGAAAGAAGGGTTTGCGCCTCCATGAGGCTAACGCCGCATGCCGCGCTCCCTGAGCGCTTTTCACTGATCTGCAATGTGCGGCATTGAACGGTGAGCGTTGGCAGCGAACGGCTGAGTTGGCGGGAGCTTCAATACAAGGGCCGACCCTGTCTGCTGATTGGATTAGCCCGCGATCTGGGCGGTAGCCGCTACATCGCCCATGGGGACGTCAGTTCCTGACGGCCTGCGCTGGAAGATTTGCTCCAGCGTGCCTGCCGCAACCGGCGTTGCAGCGGGTCTTCAAAGAAGCGGAAGACAAGTGCCGACACACACAAAACGGCCAGCAGGTAGACGACCTGGCAGAGCGGTGTCCAGCTTGCGCCCAACTGGTCGAAGAGCAGCCGTACCGGCAGGTGCAGCAGGTACTCCGCATAACTCGCCTTGCCTAAAAACACGAGCAGCCTGTTCGACAGCAGTGTGCAAAGGAAGCGATCGCCGAGGGCAAGCCCCAGGATGATGGCGGCATGTGCCGGCAGCAGCAAGCCGTTGTGCATGAGCGGGTACGGCACGCGATCCGCCATGGCAGTCACGGTAAACAGGAGAAGAAGCCCCGGCCCATACAGCACGTACCCTCTCCGGTGCAGGGCGCGCGATGCCTTGAGCAGCAGGTAGCATCGGCATACGGTCACGCCCGCCAGAAACATCGCCAGGTTGAGCAGCGGGTTGAACTTGATGAAGGCCGCGAACGGTAGGTCGGGGTTCTGCGTCGCGACGGCATCGCTGAAGCCGTGTACATGGCTGGCCATCGCAAGAGCAGGTGGTACCAGCGCCACAAACCACAGGCCAAGCAGCACGGCCACACAGCGACGCAGCGCCGCGGGCCGGAACAACGCGGCGGCGAGCAGCGGAAAGCAGAGATAGAAGAAGGCCTCGTCTGAGATCGACCACCCGGGTCCATTCCACGAGAGTGCCACCCTCGGCAGCCACGCCTGCAGCAACAGCAGGCTCGTTGCCCCTGAAGCTGCCCGGCGCAGCACGAGCGCGCGGTCATGCTGCACCAGTGCAGGCCCGAGCACGAAGGGCACCATGGCAAGCAGCGACAGCAGGTAGACGGGATAGATGCGCGAGAGGCGCGCAAGAAAGAAGCTGCGCGCATCCGCCCTCGTCCACTTGCGGCCGGGAGGGTAGTTCAGGGCAAGAATAAATCCGGAGAGCATGAAGAACATGCCGACCGCGACATACGCGGTAAACACATTCGGCAGCAGGTGGGCACGCCCAAGTACGTGCTGCGTGTATGCCGAAGCGAAGCTCACATACAGGTGGTAGACAACGATCCACGATGCCAGAAAGAAGCGGAGTGAGGTGAGCGGCAAAACCTCACGCTGTGGTTTTCGGGCAGGCACGGCGTTCCTCACAATTCCGCCGTCGCGCGGCGGGAGTGCAGAGCAGAGTCGAGGGATACGCGAGAGCCTACCAGCGGTTGCACGGCGTTGCTGTCCCACTTTTGTTGCAGAGCGCTGCGCGGCTGGCTTAGACAATGGCCGGTTGCTAGTTGCGGCGCAGGCGGCGGTTCAGCGGCTCAGACCAGAAGCGCGCCATCACATAGCCAAGTGGGATGGAGACCGCCAGCATCGCGGCAATCCAGAGCAGCACCGGCCCGGTTGCGTGGCCTCGTTTCTGCAAGGTGACGAGTGCGGCCGTTAGCCACACCACGCCGAACTCATGCGTCAGGTACACCTCATAGCTCTGCCGGCCGAACCACCGGATGGGTGCCGTCCAGCGATAGCCGGGACGCGCGCGCAGCACCGAGCCAAGCATCACCAGGCACGCTCCAAGCGGCAGCACCGAGCCATCCAGCGCGGTGCGGCCCAGGAAGGTCATGAACGCGGACGCGGGCCACAGCGCGATCAGCAGCATCAGGGCCGAACCAAGCGCCTGCATGCCGATGAGCAGAGCCGGTTGCAATATACGGGACCTCAGGCGATCGGCAAGCAGCGCGGTCAGGCAGCCCATGGCGATTGCGTCCATGCCGCCGAGGTAGCTCTTCTCCTGCCAGATGGGGTTGTAGGCAGTCCACACCGCGCGGGCGAACGGGCCCATCACGATGAAGGCGCTTAGAAGCAACACAAACACGGGCATGCCGAAGCGGCTGCGCAGCAGCACCACGCAGACGAGCGGAAAGAAGAGATAGAACATCTCCTCGACTGAGAGCGACCACAGCACGTCCCAGTTCGCGGGCAGGTAGCCGGTCACGGCCTCCCACCAATTCAGGTGGAAGGTCAGCGTGGCGAAGAGCGCGTGGGGCAACGTACCGCGGTTCGGCGCGATGCGGAAGCCGCTCGCGTGCAGAAGATGCAGCGCACTTAATACGGCGAGCAACAGCAGCAGCGGTGGTCCGATACGCGCGAAGCGGATGCGGTAGAAGTCGCGCACCAGCATTTTGCCGAGCCCGCCGAAACGCCGCATCGACGTAAGCGTGATCAGAAGCCGGAGACGGCAAAGAAGACTACGACGCCGTTGTCGCCATTGCTGAACAAGAGGTGCAGCATCCAGCGTGGCAGCGTGCCCTTAAGCGAGAAGCCTTCGAAGAACACGCGTAACCGGCCATGCAGGAGGACGACCGCGAGGATCGACAGCCCGCGCAGAACATCGACGGTGTTGAAGCGCGGTAGAGCTTCCGCAGAGGGCGGGATGACACCTTTTGCCGAGGGGTTCAAGGCCATCCCGCATTGTCTCGCAGCGGGATCTTGCCGGCTAGACTGCGTCAGTTCGACCGGAGTGACATTTCTATCGTCGCGAAGCAGAGAACCTGCTGTCTGCCCGAAGCGGCAAGGGCTCCGAAAGGAAAGCAGGTTCTTCACTTCGCTACGCTCCAGTCGAAATGACGTCTCTTCGATTGAGGAGGAGCGAATCGAAGCGGAAGCGATCTAGCTGGTAGCCGCTGCGAAGCCTACCTTTACCAACACGATCAGGAACCAGAAGGCGAAGACCAGGATGAGGCCGTTGGCCACCTTTACGCGCGCAACGATAGCCCCGCCCAGGCCGAGCAGGGCCGTGGACCACAGCGTGAAGACGTCGAAGGAGGTGAGCAGCGTGCGCAGCCACGCGGCTGCGTCCGCGCCGAGGTAGAAGCCGGGATTGGTGCCGGTGGGATTATTCAGGTTGAAGCTGTCGGCGTCGCCCACGAAGAGCAGCACGATGAGTACGAGCGTGACGATGATGGATGGCAGCCACGCGTACAGGCTCACGGCAAACATGCCGCCATAGGTGGATGAGCCGCCCAGGACGAAGTTGAAGCCGACCCAGAGCAATAGGGCGAGCAGCGCCGTGAAGAGCAGCGTCACCAGTGGTGCCGCATACATGAAACCCTGCACGGTCATGGCTGTGATCTTGAGCGTTTGCGCCCGCTGCTCGGGTGGCGCGTCGGCCAGCTTTGCGGCCTGCGTGGGATTGCTGTGCATGATGTTCTCAGCAAGCGTGGACGCGCCTACGCGGTGCAGCGCCGTGAAGCTGAAGGCGTAGCCCACCAGCGAGATCAGCAGGAAGGGCAGCCACCACGACCGGTTGCGGCGTATGTCCGCAAAGGTTTTGCTCGGGGCGACGTAGGCGTCAATCACGCGTTCGCCCTGCGAGAGCGGCGGCAGGCTGTCATAGCTATCCGCCGGCGGTAGGCGATCCGTGTAAGTGGGCGCGGGTGGGATGGCGGCAAGCGGTTCGGACACGGGCGTTCTCCGGGGATGGCGGCGGTCAACAACGGGGTGTGCCCGGATTCTAGCGCGTCGTCGCGGATGAAGGGTCGAGAGCTAACAAGTTATTAAGGTTTCCCAAGAGGCATTCGATGTGGCAAATTCATTGTCATTTCGACCGGAGCGACGGCTCTTCGTCGCGGAGCGGAGAAACCTGCTGCTTGCCCGCGGTTGCACGGGCTACGGAAGGCAAGCAGGTTTCTCCACTTCGCTGCGCTCCGGTCGAAATGACGTTCCATAGGAGACATGAAGAAATCCGTGATGGCTGCTGCGAGTATTGGTGCGATGCTGTTGGGAACGCACCGAAGCGGGGATGCCTTGAGCCACGACCACCATGCCCACGCAGCGGGCGAACAAGAGGCAGAGACCAGCTTCGCGATGGAGCGCGGCTTGGAGCACCGGCGCAGTCACGACCGCCGCTTGCTGCTGTATGCGCTCGGCTCCGTCCTGCTGGTGAACGTGGGCATCTGGCTCGTGTATCACCTGCTTCACCTGGGCAGCCCCGCCAACATCAAGGGCGACGTGCTCGCCTTTCTCCACGTGCGGCAATGGACCGATTCGTGGCTGCCTATGCTCAAGTCGCTGGACTACTTCCGCGATCATCCGCATGAGCCCATCTACTTCGCCAAGCTGTATGACACGCTGATCTATCCGCTGCCGTCGCTCTTTCCCATGGTGCTGGTGCGTGCGGTGGGTCTCGGCGCGCAGGAGCTGCGCATTCTTGCGTGGGCTTCGTGGCTCGCTGCCGTGGGCGTGCTCGGCTTCGCACTTGCCATCGGACAGCTGCAGCTGAGGCGGCGCGGTGGATCGCTCTCTGCTATTTCAGTGATTGCCGTTGCGGTATTGTGGGCGGGGTTCTATCCGCTGTTCAAGGGCTACGCGCTCGGCAACGCGAGCACCTTTCTCTCCTGCGCCTTCGCCGCGGTGATCTTTGTGTGGTCGCGCGGCACAAAGCGCGGAGAAGTCGCCGGCGGCCTGCTTGTGGCAGCGATGACGATGGTCAAGCCGCAGTTCGTGCTGCTGCTGCTATGGTTCGCGCTGCGCCGCAAGTGGAGCGCGCTCACCGCGGCGCTCGCCTTCGCGAGTGTGCTGTTTGCCATGTCGTTTGCCTACTTCGGCGTGCACAACAATCTGGACTACCTCACGGTGCTCGCGTCGTTGTCGCACAAGGCGCAGTCGCACTACGGCAACCAGAGCATGTTCGGCACGCTGAACCGCATGACCTTTCATGGCGAGAACCTGCCGTACCATCCGTTTGTCTACTCGCCCAACATCCCGTGGATCTATCGCACGACGGTGCTCACCTCTCTGCTGCTGACGGCGCTTGGCCTGTTTTTTCCGTGGGGCAAGCTCAAGGGCTCCGCGGGTGACCTGGGCGCGATGGCGACTCTTTCTGTTGCGGCGTCGCCCATGGCGTGGGAGCACCACTACGGCATCGTCTTCCCCGTCCTCGCCTGGAC
>CAXTJS010000198.1:0-5481 GCA_964244605.1 uncultured Terriglobus sp. | reverse complement strand
TGTCGCGAAGGTGGGGCACCCGGGTTCTAGTGCGCTACTGACAGGCCTCGCAGCTATCTGGGTTCTCCAGCGAGCAGGCAATCGCGTCGGCAGCGGAGACGGTCGGCTTCTCCTCAGACGAACGCGGCTCGCTGGCCTGCAGGGAAGCGACGACAGCAGGTGCCGGCGCTCCAGAAGGTGTGGGCTGGGCGGAGCTCATGGCACCACGCTGCACGGTGGTCTTGGCGATCTTCGTTGCGGGACGCGACCGCAGGTAGTAGGTCGTCTTAAGGCCCGCTTTCCACGCGAACATGTACATCGAGGAGAGGCGGCCGATGTTGGGCGACTCCGCAAAGAGATTGAGCGACTGGGCCTGATCGACAAAGGCGTTGCGGGCCGCCGCCATCTCGATCAACGAACGCATAGGCACCTCCCACACGGTGCGGTAGATGAGCTTCAGGTCGGCAGGCAGCTCATCGATCCCCTGAACTGAACCCTCAGACACCTTGAGCCGATTGCGCATCTCTTCATTCCACATGCCGCGTGCTTTCAGCTCATTGATCAGGTAGCGGTTCACCTGCAGGAACTCACCAGAGAGCGTCTCGCGCTTGAAGAGATTTGAGATCTGCGGCTCGATGCACTCATAGCAACCAACGATGGAGGCGATGGTTGCCGTTGGTGCGATGGCGATGAGCAGGGAGTTGCGCACACCGACTTTGAGGATGCGCTGACGCAGCTCCTCCCAACGCTCTGAGCCGGTCGGCTCCACGTTCCAAAGGTCGAACTGGAAGTTCCCTTTGGCGAGACGCGTTTCGAAGAACGACGGGTGCGACCCTGCCTTCTCCGCGAGTGACACCGACGCCATCAGCGCGTGGTAGTAGATCTCCTCCTGGATCTTGGCGGAGAGTGCCTGCGCCTCCGGTGCGTCAAAGGCGAGGCGCATCTGGAAGAAGACATCCTGCAGACCCATGACGCCCAGGCCCACCGGTCGCCAGCGAGAGTTCGCGTCCGAAGCCTGCTTCACCGGGTAGTAGTTGATATCGATCACGCGGTCAAGCATCGGCACGGCGATGCGAACGGTCTCGGCGAGCTTGTCGAAGTCGAAGACGACCTCGCCGGCGGCGTTCATCGTGGTGTGGCGAGCAAGATTGATCGAGCCCAGGTTGCAGACGGCGGTCTCGTCCTTGCTCGTGACCTCGGTGATCTCGGTGCAAAGATTCGAAAGATGCACGACGTTGCCGGGTGCGCCTGTCTGGTTGTTCTTCAGGTTGCAGGCGTCCTTAAAGGTCATCCAGCCATTGCCGGTCTCGGCAAGCGAACGCATCATGCGGGCATAAAGATCGCGTGCCTTCACCTGCTTCGCATAGAGCTTCTCTTCCTCTGCCTTCTCGAAGGCGGCGTTGAACTCTTCGCCGAACAGGTCAGGGAAGTGCGGCACCACCTTCGGATCAAAGAGCGACCAGGTGCCGTCCTCATCCACACGCTTCATGAACAGGTCGGGAATCCAGTTGGCCGTGTTCAGGTTGTAGGTGCGGCGCGAAACATCGCCGGTGTTCTCGCGCAGTTCAAGGAAGCTTTCGATGTCAGCATGCCACGGCTCCAGGTAGACGCAGCAGGCACCCTTGCGCTTGCCGCCCTGGTTGACCGCGGCGACAGAGGAGTCAAGCGTGCGGAGCCATGGAATGATGCCGTTGGAAAGGCCGTTGGTCGCGCGAATGAGCGAGCCTTCCGAACGAACACGGTGAAAGGCGAGCCCAATGCCACCCGAGAACTTCGAGAGCAGCGCGACATCCTTATACGCGTCGTAGATGGACTCGAGCGAGTCGCCTGGAGAGTCGTGCAAGTAGCAGCTCGACATCTGCGGATGCCTGGTACCGCTGTTGAACAGCGTCGGCGAACTCGGCATGTACTCATGCGCGGCGATCAGCTTGTAGAACTCAATAGCCTCATTGGGCGTACCAGCCAGGCCGCAGGCCACGCGAAGAAAAAAGTGCTGCGGTGTCTCGATGACCTTTCGCGAGATTGGGTCGCGCAAGAGGTAGCGGTCATACACCGTGCGCAGGCCGAAGTACTCAAAACGGTCCGAGAGGTTCTCATCGATGGCATGGTTCAGCTTGCGCGCATGCACCTTCACAAACTCGGCCGTCGCCGGCGACACGATGCCCTCCTGCGCGCCGTACTCCACCGACTGCGAGAAGGAGTGCAGGTTCTGATTGGCCACTTCCTTGATGATGGTGGCGAGCAAGAGGCGCGCGGCCAGCTTGGAGTACTGCGGCTCCTCCGCGATCAGCGCAGCGGCGGTGTCAATCGAGATTGCATCGAGCTCGCGCGTGGTGGCACCGTCGTAAAGGCCGCCGATGGTTTTGGATGCGATCCGGATCGCATCCACATGCGACAGCCCCTGCGAGCAGCGCTGCACGGCGCGCACGATCTTGTTCACATCGACAGACTCAAGTGAGCCATTGCGCTTTTTCACATGCATGACGGGTGTCTCGTCGCGCATGGGGAAGCCGGGGTTGATGTCCGAAAGGCTCGTTTGAACGGTGGTGGTCGCCATGGTGCTCCTTACTTACTGTCGTGAGGCGAAGGCCTCAAATCTTGAAACGAATCGCTGCGTGCGGCTGAGCCCTCCGCCAGGCCTGCCGGTCCGTCGCAGCTTCGCCGTTGTTTCGCCATGAGCGAAGCTCTGCGAAGTTCATATACTCTCCGTTGTTCTGGAGTATCGCTACTGTAGCGTGGGCCCATGCATCGCGCAAGCACAAGATGTAGGGCAGTGTTGTGGAAACTTAAGGCGTCTTGCGCCCAGTCAGACGCAGCCCTACTTTACGCGCTTTTCCCTTGTGGAAGAGCCGGTACCGACGTTGAAAAACGTTTCGCTTCAGTCCGCAGAGAAGCGCCACAGCCTACGAAGACGCAGCACCTTTGCGATTGCAGAGGAGCGCGTTAAACTGGGGACAAGCGGAGAGTTGGCAGAGCCCGGTTGAATGCACCTGACTCGAAATCAGACATAGTCGCAAGGCTATCGGGGGTTCGAATCCCTCACTCTCCGCCACTTCACTACAACACGCAACGTCAATGGAACAGCTGGAACGTTAGCTCTGCCGATTCTGTTCTTCTAAGAAGGCGTCAGCAGATCATTAGAAGAGGATGGAAGTACATCCTCCTGCCCGACAATAAAAGGCATGCCGACACGAGCAGTCATGACCCGTAGGTTGGAGGAGCTAGAGGCGCGCATCCACACGATGCTGCCGCCCATGTACCAGCAGACCTACAAGGACGTGTCGTCAGTTTCCATGGGCTCGGCCTCGATGAAGTACGGGAGTGACGGTCTGGTGCGCTGGCGTGACATGTGGGGATCGTTCTGTGATCTTGCAATGGCTGGTGGACCACCTCATCGCGGCACCTTGCTTGAACCAGGCACTTTAGCCGACATCGAGGCGATGCCTGACCAGAACACCGCTGTGATGAAGGAGATCGGTCGCGGCATCGGTCTGGTTACAGGCATGTACGTGGAACCGTCTCCGGTCTCCGGCTGGATTGTCACGCATTGTTCCAGCAGTGCGATGGCCTCGTGGCTCGCACGCGCTGTCACGATGGAAAACGTTTGGGCGCATTCGGAAGGGAACACACTCTGCCTGCCTGCCAGTCCCGCATACCGCATCGAAAAAGAAATTAAGAACGTCATCACATCGGTAGCCAAAACGGCGCATTACTGGTTTGAACACATACCGGCTCAGCAGCAAGTCGCCATCGGCGATCTACTGGACAGGATGGAAGACGAGGCATTGCTGCTGCAGCCCGATCCGCGCGTCTCATCCAATTCTGAAACGATGAAGGCACACGGTGCCGCCCTGAGCGCCGGCCTGCTTCAGCGCCTTGGCATTCGCAGTACGCCCAGGCGTTGCGGCCGTTGGCTTGGCCTTGGTGTAGAGGACGTCGCTGTCGCCATCACGATGATGCGTTTGCTCGTTGTCGGCAACGTGCTTGCACGCAGAGAGGGCGCTGTCGTCTTCGTCCCGCTGAACGCCTCTACCGATCCCTCCGGTGAGGCCACCGTGGCCCGAATTGTGACGGCTTACGCATCGGCAACTGCAGTGGACGGTGCGTCCCAGCGATCGACGTAGCTAAGTTCAAGTAGGCATAGCCGTGCTGCAGTTCTGCAAGAACATGGCAAGCGTGAAGGAATGCGTGTGAGTAAGAGATGGATCATCGTGGGCTGTCTGGCAGCCGGCCTCGCACTTGCTGTGTACGCACATAGGCGTGCACGAGCGATCTCACGAGACACAACTGCGAAGCTTACGACTCTTACCGTGGCGCAAAGTGCTGACATGGAGAGTCTGGAACCGGATGCTCTTAACTCCATGAGTTCCGTCAGCATCGCGGACCTGCTTTGGGTGCACCTGCTGAAACTTACCGCGGACGGTCGTATTGTGCCCGAGCTTGCGTCCGGTTACACGTGGAACTCTGCCGGTAACGAGATCACCTTCCACATTCGTCCGGGCTTTGATTGCCAGGACGGATCGCCATTGACCGCGCAAGATGTGGCCTACACCTTGCAGCGAGCGGCCGATCCGAAGTTTGGCTTCTTCGGTAATTTGCCCGCCTTTATCTACTCCGCAATCGGCTTTCGCGGTGCACGTGCTCAGGACGATCAGAACGTCACTGTCGCACTGAAAGGGTATTCCTCCGCGACAGCCGGCATGCTGGCACAAGCCGCCATCCTCTGCCGAAAGGAGTACGAAGGCCTAAGCCAGCAAGCGGCAACGCGGACCGTCTTCTCTACCGGCCCCTATCGGCTCGTGGAGTGGCAGCGCGACGACCATCTAACCCTCGAACGAAACAGCAGCTATACCTTCCACCATCAACCGTTCGACCGCGTCACATTCCGGGTCATCCCCGAAGCAAGCACTCGCGCGGCGGAACTGATTGCCGGGGGCGTGGACCTCATCACGAATGTGTCACCGGATCAGGTAAGCACGATCAACAACTCCGGCACGGCCACTGTGCATGCGGTTGCGGGCACGCGGCGCATCTACGTCGGCTTCAACTTCTCTCCGGAGTTTGCCTCCACGCCGGAAGGGGTGCCGCTGCAGAAAAAGGCCGTTCGGCAGGCACTCGAGTATGCGGTGGATGTTCCAACCATCTGCTCTTCCTTGCTGCAGTTCGCCTGCCCGCGTATGAGCAGCCCCATCGAGCCCGGTAACACCTCCATCCCACCCTACCCGTACGACCCCGATAGGGCTGAAGCGATGCTGGATGCAGCCGGGTACCCGCGTGGCCGTGACGGCATTCGCTTCCATGAGACTCTGCAGGCGCCTCGCAATCGTTATTTGGAGGATGCCAACGTTGCGCAGGCAGTAGCGCAGTTTCTTAGCGACGTCGGCGTCGAAACGAAGGTTGAGACGATGGACTTCAACAGCGTCTTCGCGCCGCGCTCCCGGCAGCACCAGGTAGGACCGCTCTTCCTCATAGGCAATGGCGGAGCCATGTGGAGCCCGCTGT
>CAXTJS010000197.1:5276-5688 GCA_964244605.1 uncultured Terriglobus sp. | reverse complement strand
GTACGCGCAGCGGCATGACCTTCCCTTCCTCTGCATACGCGCAGGAACGCGCACGCCGGCGATTGTGCAGGAGGGCTCCGTCACGAGCTTTGAGCTGCCGCGCAGCCGTGCCAGCATCCACATTGAGAAGGACCTCAGCTTCGACCCGCTCTTCGCCCGGCACGGCCGCGCGATCGGCTATGTGCTGCGGCAATTTCAGCCGGATGTCGTCCACATCACCGGGCCCAGTGAACTCGGCATCTTTGGCGCGTATTTCGCCTGGAAGCACGGCATACCGCTTGCCGCGAGCTGGCACACCAACGTGCACGAGTATGCGGGTCGGCGAACGCAGGGGCTCGGGCGCGTGCATGCGTCGATCCCGCAATGGATCGAGTCCGCATCGCTGGAGGCGACCAGCCGCTTTTACCGGCTT
>CAXTJS010000197.1:0-5266 GCA_964244605.1 uncultured Terriglobus sp. | reverse complement strand
AACGAGGAGCTCTGCGCGCTCTTGCAGCGTAAGACGGGCAAGCCCTGCCGGCTGATGCAGCGCGGGGTGGACACAAGCCTCTTCGATCCGGCGCGCCGATCACGCGCAAGCAGTGATGCCACCATGATCCTCGGCTATGTGGGCAGGCTCTCGGTGGAGAAGAACATCGCCCTGTTGCCGGCGATCCAGCAAGAGCTGCGGAGCCTCGGCATCACGAACACACGCTTCCGCATCATCGGCCATGGCAGCGAAGAGGCGGCGCTGCGCGCGGCCTTGCCGGATGCGGAGTTCCCCGGCGTCTTGCGCGGCGAAGCGCTTGCGGAGGCATACGCCGGCATGGACCTATTTCTCTTTCCATCCGAGACCGACACCTTTGGCAACGTGGTGCTCGAGGCGCTGGCCAGTGGCGTACCGGCTATCGTGACGCACGGCGGTGGCCCCAAGTTCATCGTGCAGGACGGTGCTACCGGCTTGGTGCGCGAGCCTGCCGCCTTCGCCCGCGCCGTCGCCGATCTCTTGCGACAACCGGAGAGACTTGCGGCGATGCAAACAGCAGCGCGCGACTATGCGCTCACCTGCTCATGGAATGCCGTCTTTGATCGCGTCTACGCGGGCTATCAAGCATCGTGAAGACGGCCACGCCGCCGACCGGTTAAGCTGCACGGATGGGATCGACGCAGCAAGCCGGCATCGCCGCCATCTGGCACAAGCAACTGCCGCAGACCCGTGAGCGCCTGCAGGTACTGGCGCGGGCCGCGGAGGAGCTCTCCACCTCGCGCACCATCGAGCCGGAACTACGGTCCGAGGCGCTGGATATGGCGCACAAGCTGGCTGGCTCGCTCGGCATGTTTGGCTACAGCGAGGCGACCGAGCATGCCCGGTTGATTGAAGAAACGTTGGACCACCCGGGCTTGCCGCAGCCCGAACGCCTGCAGCAGTATGTGGATGATCTGCATGCTTCTCTTCGCGAAGCATTGGAGACGTAGCAAGCGCGAGCGAGTACATCTGCATCCAAAGCCGCAAAGTCACCCAACGGACACACACATGATCATCTGGCGCGGTCACGGTATCTGGACGTTTGCAATTCTTTTGGGCGGAGCCTACCTCTTTCCGAATGCCTGGTTCTGGCTGCACGGGTCCACATGGGCGCAGTCGACAGAGCCCGGCCACTCACTCTCACCCATCGCTTTCGGCATCATCCTCTCTGGCGCGATCGTGGTGGCGTGGGGCTACTACATTCACCGGCACCCGCCACGGCCAGTGGTGGAAGTGACCTCGGGCCGCACCGTGATGCAGGCACCTGTGCACAGCGTCTATGGCGTGCGGGCGCAGTACTGGGGCATGGTGTTTATGGTGCTTGGCCTGCTACTGCTCATGTTCAAGAGGACGGCGGCCTGATGTACGGCACCCTTCGCCTCTACCCTGTCCCGGTGCAGCTCGGCACCGTGCAGGTCTTTCCGGCGGCTGATCCGTGGAACGGCAATGCCCCCGCGCAGATGACGCTGAGCGTCTTCCGCATGGTGGCCGGCAACGACGTCGGCCTGTATAAGCAGTATTCCGCGGACGCAATGCAGACCATCGTTAGCGGCAAAGACCTGGATAAGACCGACGTGCTCGGCCTCGTCTCAAGCCTGGATGCGCGCTACCACATTCTGCCGATCGCCATAGTGCGGCTGTGGCAGGCGGGCCGGCTGCGCACCGACCAGTTGCCGGCGCTGCTCGCGCAAAATGAGGGTCGGCTGAAGCGCACAGACTTCTACTACCCCGGATTGGGACGCACGGGCGTGCTGCTCTACTCCGGCATTGTGGCCGGGCTGGGCCTGCTTTTTCTGCTGATGACGATCGTCGGTCTGCTGACCGCACCACCGGCCAACATTCGTTCTCACGAGACGGCGGTGGAGGATCTGTTGCGCACGCCGCAGCAGCAGAAACTCACGCTGCGTACACGTGGTGACCTGACGATCCAGGGCAACGTACCTGTTGGCGTCGTTGCGCCACCTGCCGGTGCGATCGGCGACCCCTACGATGGCTCGCTCGGCTGGTATCACGCCGTGGAAGGTAACCGCCTGGTGTTGCGCTCATCCCAACTCAACGAAGCTACGACCATGCCGATCTTTGGCATCGTTGTGCCTACGTCAGAGGTCAAGTTGCCGACCGGCGCAGTTGCTGCCGTGGCCGCGCAGGCGCAGCACCTGGATACCAACTGGATCACCTGCGACTTTTGGACATGGCAAGGCTCCTACGGGGGGCTGACGACACTCTGGCAGTTATGGGTCTTCATGGCTGCACTCTTTTTCCTGCTCGCCGGTCTGGTCTACCTGCAGTATCACTGGCGCACGCGCCGCGTAGCTATGCTGGAGGGTGAGTTGCAGCGGATGGCTTAGTCCGTCCTCAAGTGCTGTTGCTACCCTTGAGGGATGAGCGAGCCCGTTCCCACAACAGCATCGCTCGCCAATTCAAGCTCTCCGCCCTCTGCACCAGAGGCAGCGGAGCCTGTAAAGACATCCGCGAACGGCTTCGCGCCACTCAAGATTCCGCTCTTCCGCGACCGCTGGATCGCTTCCACCGTGTCGGGCCTGGGCACGTGGATGCAGGACACGGCCGGTACGTGGCTGATGACCGCGCTCACCGGCTCACCCCTGCTCATCGCGCTCATGCAGACGGCCGCATCGGCCCCGGTGCTGATCTTCGGCTTGTTTGCAGGTGCCACTGCGGACATCTTCGAGCGCCGACGTCTGCTGATCTTCTGGCAGACCTGGCAGATGATCGCGGTCGCGCTGCTGGCCGTGCTGGCCCTCTTCGGCGTGATCGGACCGGTGACGCTGCTGCTGCTCACCTTCCTGATGAACATCGGCTCCGCCATGAACAGCCCGGCGTGGCAGGCCATTGTGCCCGAACTGGTGCCACGGTCTGAGTTGCCAAACGCCGTCTCACTTGCCGCGGCCAGCAACAACCTTGCACGCGCCGCGGGACCGGCGCTTGGCGGTCTGCTGGTGGCCGCGTTCGTCAAGGCGAGTACCGGTGCGGGCTGGACCTTTGCCCTCAACGCTGGCTCTTTCGCAGCGGTCATCTGGGTGCTGTACGTGTGGAAGCGGCAGCCGCTGTTCAAGAGCGCGCTGCCCGCCGAGCGCATCATGGGCTCGGTAGAAACCGGGCTGCGGTACCTGCGCTACTCGCCCGTGCTGCAGGCTGTGTTCCTCCGTGCCTTCCTGTTCACGTTCTCGGTTGCGGCGGTATGGTCATTGCTGGCCGTGGTGGCGCAACGGCATCTGGGCCAGGGTGCGCTCGGGTACGGCATCCTCAACGGCTCCATGGGTCTTGGCGCGGTGGTCGCTGCAGTTTTGCTGGCCAGAGTGCGCAGGCGCTTTTCCGCCGACCGGATACTCGCCGCGGCGAGCGTGCAGTACATTGCAACGTTGCTGGTGCTGGCCTTTGCGCGCCACACCTGGCCGATCATTCTGTTCCTCATCGCGGGCGGCTTCGCGTGGACGTGCACCATGTCCACACTGAACGTGAGCGTGCAACTGAACGCGCCGGGCTGGGTGCAGGCTCGTGCACTAGGCATGTACCAGATGGTGTTTCAGGGCGGCCTCGCGCTTGGGTCGATCCTGTGGGGCTTCATCGCGGAGCATACGTCGCTGAAGATCGCCCTGTGCTCGTCCGCGGGGTTGATGGCTGCGGCCCTGCCGCTCACGTTGCGGCTGCACGTGCTGCGGGGCACTCTGCCTGACCTGTCGCCGTACCAGTTCAAGCGGCCTGTGCCGCACCTGGAGCTGGAGCCACAGCCGGAGGACGGCCCGGTTCGCATCCTCATCGACTACACCGTGCCGGCCGAGCGCTACAACGAGTTCGTGCATGCCATCCATCAGCTGCGTGACGTGCGCCTGCGCTCCGGGGCGATCCGGTGGGGCATCTTTCGCGACGGCCAGAACCCCGAGCGGCTGGAAGAGAGCTTTGTGATGGAGAGCTGGCTCGAGTATCTACGCAGCCGCGAACGCATGACGACCGCAGATTCAGAGCTGCTGCAGGCGGTGCGCTCCATGCACACCGGCGAAGACCTGCCCCACGTGACGCACCAGGTCTACGCCAAGGAAGTGAATGTCTAATCGTCACGCCGTCATCTGCTGAGCAGAAGCGCGTTCACTGGTCTGCCGAGCCGTGACGTCACGCTGCTCCGCCCGGTCCTGATTCGTCGCTTCTAGGATGGTGAGTGCGTCATACTATGCGCAACAGGTTGCTATGACCCGCGACGACGCTCTCGCCCTGCTCCGTCAACACGAAGCCAACTTCCGCGCCAAGGGAGTCGTGCATCTGCGACTCTTCGGGTCGGTCGCGCGCGATGAGGCAAATGAAGGGTCTGATGTGGATGTCATTGTTGACTTCGAACCAGAACGCCGGCTCACCCTTTTAGACCTTGGCTCAATCTGGGGAGATCTTCACGAAGTGCTGGGCACTGATGTCGATCTTGTGAGAGAGAAGACATTGCGCGCTCATGTACGTGACCGTGCTTTAGGTGAGGCCGTAGTTGTTTTCTAAGGACCCGGTGCCGCATCTGCGCGATATTCTCATCCACATCGCTCATATTGAGCGGGTGCTCAACGGTGTCTCATACGAGAAGTACGCATCGGACCGCGATGTCAGCGCGCTCACGGAGCGCTACCTTCAGATCATCACAGAAGCGGCGCATCGTCTGCGTGAGACTGCTGACCAAGTTTGCCCTGGACCCGACTGGCGCGGCTGGCGCGACTTGGGCAATGTGCTTCGTCACGCATACGACAAGGTCGATGCTGAAATCGTCTGGAACACAGTTCAACTCGAGCTTCCACAGCTCAAACGAGATGTCGAGAGCTGCCTTGCGCGACTTGCCCGAGAAATGATCCTGTAATTGGGAACGTTCCCCTCTTAGAGGCTTGAACGCGACGCGATGAGCGACCTATAGAGCTCCAACGTCTGCTCCGCGATCGCACTCCACGCAAACTTTGCCTCAACACGCTTGCGGCCTGCTTCGCCGAAGCGTTTTGCCTTCTCCGGATCAGCGAGCAGTTCATTCAGGCGAGCCGCAAGGTCTTTCGCGAACGTTGCGGGGTCGAGCGGAAAGCTGGTCTGCGGGTCCTGCTCAAAGGGCACGAGGTAACCCGTCTCGTCCTGCACGACGACCTCAAGGATGCCGCCGGTCGCACTCGCCACAACAGGCGCGCGGCAAGCCATTGCCTCAAGGTTGATGATGCCGAACGGCTCATACACGCTGGGGCAGCAGAAGACGGCG
>CAXTJS010000196.1:0-5712 GCA_964244605.1 uncultured Terriglobus sp. | reverse complement strand
ACCACATAAACTACAATCAGATTTCATAGGCTGGATCATCCTCCTTTCCCGTGTACTTCAGAAAGTACGCCGAGAGCGAAACGGATGCAAGACCCACAGCCGCGCCGGATTCTGCCACACGCCTGACGCGTTCGATGTTAGGCTGCACCGAGCCCCTACAGGAGAGACAGCATGAAAGCAGCAACGATCGTCGGCATCCTTTTGATCGTGGGTGGACTAGCAAGCCTCGTCACAGGGGGCTTCTCCTTCACACACAAGAAGACGGATGTGGATGCCGGCCCGATCCAGATCAGCCATGACTCGACAAAGCATGTGCCGATCTCGCCCATCCTCAGCGGCATTGTTCTTGTTGCCGGTATAGGCCTTGTCGTGGTGGGTTCGCGCAACGGTTAGCGGCGCTTCTGCCCGTGGCTGCCTTCGTATACTGAGCCCGTGTCCGCGTTCTTCTTCACTCTGACGCTTTCGGGCTTCGTCGGCCTCTTGCTTGGCAGTTTTTTGAATGTCTGCATCGTGCGGCTGCCACGTGGAGAATCCATCGTTCAGCCGCGATCACACTGCCCGGTGTGCGGTCATCCCGTTCGGGCCTTCGACAACGTTCCGGTACTCAGCTTTCTGCTGCTTCGCGGACGCTGCCGCGACTGTGGAGCACGCATCGCCTGGCACTATCCTGCGATTGAGATAGC
The DNA here is from genome assembly GCA_964244605.1 of uncultured Terriglobus sp. GTDB lineage: Bacteria > Acidobacteriota > Terriglobia > Terriglobales > Acidobacteriaceae > Terriglobus. The sequence goes on along the minus strand of CAXTJS010000196.1, from coordinate 5,029 downwards.
CACCGCTCTGTGGTTTGCTTTCAGCTTTCTACCCGCGGCGCGTGCCCTCACCGCTTCGTCGGATGTCGATGCCGTCCTGCTCGCGTTCGTACACGGCAGCGCAATCGCGCTCTTCGGCTTCCTGCTCATCGGCCTGGCGGTGATGGACTGGCAAACGGGCCTGCTGCCCAATGAGTTCACCATCGGCGGTCTGTGCGCGGGCCTCTTCTTTGCGGGCGCTGAGTCGTTCTGGGTGCCGTCCGTCCGCTACAAGACCTTTTTCACGCCGGAAGAGGTCTTCTTTGGCCGCCGGCTTGGCGCGGCAGCAGCGGCATTTCTGTTGATGTGGCTGATTGCGACATGGTATCGGCTCATACGCAAACGGCAGGGCATGGGCATGGGCGATGCCAAGATGCTCGCGATGATCGGCGCTTTTCTCGGGTTCGGTCTGACGGGCCTCGCCTTCTTCGTGGGCGTGGTGCTTGCCGGCGTAGCAGGCATCGCGTTGTTGGCAGTGAAGCGAGGCAGCGGAACGACACGGCTTCCCTTCGGCAGCTTTCTTGCAATCGGCGGGCTTTTCTCTGCCGCGTTTGGCGACCGTATTTTGGACTGGTACCTGGCCCTATTTCGCTAGCTATCAGCGCGAAGGTGACATCGCGCGCACGGCCAGCCTAGAATCGAACAGAACGCGAAGCTGCTTCCGCTAAGGAGTCCTATTGAACACTGCGCATCCGTACCTGTGGAACTACATCCCGCTTGCGTTCCAACTGCTGATCGCGATCGGTATGGCGGGCGGCATGGTGGTGGGCTCGTTTTTCATCGGCAAGCACAAGAACGGCAAGGTCAAGGCCGGCGCGTACGAGTGCGGCATGGAGCCAATCGGCGACGCCCGCGGCCGCTTCTCTGTTCGCTTCTATATGGTTGCGATGCTCTTCATTCTCTTCGATGTGGAAGCCGTCTTCATGCTGCCGTGGGCGGTGATCTTCCGCCAGCTTCCGGGCATCACTGGCTCAAGATTCTTCGGCTTTTGGGAGATGTTTGTCTACCTCGGCTTTGTCGCCGTGGGCCTCTTCTACGTATGGAAGAAGGGCATCCTCGACTGGACCAACGACAAGGCTGATCTGTAACACGGAGTCACGATGTCTGAAGCACTAACGACGATAGAAGCCGTTGAGACCGCACTGCCCGGCAACGCCGCCGTCGCTGCGCTAAGGGCGATGGTCGTCCGCGTAAAGTACGACCGCAAGGAGCTGACCATTACGGTGGCTCCGTCCGACATCGTGGCTGCAGCTACGGCGGTACAGGCTGCCGGCTACAACTTCTTCGAGGACTGCACGGCTGCGGACTGGTACCCCAGCGAGCCGCGCTTTCAGGTCAGCTACCACATCGTGTCGCACAGCCTCAAGCAGCGCGTCCGTCTTGCCGTGATGCTGAGCGGTGACGATCCTTCGGTGGACTCCATCACCTCCGTTTGGCCTTCGGCGAACTTCTACGAACGCGAGGTCTTTGACCTTTTCGGTATCCGCTTCGCGGGCCATCCCAACCTAACCCGCATCATGATGCCAACCGACTGGAAGGGTCATCCGCTGCGCAAGGACTACCCCGTCGAAGGTTACCGATGATGGTGTTGACGCTGTCACTGGTGCTGCTGGCGCAGAAGGCGCTCGCGCATCGCAAGGTCGTCAATGAGACGTCTACCTTCAGGACGGCGCACTACACCATCGCCATCACCACACACTGCGAAGAGGGTACGGTGGGTTGCGACCGGGTTACGTACAAGTCGCTGAGCACGACTGGCCAGACCATCACCTTGCAGGGCAAGGAAGACGTGCGGATGTGTGCCGCAGACCCGAAGACGCCCTGTGGTTCCAATGGATTCAGCTTTCGCAATGGCGATGTCACCTACAGCGTTCCCGCGGACATGATGGATGGCGACCTGATCGTGACGCGTAAAGGCAAGGACATCCTGCGTGAAGCAGGCCACTGGACTGATCCGCAATAGTACGTTCACCGGCGCATAGCGCCACGTTCCATGAGGTGCACCTATGTCTCCCACGGCAACTCCCGAACTTCTCGTACCCGGTGTTGAAGATGTTGTCCGCGATGCGCGCAAGCACGCACAAGATCCCGGCGGCGAGCAGACGATGGTGCTCAACATGGGACCGCAGCACCCGTCCACGCACGGCGTGTTGCGCCTGGTGCTCGAGATCGACGGCGAGACCGTCATCTCCGTAGCGCCCGACATCGGCTATCTGCACACGGGCATTGAGAAGACGGCCGAGGCGAAGTTTTACCAGCAGGTGGTGCCGCTGACCGACCGCATCGACTATCTGAGCCCGATGACGAATGAGCTTTGTTACTGCCTCGCCGTCGAGAAGCTGCTGGAGTTGGAGATCCCCGACCGGGCGCAGACACTACGCGTACTGCTGAATGAGCTCACCCGCATCCAGAGCCACCTCGTCTGGCTGGGCACGCACGCCATGGACATCGGCGCGCTCACTGTATTCCTCTACTGCTTCCGTGAGCGCGAAGACATTCTGCGCATCTTCGAGGCGCTCTCAGGCCAGCGCATGATGGCCAGCTACTTTCGCATCGGCGGCGTCGCGCTTGAGCCGCCGCTCGACTTCTGGAAGCAGACACGCACCTTCCTGAAGCGCATGCCGGAGAAGATCGCGCAGTATGAGGCGCTGCTGAGCGGCAACCCGATCTGGGTCTCGCGCCTGAAGGGCGTTGGTCCACTCTCGGCAGCGGACGCCATCGCTCTCGGCGTCACTGGACCTCCTTTGCGCGCCAGCGGCGTGGACTGGGATCTCCGCCGCGACATGCCCTACTCCGGTTACGAGAAGTACCAGTTCAAGGTGCCGACCAGCACCGTGGGCGACACGTGGGCGCGCTACACCGTGCGCATCGAGGAGATGTATGAGTCGGTGAAGATCGCGCAGCAGGCGATCGACCGCATGCCCGAGGGCCGCATCACCGCCGACTCGCCCAAGGTCATCCTGCCCGATCGTGAGCAGATGAAGACGCAGATGGAATCCCTCATCCACCACTTCAAGATCGTGACCGAGGGCTTCGCCGTCCCCGCAGGCGAGGTCTTCCAGACGGTGGAATCGCCACGCGGCGTGATGGGCTACTACGTCGTGGCAGACGGCACGGCCAAGCCGCTGCGCGTGCACATGCGCAATCCCTCGTTCGCCACCCTGCAGGCGCTCGAGACCATGTGCAAGGGCAAGCTGCTGGGCGACGTCGTCGCGGTGATCGGTTCCATCGACATCGTGCTGGGCGAGATAGATCGCTAGCGGCACGGCGTGCATCCTAACGAACGACAATAAAGGAGCACGGCATGCCTGGTGAGATTGGGAAGAGCGCGGCGGAAGAACTGAAGGGCAAGCTCGAGGTGGACGAGCAGGCAAAGCTTTCGTCGGAGAGCAGCGACGTTTACGATGCCGAGCTCTACACGCATCTTCAGGAGAAGCTGCAGCCCGAGGTCCAGGCCTTCAACGACGAAGCCGAGGCAGCCGACCAGTTGAAGATGGAAAAGGGCTCGGGCACGCTGCAGTTCTTCCGCGACAACAAGCCTGCCTTTGCCGTGCTGGTGAAGGACCGCGCGCTGCACTTCCTCGATGTCGGCAAGAGCACGCCAACGCAGACGCTGCAGGTCGTCGGCGGTCCGGAAGAGTACGCGTACCAGAGCACCTCGGCTGCCTCAATCACCGAAGAAGACCTGCTGAAGGGTCTGATCCGGCTGGCTGCGGGCGCGAAGTTCCAGGCAGAGTAGCTCCGCATGCCGACGCCCACCAACATCCAGGCGGAACTCGATTGGCATCGCTCGCAAAATGGCGAGCGTCTGCAAAGCATGGTCGAACAGCAGTTCAACACCGAGATCACGCGTTCGTTCGTGCTCAGTTTCACTGCCGCTGTGAAGAGTGATGCCGAGGGTCTGGGACGGTTGCTCTTCGCCAAGGGCATGCGCCTGCTGACCGTGGAGCCGGAGGCGGCACCCGACGGCAGATGGATCGAGCGCGTCGTAGTCAAGCACAGCCTGCGCGAGATCACACAGGAACACTTCCTCTGCGACCTAATCACCGTAGCCTCGGGCGTGCGCGCCATCTATGACGGCTGGGAACTGCCCTCTGACGATTCAGCCGAAGAAACGCAGCCGCACAACGACACACCGGACATCCAGTAGCAGCCGTTTCGTGGCGTGGGTCGTTGTTTGCGCCTTCTTTGAAGTGTCATTTCGACCGAAGCGGCGCGGAGCGGAGAAACCTGCTGTTTGTCCGAAGCGCCTCGGCCCTCAAAGGAAAGCAGGTTTCTCCGCTCCGCGACGATGAAACCGTCGCTCCGGTCGAAATGACGAGTCCGGTGGCGATGCCCACCGCTAAACACGTCCACGTTATGCGATAGCGTAAAGGTGTGACGCAAAACCCCAATCTCTTGCAGCGTGAGCTATGGAGTTCCTGGGCGGGTGTCCTGCGCTCCTACGCAGCCGTCCACTCTCTGGGCCAGCCGTTCCATGCCGTCGTGGAGGTCTCCGAGGCCGAGATCCTGCTTCGCTACGGAACACGCTGGCTACGCTTCACGCATACGTCCTTCGAGGGCAGCGATGCTGCAGCCGGTCCCTTTTGCCTCACGGTAAACGGCCAGGCCGTGGTGGACGGCGTGGAAGACGAGATGGACCTTGCCGCAGAACGGCTCTGTCGGGAGATAATCGTAGCGTGAGCACGGTAGCAGAGAGCATCTTCACGCCGGCAACCGCCGAGCGCTTCGACAAACTCGTGACCATCTACCCGGTCAAGCGCTCCGCGCTGGTGCCGATGCTGCTCTACGCGCAGGACGATCTCGGCTACGTCTCCGACGCCGCCGTCGCGGAGATCGCACAGCGTCTCGACCTGCTCGAACTCGATGTGCGCAACGTGCTGAGCTACTACTCCATGCTGCGCACAAAGCCCGCGGGCAAGTTCAACATCCAGGTCTGCACCAACATCAGCTGCATGGTCGTGGGCGGCTACGACATTCTCGATCATTGCAAGCAGCGTCTCGGCATCGG
>CAXTJS010000195.1:2686-5754 GCA_964244605.1 uncultured Terriglobus sp. | reverse complement strand
GGGATGTCAAGGCCCTGCAGCAGGATGGCCGCATCGCTCTCGGCTTCGTAGCCGTTCTCATCACCGACGGTGCCCTCGAGCTCGCCAAGACGGCTGCCGTCTTCGTCCGTCAACTCGGCCTTGTTGTAGAGCGCTTCACGCTCCTCCATCGCGGCCCAAAGCGGCGCGTTGCCCATGATGACGGTGTCGATCACGCGATAGGCGTCGAACTGGTACTGGTCCTGCCGCAGCACGCCGAGCTTGCGCGGGCGCACAACCACGCCCTTTTGCGCCTCCAGCTCGCCGGTGAGCACCTTCATGAAGGTTGACTTGCCCGCGCCATTGGGGCCGGTGAGGCCGTAGCGGCGGCCGGAGATGAACTGCGTGGATACGTCCTCAAAGAGGATCTTCGAGCCGTAGCGCATCGTGACATTTGAGACTTGAATCATCACTCATAGTTTCTCACGGCGTTTAATGTGGTTCGTATGCGTCTCGTCAATCTTTCTGCGCGCCTTCTCATGCCGTTCGCTGCCCTTCTGCCATTTGCGCTGCCTGCAACGCTTTGCGAGGGGCAGACAGCGGCAGCCGCAACATCTGCGGCCGGCACGGTGGTGTTCTTCACTCCGGGCGGCTTCTTTCGAGGCGCGGGTGATCAGTTCAAACACACGCTTTGGGGCAAGGCAGACATGGCCTCATTCGGGTCAGTTTATGACGGAGCCGAGCGGCTTGTGACGCTCCCTCGTGCGCGTTACCTTGTGATCCGGGTGCCGCCCGGCCCACATACGTTCTCCGCGAACATCTCACACAAAAAGCCGAACCCAAAGGAAGAACTCACCGTAACGATAGCGGCAGGCGGTGTGACTTACATCGCTGAAACGAGCACCGTAACCAACTACGGCTTAGGTGTTGTGCAAACCATGACCAGCCATCTGAGTGAAAGCACCTGCAGAGAGTTCGCGGAAGAGGACGCAAAGGTCAAGATGCAGCCCGTGCAGCCGAAGAAGATTGCTCCAGCCTCTGCGGGCAAAGTCGATGAGGCGTACGACGTTCTGAACTGCAAGCCGTAACTGCCCTCACCCTCGCATCCAAGCTTATGATTCACTTTTGGAGCGAAGATGGCGAAGAAGACGGCAAAGGAACTCACCCCAGCGCAGCAGGAGCGCGAAGAGAAGCGCAAGGCAAAAGAAAAGATCGCCCGGAGTAAGGCGCGTATCAAGGCGGCGCGAGAGAAGCAGAAGGAAGAGGCCGCCGCAGCCGCTGAGCGCCGTCTGCTTGCGCCCATGAGCTACTGCGCGATGCCGCCGCAAGACGAGGACGGCCTGACCGCGCCCGCCTTCCCCGCTGATGCGATGCGGCTGGGCTTTCCCGTGAAGGTCATGGGCGCGCCCGACTTGAAGAGCAATGACACGCGCGGCTGGCGGCTGAATCCGCATCTGCGCGTCTCGCTCGGCTATCTGTGCGACATCTTTGCGTATTGCCGCAAGCACGACATCCGCATGTACCGCATGTCCAGCGATCTTGCGCCGTACCATACGCACCCCGATATGCCGCAGTTCCACAAGATGGTTGAGGAGGGCCGCGAGGAACTGGCGTACGTCGGCAAGCTCGCCAAGCTGCAGGGCCTACGGTTAAGCTTTCACCCATCGCAATACATCGTGCTCAACAGCGAGAACGAAACGCTGACGCGGAAGTCGATCGCCGACCTTGAGTCACAGGCGACGATGCTGGACTACATGGAGCTCGGCCCCGAGGCCATCATGGTCGTGCATGTGGGCGGGGCGTATGGCGATCGCACTGCCGGGAATGCTAACTGGGTGAAGACGTGGCCTCGGCTCAGCGAGCGCGTGCAGCGCCGCCTGGTGCTTGAGAATGACGACATCCGCTTCTCCGCCGCGGACGTGCTCAGCGTGCATGAGCGCACCGGCGTGAAGTGCGTCTTCGACTACCAGCACCACTGGTGCTTTAACCCGGAAGGCCTGCCGATGGTCGAGACGCTGGAGCGCTTTCTGAAGACGTGGCCCACCGGCGTTCGCCCCAAGATGCACTACAGTTGCGCCCGTACCGAGATGCGCGAGATCAAGCGCAAGAGCCGAAAGACCGGCCTGCTCGAAACCGTGCTGCAGCCGCCCATCTGGACCGGTCACGCGGACTTCAACAACCCGTTCGAGACGATCCCGTTTTTGCGGGCGATCCAGCATCTCGAGACCGACATCATGCTGGAGTCAAAGGCGAAGGATTTGTCACTGCTGCGGCTGCGCAACGACATCGCAAAGTTCGCCCCCGATCTCGCCGCGCGCTATGCCATCAAGCTGGATGCACCAGTCGAAGACGCAGGCGAGATCGTAGAAGAGGACGACACCGAAGGAGCAGCGATGGATGTGGCCGCTTAGGCCATTTTTTGAAGGTGCCAGGTGTGTGCCCCATGTCCGAAATCTGGACATGGGGCACACCCTTGTTGAGTGGTCCCGTCACACCTAGAAGTAGACAGTCTCGATCGGCCAAGTGGCATCAACGCTGAGTAAGCTGCGAGACGAAGCGGGCGACGCTACCGTCGTCGAGGTTGCTGGCGACGAGCTTCGCGCCACTTCGCAGGTCTTCGACCCTGCCGGCGACCAGGAGCACGGCCGCAGCGTTTAACACGACGATGTCGCGTGCCGTGCCGTGCTCCCCGGCAAAGACGGCTTGCAGGATGGCGGCATTCTGCTCAACGTCGCCGCCCGGGAGCATCGCGGTAGAAGTCGCAAGGCTCGCGTCTTCGGGCGCGATCTCAAAAAGGCGCATGCTGCTTCCCTTCACCTCGGCCACATGGGACGCGCCGCTTAGCGACAACTCATCCAGGCCGCCCGCCCCATGCACCACGAGCGCGTGCAGCATGTCTCCGCGCGCGGCCAGCGCACCGGCGACCAGCGGCACTGCCTCCGCCGAGTAGACGCCGATCACCTGTCGGCGAGCACCGGCCGGATTGGTCATGGGGCCGAGCAGGTTAAAGACCGTGCGAAACGGCAGGCTGCGGCGGATCGCGCCGACGCGCCGCATGGCCGGGTGCATCGCTGTTGCGAGTAGGAAGGCGAAGCCGGTGCGGCGTAGCG
>CAXTJS010000195.1:0-2676 GCA_964244605.1 uncultured Terriglobus sp. | reverse complement strand
GAGCCGCAACGCGAGGTCACTCTGCGGTTGCCGTGCTTGGCCACGCGCACGCCCACAGCCGCGGCAACCAGCGCGACCGCAGTTGAGATGTTGAAGGAGCCGGAGCCGTCTCCACCGGTACCGCAGGTGTCCACAACTGTGTCCCGCTCCGCGTCGGTGAGCGGCAGCGTTGTGGCGGCGTCACGCATCGCGTCCGAGAAAGCGGCCAGCTCCGCCGCGGTCTCCCCACGCTCGTGCAGGGCGGTAAGCAGGTCAACAATCTCAGAATCCTGCAGGCCGTCCGCGAGCAATGCGCGCATCAGCTCGGCGGCGTCACCGCGCGACAGTGCCTCGCCTTCGTTCACCACCGCATGCAGTGCCTGCCGGGCATCCATGTAAGTATTTTCGCAGGCTCTTCACACTTGCGGAGCGAAGCGCGATTACCGCACGGATGTGCGACATTCGTTTGCGGCACGTACTTACGTTTCCGTACCATCGGTGCGTTCCGCGAAGAACGCGGTGGAGCAGTGCGCCCATGAAGATTCACGAGTACCAGGCCAAAGAGATCCTGCGGAAGTACGGCGTACCCGTGCCGGAGGGCGAGATGGTGAGCACGCTGGAGCAGGCCGATACCGAGGCCAAAAAGCTCTTCAGCGCGGGCAATGCCGTCGTGGTTGTGAAGGCGCAGATCCACGCAGGCGGACGAGGCAAAGGCGGCGGCGTGAAGGTCGTGAAGGATCTGGACGCGGCAAACGAAGCGTCCAAGGCGATCCTCGGCATGCAACTCATCACGCACCAGACCGGCCCCGACGGGCAGCGGGTACAACGGCTGCTCATCGAGCAAGGTTCCGCCATAGAACGCGAACTGTATCTGGGCATCGTGCTTGACCGCGCCACGAGCAAGCTGACGTTCATGGCTTCGCAGGCCGGGGGCATGGAGATTGAAGAGGTTGCAGCCAAAGATCCAGCCGCCATCTATAAGGAGCCGATTGAGCCCGCACTCGGCTTGCAGCCGTGGCAGGCGCGCAACCTGGCCTTCAAGCTCGGCCTGAGCGGTCCGCTTATCAATCAGGCAATCGGCTTCATGCTGGGCCTCTACAAGGCTTTTGTCGAGACGGATTGCTCGCTGATGGAGATCAATCCGCTGGTCACCACCAAAGACGGCAAGCTGCTGGCGCTCGATTGCAAGATCAACTTCGACGACAACGCGATGTACCGTCACAAAGACCTAAAGGAGCTACGCGACGTCGCGGAGGAAGACCCGCTTGAGGTCGAAGCCAGCAAGGATTCGCTGAACTACATCAAGCTCGACGGCAACATCGCCTGCATGGTCAACGGTGCCGGCCTGGCCATGGCGACGATGGACATCATCCAGTACGCTGGCGGCTCGCCCGCAAACTTCCTCGATGTAGGCGGCGGTGCCAACCAGCAGCAGATCGAGGCAGCGTTCGCCATTCTGCTGGCGGATAAGAACGTGAAGTGCATCTTCATCAACATCTTCGGCGGCATCCTGCGGGTGGATGTGCTGGCGACTGCTGTTGTCGCGGCCGCCCGCAATCTGAACGTCCAGTTACCCCTGGTGCTTCGGCTTGAAGGCACGAACGTTGAAGAGGGCCGCAAGATTCTTGCTGATTCTGGTTTGAAGTTTTCAGTAGGCGAGACGATGGCAGAGGCAGCTAAGCTTGCAGTTGCTGCCGCGGCCCCTCAGGGAACAGGGAACAGGGAACAGGGAACAGCATGACTGGAGAGTCTTACCGCAATCTGATCGTTTGGCAGCGTGCGGTGCAGATGAGTGTTGCGGTCTATCGACTCACCGCAGGTTTCCCCCGAGAAGAGTTGTATGGACTTACGAGTCAGCTACGCCGGGCTGGTGTCTCCGTTGCAAGCAATATTGCTGAAGGGTATGGCCGTAATACGACCGGTGAGTATAAGCAGTTCCTAGGCATGGCTCGCGGTTCAAATATGGAAGTGCAGACGCAGTTGGTGATTGCAGGTCAACTTGGCCTCGGAGATCAAGAAAAGCTGGTTACTGCAGAGGGTCTGTCGCATGAAGTGGGTCGCATGCTGGTCTCTTTGATGAACAAGCTCTAGCTTGCTGTTCCCTGTTCCCTGTTCCCTGTTCCCTCAGCTGAGGAGGACGACATGGCAGTACTTGTAGATAGAAACACGCGGCTGATTGTGCAGGGCATCACCGGCCGTGAGGGTACCTTTCACGCCAAGGGATGTGCGGAGTACGGCACGAACGTTGTCGGTGGTGTGACGCCCGGCAAGGGTGGAACCGTGGTTGAGGGCTTCCCTGTCTTCAACACCGTGGAAGAGGCGGTGAAGGAGACGGGCGCGAATGTGACGGTGATCTTCGTGCCGCCGCCCTTCGCTTCGGACGGAATCCTGGAAGCCGTCGCTGCGGAGGTGCCGCTGGTCATCTGCATCACAGAGGGCATCCCAACGCTGGACATGGTGAAGGCATGGGAGGTCGTGAAGACTTCCAAGTCGCGGCTCATCGGGCCGAACTGCCCCGGCGTGATCTCGCCGGGCAAGGCCAAGGTTGGCATCATGCCGGGCCGCATCCACAAGGAAGGCTCGGTCGGCATCGTGTCGCGCTCCGGGACGCTGACGTATGAGGCGGTCTACCAGCTCACGACGCGCGGCATCGGGCAGTCGACGGCGATCGGCATCGGTGGCGATCCCATCATCGGC
>CAXTJS010000194.1:0-5755 GCA_964244605.1 uncultured Terriglobus sp. | reverse complement strand
AAGGGCACGGGCGGGAAAGTAGAAAGTAGAAAGTCGAAAGTAGAAAGTGAGATCACAAACGGTGAGTCACCTTCCACTCTGAACTTGGATCTTTCTACTCAGGAAGCGGGTGCCCCAGGTTCGCCGCAGGCTAACCTGGGTTCCGATTCGCCGCCAAAGCCCGAACGCGGCCTGGCAATGGCGCTCGCCGGCAACGGCCGCTGGACCTTCCTCGACCCGAAACTCGGTGCGATGCACGCCGTTGCCGAAGCTGCCCGCAAGGTCGCCTGCACCGGTGCAACACCCGTGGCGGCGACCAACTGCCTGAACTTCGGCAACCCCATGAAGCCAGAGATCATGGCCCAGCTCTCGCAAGCCATCGACGGCATCAGCGAAGCCTGCACCGCCCTCGGCACACCCATCACCGGCGGCAACGTCTCGCTCTACAACGAGACGCGCGGCGAGGGTATCTATCCCACGCCAGTGCTCGGTGTGGTCGGCATCCTTGAGGATGTAACGAAGGCGGTACCGAGCGGTTTTCAGCGCGAAGGCGAGGCTGTTCTGCTTCTTCACTGGGAAGAAGGTGCACACGCTGAAACCGACAGGATGAAGAGCAAGCGTCTTGGCTCCTCAGAATTTGCTCGTAAGGTATTAAAAACGCTATGGGGAGTTCCCCCCGCGATCGACCTCAAAGAAGAAGCAGCACTTCACCAGTGTCTTCAAGCAATCGCACAAACTGAACTTGTTACCTCGATTACTGATATTTCGGACGGTGGCATAGCAGTTGCGCTTGCGCGCTCAGTGTGCGCAAAGAATATCGGTTGCACTGTGAGTCTTAGCGACATGGATTTTGTCTTTGCGGAAGATGCGTCCGTTGCCATTGTGACCTGTATTCCCGAACATGTTGCCGTACTAAGCCGACTCGTTAGTAAACAAGAAACCGCTATGATTTTGGAACAGATTGGGAACACAACTGCTTCGCAGTTCGTGCTGTCCACGGTAAGTGGGGTACTCCGCAAGACAAGCCGCGAGATTATTCACGTTGACATTAGCGAGCTTCAGGCAGTGTCACAACGAGCATTACAGCAAGAGCTTGAAGCTGATGCGGTGCTGGCATGATCGACATATCGCCTTTGGCGAAAGCAGTTGCTCGGCTGCACGATGCGATGGAAGAACAGGCGAGGGAGCCGGACCGAGTACTTCTGCGTGCCGGCCTCATTCAAACTTTCGAATACACCTTTGAGCTGTCGCACAAACTACTGCGGCGCTATCTCGCGGCAACGGAACCTAGTCCGGACCAAGTTGCGAGCCTGTCCTTTGAAGGCTTGATCCGGCGAGCCGATGAGCTGCAGCTTGTGTCGGCACCCGTGGCCATTTGGAAAGACTTCCGCCAGGCGCGAACGGAGACCAGCCACACCTACGACGAAGCAAAAGCGGTTGGTGTGACTGCACGGATTCCGTCCTTCTATACCGAGGTGAAGTTCCTGGCCGAGCGTCTTCAGGAAAGGACACGACCGAATGCCTGAAGCGCATGCAATCGAGATGTCAGCGGATGAATCCGCGATCGTTCTTGACGTACTCCACAGGCATGTTCCTGACCGGCCTGTCTGGGCCTTTGGCTCCCGTGCTAAGGGCAAGGCCAGGCGGCGGTCCGACCTTGACCTCGCGATCGGAGGAGGTTCGCTATCCCTCGACCTCCGCGGTGAGCTTGCGGAGGAGTTTGACCGGTCTGATCTGCCCTATCGCGTTGACGTGGTCGAGCTTGAGAGTATTACGCCCGAGTTCCGAAGGCTCATTGAGAAAGATCTGGTTCCATTAAGCAGACCCGAACTGCAGGGCGGTGCAGAAGCCGACGTCCATTTCGACAAGCTGCGCGAAGAGTGCGGCGTCATGGCCATCTACAACCACCCGGATGCGGCGCGGCTGACCTACTGGGGGCTCTACTCGCTGCAGCATCGCGGGCAGGAGAGTGGTGGCATTGCGACTTCGGACAATGAGGACATTCACGACCTGAAGGGCATGGGGCTCGTGTCGGAGATATTTACCGATCCCGTGCTGGCGAAGCTGCCGGGTTCGTTGGCCATCGGCCACACGCGCTACAGCACCACGGGCGACTCGGCGCTGCTGAATGCGCAGCCCATTAAGGTGGAGTCGACCAAGGGCCTGATCGCCATTGCGCACAACGGCAACCTGGTGAACCTGGGCACGGCGCGCGAGCGGCTTGAGCGCGACGGCGCAATCTTTCAGACCACGAGCGACTCCGAGATCATCGTGCAGCTGATCGCGCACTCCGCGCACACCACGCTGGTGGACTGCATTGCCGATTCGCTTGGGCAGGTGGATGGCGCGTTCAGCATTGTGATGATGACGCGCAACCGCATCTTTGCCGCACGCGACCCGCATGGCTTTCGGCCGCTCAGCATGGGCCGCATCCTCGGCGTCGATGGCGCGCCCGACACGTTCGTCTTCGCTTCAGAGACCTGTGCCTTTGACCTTCTCCACGCGAAGTACGAGCGAGACGTGGAGCCCGGCGAACTGGTGATGGTGAGTGAAGACGGCGTGACCTCGCGCTACTTCAACCGCGACACCAAGCAGGCAAGCTGCGTGTTTGAGCATGTGTACTTCGCGCGGCCCGACTCGAAGATCTTCGGCCGCTGGGTGCAGAAGAGCCGCGACGAAATGGGCCGCCAGCTTGCGCGCGAGTCCGGCGTGCCGGCGGACGTGATCGTGCCCGTACCCGACAGCGGCGTGACCGCGGCGATCGGCTACGCGGCGGAGTCGGGCATCCCGTTTAACTTTGGGCTGATTCGCAACCACTACGTGGGCCGCACGTTCATTCAGCCGGAGCAGCGTGTGCGCGACTTCGGCGTCCGCATGAAGCTGAACCCGGTGCGCGCGCTGCTTGAGGGTAAGCGCGTCGTGCTGATTGACGACAGCATCATTCGCGGCACCACCAGCCGCAAGATCGTGCGCATGGTGCGCGCTGCGGGCGCGGCGGAGGTGCACCTGCGCATCAGCTGCCCACCGACGATCTCGCCCTGCTTTTATGGGGTGGACACGCCGCACAAGCGCGACCTGATCGCAGCGAACAACTCGCTGGACGAGATTACGCGCTTTATCGAGGCCGACTCGCTGGCGTACCTGTCGCTGGATGGCCTCTTGCATAGCTGCACGACCGATGAGGAGAAGCCGAACACTTACTGCACCGCCTGCTACACGGGTGACTATCCGACGCAGTGGGTGGATGTGGAAGAGATCCTGCCAGCTGCGGTGCTTGTGTAAGCCGTTCGCGTTCCCAATAGGTTGTCATTTCGACCGGAGCGCAGCGGAGTGGAGAAACCTGCTGTTTGCTCGGAGCGCTGCGGCCCTCAAAGGGAACAGTAGGTTTCTCCGCTACAGCCGCAAAGAGTGCGGCTTCCGGTCGAAATGACCATTTGTCGTAGGTGGGGTCGCCGCAACAAAGGCGAACCCGCCGGTGTACCCCACCCTGCTTCGCGCTAGGGAGCCCTGTCGTTTAGCGGCTACACTTCGCTCGATAGCATGCCCATTGCCCTCACCACAGCGGTGCACTCATGACCGCGCCCGGCCAGACCAGGCTGCGCCAGATCGTGGTGGAGGCGATCTTTCGCAGGCGTGCCCTCTTTCTAGTCACCGTGTTTCTGGTGCTGGCAATCGTGGCTGCGGTGATCCTCTTTCTGCCGCGGCAGTACAAGGCGGAAGCCAAGCTGATGGTGCAGAACGTGCGCGCCGCCACACCGCTAAGCGCGACCGCGCCCATCCACCAGACCACGCAGGAAGACGTCAGCCAGAGCGAGATCAACAGCGAGGTCGACCTCCTGCAAAGCCCCATGGTGGCGCGCCGCGCCATCGGCGCACCCACGTCTGGCGTGACCAGCCGGCAGGCGCAGCAGGACATGGTCGAACTGAAGCGCCGTCTCACGGTGGACGCGGTGCACCAGACCAACCTCATCGACCTGGGCTATCGCGGTGATTCGCCCGCGAACGCGAACCGCGGCCTGCAAAAGGTGATTGACGCTTACTTCGAAGCGCGTGCCAGCAACGCACGCGCCAGCGGCACGGCAGAGTTCTTCGACCGGCAGTTGGAAGATGCGAAGAAGGCGCTCGATGAAGGCCAGAAGGCGCTCACCGGCTACGGTCTGACGCATGAGATCGCCGACCTGGACGACGAAAAGAAGCTGCAGCTTGCACGCGTTTCAGCGTTGCAGGATCAGATCGCGCAGGTGGACGCAACGCTGGCGCAGCAGCGCAGCCGGCAGGCGCACCAGAACGCGCAACTCATCAGCACGCCGGCGCGCTCGCGCACAGTAGAGCGCGTGATCACCAACCAGTACACGCAGGAGCGGCTGAACACGGCGCTGGTCGACCTGCAAAACCGCCGTGCCGAGCTGGTGCGTCGCTACTCGCCGAACGATCGCCAGATTCTGGAGCTTGATGACAAGATCGCCAACACGAAGCTGGCCATCTCAGACGCTGCGGCCAAGCCCGCAACGGAGATGGCCAGCGACGTGAACCCGCTGTGGCAGCAGCTCTCCACGTCTGTCGCGGTGACGGCGGCGGAGGTCAGCGGGTTGCAGGCGCAGCGCGGCATCCTGCAGCGGCAGTTTGAGCTTGCGCAGGGCCGCCTCAACGACCTGGAAAAGTCCACCGCCGACGTAAATGCACTGAAGCGCAACCTCGCGCAGGCGCAGCAGGATTACACGCTCTACTCGCAGCGCAGGGCAGACGCGGGCATCAGCGCCGAGCTCGACAAGGAGAAGCTCTTCGACGTATCGCTGGTGCAGCCGCCCTACAGCACCACGGAGCCGACGCGGCCACGGCCGCTGCTCTACGGCGTTACCGGCCTTGTGTTCGCGCTGCTGCTTGGCACCCTGCTTGCCGTGTACGCGGACACCTCTTCGGGCCACGTCTACACGCCCGCGCAGCTTGACACGCTCACCGGCAGCCGCACGCTGGCCACGCTGGCCGACACGAGCCAGTCTGCCTCGGGCGAGGAGATGAATGCGCTCGAGTACCGGCGCCTGCTCTTCAGCATTCACAAGAGCGTGCAGGAGCGGCAGAACGACCCCACGAACAACTTTCTTTCGTCGCCGCTGAAGGCCGCGCATGGGGAGTTCCCGCGCGGTGCCATGCCGGATGCTTACTGCGTTGCGCTCACGTCCGCCTCGCGCGATGAAGGCGTGAGCTACGTGGCGCGGCACCTGGCCGAGGAGGCTTCACGCCAGTTCGGCAGCCAGGTGGCCGTGCTGAACGTGCGCGAGATGCTTCGCCGCTTTGACAGTGACGGTGAACGCAGCTTCGGCTTTTCTCAGCACAAGTCCGACGGCTACTGGGTGCTCGCGGACAGCGGCGATGCCGGCGTCGTCGCACGCGACCTTGGCTCGCTGGGCAGCTTCGCTCTGCGCCTGTGCCCATGGCTGTTGCGTGCCCGGCAGGAGATGGACCTGATCCTCCTCGACTGCCCCAGCAACATCGAGTCAACGCTGGCGGGCGAGGTGGAGCCTTGCATCGACGGCTACGTGGCCATCGTAAGCGCCGGCCGCGCCGGCAAGAACGCCGTCGACCAGCTTGGCGTGGCGCTGAGCGAACGCCGCGCACCGCTGCTGGGCTACGTGCTCAACCGCCGCAGCTACCCCATCCCACGCTGGCTGCACCGGCTGGTTGGGTAAAGGAGAACACGATGCGAACCGCCCACAGAAGCGTCATTTCGACCGGAGCGCAGCGGAGCGGAGAAACCTGCTTTTCCTTTGAGAGCCGA
>CAXTJS010000193.1:0-5774 GCA_964244605.1 uncultured Terriglobus sp. | reverse complement strand
GTTTCTCGGCATCCTACGTGTTCGGAGACAGCCTGTCGGATCGCGGCAACGTCGCCGACGCGCTGGGTACGCATCTGCCCAACCCGCCATGCATCCAATGTGCATACGCGAAAGCAGAGACGCCCGTGATGTGCGGGTAAGAGGGATTGCAAGCAATGGGATCGATGGGACACGGGTCCTTTGGCAACAGCAGTATGCGTTCCGCGGAACGCACCGCGCGTAACGTGTCGCGCTCCATCTCGGCCGACATGACGGCAAAAAAGCCGAAGCCGAACATGAAGCGCGTGTGGCCCGAGATCAAGAAGATGATCCTGCCCCGGCGCGCTCTGCTGGGTGCGAGCTTCCTGGTCATGATCGTCAACCGGCTTTCGGGCCTGGTTCTGCCGGCGTCCACCAAGTACCTGATCGACGGTGTGATGCGAGAGCACCGCGTTAGCCTCTTGCCCTATATCGTTGGCGCGGTAGTTGTGGCGACGCTTATCCAGGGCGTCACGTCTTACGCGCTCACGCAGATGCTCTCCATCGCCGGGCAGCGCCTCATCACCGATTTGCGCATGCAGGTGCAGCAGCACATCGGCAAGCTCTCCGTCGCCTTCTACGACGAGAACCGCACGGGCACGCTGGTCGCCCGCATCATGACGGACGTGGAAGGGGTGCGCAATCTGCTGGGCACCGGCTTCCTCGACTTCCTCGGTGGCCTGCTCACCGCGGGCTTTGCCTTCGGCTACCTCATTCATCTCTCGGTGAAGATGACGCTGCTGACCTTTGGCATTCTGCTTGTCTTTGGCGTCATTCTGCGGCGCGCCTTTAAAACGATTCGGCCGATCTTCAAAGAGCGCGGCAAGATCAATGCCGAAGTCACGGGCCGGCTTACGGAGTCACTCGGCGGTGTGCGTGTGATCAAGGGCTACCACGCGGAAGATAGCGAAGCGAACGTCTTTGCGGTGAACGTTAAGCGTTTGCTGGATAACGTAGTCAGTTCGCTCACAGCGCAATCCGTGATGTCGCTTTCAAGCACGGCGGTGCTGGGCGTTGTCGGATCACTCGTGATGTATCTCGGCGCGAAGCAGGTGGTTGCGGGCGGACTTACGCCTGGCGGCTACGTGACGTACACCATGTTTCTTGCGTTCATGATCGCGCCTATCGCGTCGCTGGTGTCCATCGGTACGCAGCTTACGGAAGCGCTGGCCGGCATGGACCGCACAGTCGAGATCCTGAACGTGATGGCCGAGGACAAGGACGTGCGTCGCACCGTTGCGCTGCCGGTGATTCAGGGCGACGTGCGTTTTGAAGAAGTCGGTTTCGAGTATGAAGCAGGCAAGCCGGTGCTGCACGGCATCTCGTTCGACGCGAAGCCGGGGACGGTGACTGCGTTGGTCGGTTCTTCCGGCTCCGGCAAGTCGACGATCATCTCGCTCGTCTGCGCCTTCCACAACGCGAGCTCCGGCCGTGTGCTTGTGGACGGGACCGACCTGAGTACGGTGATGCTCAGCAGCTATCGCTCACAGCTGGGCGTGGTGCTGCAGGAGACTTTTCTGTTCGACGGGACGATCCGCGACAACGTGCTCTTCTCACGGCCAGAAGCCACCGAATCCCAACTGATGGAAGCATGCCGCGTTGCGCGTGTGGATGAGTTTGCCGAGGGCTTCGAGCTCGGTTACGACACCATCGTGGGGGAGCGCGGCGTGAAGCTTTCGGGCGGTCAGCGGCAGCGGCTTTCCATCGCGCGTGCCATCCTTGCCGACCCTCGGATCCTCATCCTGGATGAGGCAACGAGCTCGCTCGACAGCGAGAGCGAAGCGATGATCCAGCAGGGTCTCAACTTCCTCATGCAGGGACGCACCACCTTCGTCATCGCGCACCGCCTCTCGACGATCCGCAATGCGAATCAGATCCTTGTCGTGGAGAAGGGGCACATCGTGGAGCGGGGAACGCATGGCGAACTCTACACACTGCAGGGCCGCTACCGTGAACTCTACGATCGCCAGCATGGCCTGGAGACGAACCTGTTCCTTGCTCCGGGTGAAGGAGATGCCGTGCTGGAAGCTGTGGCCGTTTAACCGTGACCCAAGGACGCACTTTGCGGTAACTACGCGATGCCGAGTTCCTTGAGCACAAAGGCGTAGTCGAGCGCAATCTCCTTCAGGTAGTCGTACCGCCCGCTTGCGCCGCCGTGGCCCGCGTCCATGTTGACGTGCAGTAGCAGCGGCTGCTCCGCATTCGTTTTCAACGTGCGCAGCTTCGCCACAAACTTTGCGGGTTCCCAATACATCACCTGCGAGTCGTTCAAGCCCGTTTTCACCAGCGTTGCGGGGTATGCGCCGGCCTGCAGGTTGTCATAGGGCGAGTAGCTGCGCATGTACTCGAAGGCAGCCTGCTCGTTGGGATTTCCCCACTCCTCATACTCCGCAACGGTGAGCGGCAGGGAAGCGTCAAGCATCGTGTTCATCACGTCCACGAACGGCACATGCGACAGCACGATGCGGAAGAGGTCGGGCCGCAGGTTCGCGACTGCGCCCATCAGCAGACCGCCCGCGCTGCCACCCTCGATTACGACCTTGTCCTTTGCACCATAGCCCTCGGCAACGAGGTGCTCCGTTACGCGGATGAAGTCGGTGAAGGTGTTGCGCTTTTGCATCATCTTGCCTGCGTCGTGCCAGGTGTCGCCGAGGTCGCCGCCGCCGCGGATATGCGCATACGCCATCACAAAGCCGCGGTCGAGCAGGGCAAGACGGCTGCCGCCGAAGCCCACGGGCAGCGCGTAGCCATAGGAGCCATAGCCATACACGTACAGCGGGTTCGTGCCGTCTTGGTGGAAGCGGTCGCGGCGGTAGACGAGCGAGACCGGCACCTCCACGCCATCTTCCGCAGTGGCCCACACGCGCTCTGAAGCATATTGCTCGCGGTCGAAGCCGCCGGGCACCTCCTGCTGCTTGAGCAGCGTCGACGCGCCGGTCTGCACGACATACTCGTACACCGACGCGGGCGTAACCAGCGACGTATAGGTGTAGCGGAAGCGGTCCGTCTCAAACTCGCGGTTCACAGAGAGCCCGGCGCTGTAGGCCGGCTCAGGAAAAGCGACGGTCTTCGCATCCGTCTGCAGCACGTTGTTCTTGAAAGTGAAGACACGCAGGCGGTCCAGCCCGCTCACGGTTTCGGACGCGACCGCAAAGTCGCAGAAGACCTCGAAGTCCTCCAGCGGGACGTCTTCCTGATGGGGCAGTAGTTCCGTCCAGGCCTCGCGGCCGGGGTCGTTGACGGGTGCAGTGACAATGCGGAAGTTCTTGCCCGTGTCGTTCACGCGGATGTAGAAGAGACCGTCGCGGTGATCGACCGAGTACTCCTGGTCCGCGACGCGCTCCGCGAGCATGCGGAACTCCAGCGTCGGCGTGCTTGCTTCCACGTAGCGGTACTCCGTGGTCGTATGGCTGCCGCACTCGATGAGCAGATACTTGCGGTCGCGCGTTCTGCCCACACCCACGTTGAAGCGCTCGTCGGCCTCTTCAAACACCAGCGTGTCTTCTGATTGCGGCCCACCCAGCGCGTGGCGAAAGATCTGATTCTGCCGCTTCGTCTGTTCGTCCTCGACGGAGTAGAAGAGCATGGCGGAATCGGGTGTCCAGGTCAGCGAGCCCACACGCTCGGCGGTGTCGGGCAGCAGCTCGCCCGAGCGCAGATCCTTGATGTGCAGCGTGTACTGGCGAAAGCCCGTCTCGTCCGTCGTATAGGCGAGCAGGTTGCCGTCAGGGCTGATGGAAAAGCCACCCAGCGACAGAAAGGGCTTACCCGCGGCAAGATCATTGACGTTCAGCAAAACCTCTTCCGCAGCGATTGGGTCGTACCCGCGCGATGCCGTTGCCTTACGCCGGCAGTGAATGGCGTACTGCTGGCCTTCGACCGTGTGCGTGTAGTAGAACCACGCGCCGTCACGGTAGGGAACAGACGTGTCGGTCTCCTTGATGTGCGACAGCATCTCGCGGTAGAGCTCGTCCTGCAGGGTTTCGGTGCCGGCCATCTGCGCCGCCGTGTAGGCGTTCTCGGCCTCGAGGTATGCAATCACCTCTGGCGACTCTTTCTGCCGAAGCCAGAAGTAGTCGTCTTCCAGCGTCTGGCCGTGCAGGTGGGTCGGGTGCGGCTCGCGGCGGGCTACCGGTGCTGTTGCTTCAGAGGGCATGCTTCAAGGATACCGGCTTCTGTACCCGCAGCTTTGCATCACATCCCGCTGGAGCAGTGCATCGATGTGGTTCTGGAACCAACGGCCGGGCAGACGCGTATCATCATCCGTGATGGCCTCGTGGCAATCGCGTGTAAGGGCTCTTCTGTTCGGTGTGCTATGCCTGCTTGGGCTGACCGCTGGCTTGAATGCCGAGTCCGTGAAGGACATCGCTGCACCCTCAAACTACGTCACCGACCTAGCCGGTGTGCTCAACGAGAGCACGCAGAGCGATCTGAATGCGCTGTGCCACAGCGCGGACGTACAGGCGAAGGCGCAGATCTTCGTCGTCACCATCCACAAGATCGACGACGACGAGCCTGTGGAGCAGTTCGCGAACGAGCTTTTCGCGAAGTGGAAGATCGGCCCCGCCAAGACGGACCGTGGCGTGCTGATCCTCTTCGTCATCGACCAGCACAAGTACCAGATTGAGGTGGGCTACGGGCTTGAGGGCATTCTGCCTGACGGCAAAGTGGGCGACATCGGCCGCGAGATGGTGCCCGACTTAAAGGTCGACAGCTATGACGGCGCTGTGCGGACTGGCGTAAACAGCGTCGCCAACGTCATTGCGCAGGACGCCGGCGTCATGCTGACGGCTCCGGTGCAGCATACCTATCGCCGCACGGGTGAGTCCAGCGGGGGAGGCTTTTCCCGCGTCTTCGGCCTGCTGTTTCTGCTCGTGTTCCTGTTCCTGATCTTCCGCGGCGGAGGCCGGGGCGGCCCGGGCGGCTTTCTCTCCGGCCTCTTGCTCGGCAGCCTTTTTGGCGGCGGTGGCCGAGGCTACGGCGGTGGCTATGACGGCGACAGCGGTGGTGGCTTTGGCGGTGGTGGCTTTGACGGTGGCGGTGGCGGCGATAGTGGCGGCGGCTTCGGTGGCGGTGAAGGTGGCGGTTCCGGCGGTGGCGGTGCCGGGGGCAGTTGGTAGAGTTTCAGGAGGGTAGTGCCGTGGCACAGATGTTGAACGGGTCAAACGGGGGAACGATGCGCAAAAGCTACGTTGGTATCGGAATTGTTGTTGTCTTGCTGCTTGGGCTCCTGCTGGTGGGCGGCAGCTATGTCTCCGCGCGCAACAGCATGGCGGTGAAAAGTAACCAGGTGGATGAGGCCTTCTCAGAGATTGATGTAAACCTGCAGCGACGGGCCGACCTGATCCCGAACCTGGTGGCGAGCGTGAAAGGCTACGCCAAGGTGGAGACGACCATCCTCACCAACATCGCCGAGGCGCGGTCCGGCCTGTTGCAGGCCAAGACGCCGGATGAGAAGCTTGCGGCGAACGATCGCCTTTCTGTCGCACTGCTGCCGCTCACCCGCATGCAGGAGAACTACCCAAACCTGAAAAGCGACGGGCAGTTCCAGCGGCTTGAAGATGAGCTCTCCGGCACGGAGAACCGCATCGCGGTCGCACGCCGGCGATACAACGCGAGCATTCTGGACTACAACAATACGATTTCGGTCTTTCCGAACAGCGTGTGGGCCAGCATCGGTGGCTTCCAGCGCAAGAACGGCTACTTCGCCGCGGATGCCGGGTCGAAGACCGCGCCCAAGGTGGACTTCAACTAAC
>CAXTJS010000192.1:0-5838 GCA_964244605.1 uncultured Terriglobus sp. | reverse complement strand
GCCGATGCCCTGAGGGGCGAGCAGCAGACCCGCTTCCAGCGCCGAGGCGCCGCGGACCGTCTGGTAGTAGAGCGGGATCAGCAGCAGAGCGCCGAAGAAGGCGATCGCGAACAGAGTGAAGACGCCGGCCGAGGCGCCCGCGCGGGTCTGGGTGAAGGTGCGGATGTCGATCAGCGCGCCGTCGCCCTTGCGCCAGCTGTGCCAGAAGAAGCCGGCGACCAGGGCGAGGCCGACGACGATCGGGGCCCACGACTTGAAGTCGCCGAAGCCACCGCGGTTGGGCTGTGTGGCAACGCCGTTCGTGTTTTGTCCGCGATTGCCGAACTGCCCCGGTTGCTCCCCACCGGTGAAGCCGCGCTGCGTTGCACCACCGCCGTTGAAGGTGCCGGTCGAGCGGCCCGCAACAGCACCCTGATGGAAGGCCGTTGTCGACTCCGCAGGACGTGCCAGCGCCGCTGCCGGTGGCGCGCCGTGGTTCTGCCCGGCGAACTGCGAACGGTCCTGCCGTGCAAAGTTGGCATGCTGCATCTGCATGCCGGTAGGCTGCAGGTGGTTCTCGCGGAAGGCCGCCTGCTCGCCTGCACTGGGCCGCGCCTGCAGGCCGCCGTTGCCACCGACGAAGCTGGTGTGTACGTTGTTCACCACCGTCACGTTGTGCACATACACATTGCGCACGTTGCCTTCGTTTATGCGGGAGTACGCGGTGTTGTAGAAGAAGTGCGGACCGTTCCAGTAGCCGCCCTCGAAGCCGCGTCCGAAGTAGCCGAAGCCGTAGTTCACACCGCCGTAGTAGCCGATGTGCGGTCCCCAGTAGCCGGCGTGCCAGCCGTAGTAGCCGCTCTCAAAGGCCCAGTAGCCCGGCGTCCACAGATAGCCCGGCTGCGGTGCGGCAACCCAGGTTCCAGGCACCCAGAAGTAGTCGCCCACGCTGGCATCCCACTGCCAATAGCCGGGTGTCCAGATGTAGTCCGGCCCGGGCGCGACCGGCTGCTCGTACACGGGGATCGCCGGGGGAGCGATGGTGATGTTGAGAAAGACACCAGCCCGGCTCTGCAGCGGCGCTGCCAGCGCGGCAATGGCGAGTGTTGCGACGATCCACGGTTTCTGCATGGTTCAGACTCCTTCGGCCGGTGCATCGGCCTGCGGCTATGTGAACGCCTTTCAGCCGAAGATGTTGCTGTGCCGCATCTGGAAAGCACACCAACGTGCGGATACGCTAATCGCGCACAAGTGGTGACAACCGCACAAGCCATTCGCTATAAACCAAGCCAGCGCAGCCGATAGCATCTGCAAGGAGAGCCGCATGCCGAACGAACCAGCCACACCCGTTGCCGCGAGAGGACTGGAAGGCGTGGTGGCAACGACCTCCGGCATCTGCTGGATCGATGGTGAAGCGGGTGTGCTCTCTTACCGCGGCATTGACATTCATGAGCTTGCCGCGAAGTCGACCTTTGAAGAGACGACATTTCTGCTGTGGTTCGGCAAGCTGCCGACTGCGGTTGAACTGAAGGACTTCCGGCAGAAGTTGTCCGACGCGCGGGGCATGGATTGGCGCGTGGTCGACTTCCTGAAGCAGATACCCAGCGGCGCCAACCCGATGGAAGTCCTGCGCACCGCAGTGAGCCTAATGGGCATCTCCGACCCGGACGGCGTCGACAGTTCACACGCGGCCAACGTGCGCAAGAGCTTTCGGCTCACGTCACAAATCGCCATGGTCGTTGCGGTCTTCGACCGACTACGCCGCAAGCTGCCGATCATCGAGGCCGACCGCTCGCTCTCGCATGCTGCCAACTTTCTCTGGATGCTTACAGGCGAGAAGCCTATCGAAGAAGCCGAGCGCGCCTTCGATGTTGCGCTGATCCTACATGCGGACCATGAGCTAAACGCCTCAACCTTCGCTGCGCGCGTCATCGCGGCAACGCTGTCGGACGTACACTCCGCGATCACCGGCGCCATCGGCGCGCTCAAGGGCCCGCTACACGGCGGCGCGAACGAGGCTGTCGCCAAGCTGCTGACGGAGATCGAAGCCGAAGGCAGCGATCCAGTGGAGTACGTGCGCGGCATGCTGGAACGCAAGGAAAAGATCTCAGGGTTCGGGCATCGCGTGTACAAGACCGAAGACCCGCGCGCCACACACCTGCGACGCATGTCGCAGGAGCTGGGCACCGCGGCGGGCAACACGCGCTGGTTTGAGATGTCCCGCCGTATCGAGGAGTTTATCCAGGCCGAGAAGAAGCTGAATGCGAACGTCGATTTCTACTCCGCCTCGACGTACACGACGCTCGGCATCGGCACGGACCTGTTTACGCCCATCTTCGCGGTCAGCCGCATCGCAGGCTGGGCTGCGCACGTGATTGAACAGCACGACAACAATCGCCTTATCCGGCCTCGCGCAGACTACACAGGCCCAACCTATCCCGCGCCGTACACCGCCATCGAACAGCGTTAAACGCACTCCATCCCGGTCACGGTGCATCGACCTGAGGCATGGGCAGCTCTAACAGGCATGCAGCAGATGCGCCGCATCTACATGGACAACAACGCCACCACACCCGTGCTGCCGGAGGTGGTGGACGCGATGCAGCCGTTCTGGTCAGAGCGCTTCGGCAATGCGTCCGCCGTGCACGAGCATGGCCGCAACGCGCGTGCAGCCGTGGACGAGGCGCGCGAGCAGGTTGCGTCTCTGCTTGAGGCGCGAGCGGCTGAAATCACCTTCACCAGCGGCGGCACCGAGAGCGACAACCAGGCGCTCTTTGGCGTGCTGTCGCCCGGTCAGCACCTGATCACCAGCCGCATCGAGCACCATGCTGTGCTGCACGCGGCTGAAGAGCTGGAGCGGCGCGGTGTGGAGGTCACGTTTGTGGACTGCGACCGCGACGGCATCGTGGGCGTAGAAGCGGTGCGCCGGGCGCTGCGGCCCAACACCATGATGGTGAGCGTGATGCTCGCCAACAACGAGACGGGTGTGCTGCAGCCGGTGCAGGCCATCGCACAGGTGGCGCACCAGCATGGCGCGTTGATGCACACCGACGCCATCCAGTGCTGCGGCAAGATCCCGGTCAGCGTGCGGGAGCTGCGCTGCGACATGCTCTCCGTCTCCGCGCACAAGATGCATGCGCCGCAGGGTGTGGGTGCGCTCTGGATGCGTCGCGGCATCCCCATCAAACCGTTGCTGCACGGCGGCCCGCACGAACGACAGAAGCGCGCGGGCACTGAGAACGTGCCGGGCATCGTGGCATTCGGCGAAGCCGCACTGCAAACTTCATCGTGGATACAGGAAGACGGCCCTGCTTCACTGCAGAAGACGCATCGGGCGTTCGAAGCGGAGCTGCTGCGCCGCATTCCGGACACCGTCATTCACGGCAGCAGCGTTGCCCGGCTGCCGAATACAACATCGGCTCGCTTCGGTGGCGTGGATGCCGAAGCGCTGGTTATTGCGCTCGATCTCAAGGGGCTTGCCATTAGCGGCGGCTCGGCCTGTACCAGCGGCGCGGTGGAGCCATCGCACGTTCTCAGAGCCATGGGCCTGAGCGATGAAGAGGCCCGCAGCACCGTGCGCATCTCGCTGTCACGCCGCAATACGGAAGAAGAGGTCGCCATAGCCTTGGATTTGCTTGAGACGACCGTAGCGCGACTACGGTCCGTACGGTAAAACCGGGTGCCCCATTCTTTTGGGCGCTCTTTGCCCGGAAAGGGTGGGGTCAGTGGCGCCACATAGCCCACCCTTTCGCGATGAAGCCGCGAAAGAATGGGGCACCCCGCTCAGGTGGCACACCCACAACCTGCGAAAATGATAAGAGTGATGTCCCTATCTGAATCCAGCACGATTGCGGTCGCCATGTCGGGCGGGGTTGACTCGTCCGCCGTCGCGGCCTTGCTGAAGGCGGAGGGTCACTCCATCATCGGCCTGACGCTGCAGCTCTGGGACCAGCGACGGCTGGCCGGCCACGAGGGCATGCCGGAGCAGGTGATGGGTCGCTGCTGCTCCATCGATGACGTCTACGACGCGCGCCGTGTGGCCGAGCAGCTCGGCATTCCCTACTACCTGGTCAACCAGCAGCGCCGCTTCGAGCAGGACGTCGTGAAGCCGTTCGTCGACGAGTACCTGAACGGCCGCACGCCCATCCCCTGCACGCTCTGCAACAACCATTTGAAGTTCGACCAGTTGCTGGTCACGGCAAGACAGATTGGCGCGGAGCGCGTCGCCACCGGCCACTACGCACGCGTCGCCTTTGACGAAGGCCGTGGCCGTTGGCTGCTGAAGCGGCCTGCCGACGCCGCCAAGGACCAGAGTTATTTCCTCTTCGGGCTGACGCAGGAGCAGCTCAGCCGCACACTCTTCCCACTCGGCGACATGGTGAAGCCTGCAGTGCGTGCGATGGCGGCGGAGCACGGATTGCGCGTGGCCGGGAAGCCCGACTCGCAGGAGATCTGCTTCATCCCCGGCGGCGACTACAAGGCGTTTCTCTCCGCCTATTTACAGGAGCAGGGACGCACGCTGCCCGAGACCGCGGGTGAGATGGTGACCGCATCCGGCGAGGTGGTCGGCTCGCATGAGGGCATTCACCACTTCACCGTGGGCCAAAAAAAAGGTGTGCAGCAGCGGCTGCACGGGCACCAGGCTACGCCGTTTTACGTGCTTGGCATTGAACCGGCACAGAACCGTGTCGTTGTGGGAGAAGAGTCGCAGTTGCAGCAGCGTCTTGCGACCGTCGATCGGCTGAACTGGATCGCCATCGATGAGCTACGGGAGCCGATGCGTGTCGTGGCCAAGATCCGGCACCGGCATGAGCCCGCACCCGCGACGATCCATCCCAAGGGCGACAGCATGGCTGAGGTGGAGTTCGACGAGCCACAGCGCGCCATCACGCCGGGGCAGGCCGCGATCTTTTTTCAGGACGAACTCGTCGTGGGCGGCGGCTGGATCCGCTAGGCCTCAGCAGCCTCGTTGTGCACCTCTTGCAGATGTTCGCTCCATTGCTGCAGCGGTGAGAACGAAGGCTGCTTCAGTGCGGAACCGGGCACCGCATGCGTGTTGCCGTTCGGCTTCGGCAGCAACCACCGTGTCATCAAGCCTGCCGTGTCTGCCGCCAAACCGGGAGCGATGCCGACCACACGCGCGGCGAGCCATGCCTGCGGCGTGATGGTGATCTCGGCGCTTCCATCCACCGTTGCGTTGAAGATCTTACGCGCCGCGGAGCGGGCCGAGGCGGAGGCACCGGGCAACGTCGCGCCGAGTGCGAACCACTGGTACTCCGCCTGCGCATTGCCGCCAAACTTTGCGTTGCCGTGCGAGCCGGTGCGCAGCAGACCGGGGCAAACGGTAGTGACCGTGACGCCTGTGCCGCTCAGCTCGGCACGCAGGCCCTGCGACAAGCCGACGATGGCGTACTTGCTTGCGACATACGGCAGCATGTGCGGCACGGCAACCTTGCCGCCGATCGAGGAGATGTTGACGATGTTGCCGCTGCCCTGCTGCTGCATGTGCGGCAGCACGGCCTGGATCATGTGCAGCGTACCGAAGAAGTTGATGTCCATCGCCTGCCGAAAGGTAGAAAGCGGCTGGTCCTGAAAGGGCGCCACGTCGATGACGCCGGCATTGTTCACCAAGACATCCACGCGTCCGTATCGCTCAAGTGCCTGGCGCACCAGATCGTTGCACGCCTCCGGATCCGTCACATCGCAAACGACGGTCAACGCAGTCGATCCGTTTGCGATCGCTTCCTGCCTGCTCAGGAAGGAGAGGGCCCGCTGCAGCTCCTCTTCATGCCGCGCGGCGAGCACCAGGTGCGCGCCTCGGCGGCCGAACTCCCGGCGGCTTCCGCGATCCAGTTGGCT
>CAXTJS010000191.1:0-5845 GCA_964244605.1 uncultured Terriglobus sp. | reverse complement strand
GAGGGGGTGGCGGCGGCGCTGTGAGCAAGGCCGTCATCGCTGTTTTGGGCAGCGCTTCCGGATTCAGCAGCGGGATCAGGATCAGTACGGCAAGAATGGCCAGGTTGAAGCCGAAGGTCGCAATCATCCAGTACTTGGACTTGGACTTCAGCTTGCCGGAGGATTCCACCAGAGAGTCTTCAAACATATGCAACCCCGATTCTGCGAGAGGTAAGGCTGAGCGGTAGACACCGCGTTGTCGCAGTTTGTTCCCGGCTTTTTTCAGAGGCGGGAATGAAAGTTTGTGATGCCGTCTGCAACGCATCCGGATGCCAGCAACGGGCAGTGTCAGCGCTGAGACGCACATAGTAGCGCCCGCGAGGAAGGCTTGGCAAACGCAGACGACGCAAGCCTGCGCAAAGCACAGGCGGCTACCCGTAGGCAGCCGCTTTCTCCAGCTACTTCTCTTGGTTCTATGCGACGACGCGCTTGCCTGCGGGCAGCGACGTTGCCTTGCCTTTGCTGGCGCGCCAGTCCGTATAAGCCACCAGCATCGGCGCGGCGACGGCGATGGACGAATAGGTGCCGATCAGGATGCCGATCACCAGCGCCATCGAGAAGCCGTGCAGCACCTCACCACCGAAGATGAAGAGTGCCAGCACCGTCAGAAAGGTCAGCCCGGAAGCGATGACCGTTCGGGAGAGCGTCTGGTTGATGCTTTTGTTAACGACCTCGCTCAGGGAAGAGCGGCGCATCGTCTGCAGATTCTCGCGGATGCGGTCGAAGACGACGATGGTGTCGTTCATCGAATAACCCACAAGCGTGAGAATGGCGGCAACGACCGTCAGGGTGATCTCGGTATTCAGCAGCGAGAAGAAGCCGATCGTAATGAGCGTGTCATGGAAGACGGCGATCACGGCCGCGGCACCATAGATGAACTCGAACCGGAACCACAGGTAGACAAGCATGCCCATGAGTGACCACAGGATGGCCCAGCCGGCCTGCTGCGTGAGCTGCTTGCCCGCGGTCGGGCCCACGATGTCAGTCTGCTGCACGGTCGCCTTGCCGTCGTGGTAGTTGCTGTCGAGCGCATTGACAATCGCCTGGCGCGCCGCATCGTGCGAGGCATCACTCGTCTCGGGCACAGAGATGACCACCTGGTTTTCCGCCGCGGCGTTGCCGCCCACGTTGCCACTGATGCGCTGGATGCGCGCGTTGCGGATGCCGGCCTGGTCGATCGCCGTGCGGATGTGGTCCTCATTCGGTGCTTGCGAGAAGCTGACGTAGACGAGCGTGCCGCCCTTGAAGTCAACGCCAAGTGGCACCTTGTGCCAGAAGAGCATGCTGAGCACGCCGGCTACGGAGAAGATCAGCGAGAAGCCGAGAAAGTACCACTTCTTGCCGAGCCAGTCGATGTTGCTGTTGCGAAAGAGTTCCACTACTTGCCTCGTGCGCATTACCGTTGGCAATGCTGATTCAGTTCTCCGGTGCAGATCAAGCAGCGGAGGAAATACAGGTGCGTGAGAGCGCCGTACTTAAATCGACAACGCCTCGCCACGTGTCTTGCGCGTGAGCACGCTGTCAAAGATCACGCGCGACACGAACACGGCAGTAAACAGGTTTGCCAGCAGACCGAAGGCCAGCGTGATGGCAAAGCCCTTCACCGGTCCGGTGCCCACAAAGAACAGGATGAATGCGGAGACGAGCGTGGTCACGTGCGTGTCAAGAATCGTGACCCAGGCCTGCGCAAAGCCGTTCTGCACGGCAGCGCTGGCCGACTTGCCTGCATTGATCTCTTCGCGAATGCGCTCGAAGATCAGCACGTTCGAGTCCACGCCCATACCGATCGTCAGGATCACGCCCGCGATGCCGGGCAGCGTCAGCGTGGCGTGGAAGAAGCCCATGAAGCCGAGCAGGATGACGAGGTTCAAAATCAGCGCCAGGTCCGCGTTGATGCCGGCACCGCGGTAATAGATGAGCATGAAGACCATGACGGCAAGCATGCCAACTACGGCCGCGATCACACCCTGCCGCACAGAAGCGGCACCCAGCGACGGACCGACAGTGCGCGTCTCAAGATAGCTGATGGACGCAGGCAGCGAACCGGTGCGCAGCATCAGCGACAGCTCGTTCGCGGTCTGCTTGGAGAACCCGCCGGAGATCTGGCCGTTGTCGCGAATGGAGCCGTTGATGCGCGCGACTTCCTTGACCTTGTTGTCGAGCACGATGGCCATGAACTTGCCAGTGTTGGCGTTGGTGTAGTCGTAAAAGCGGTCGCCGGCGGCTACCGTCAGGTTGAAGGACACACTGTCGCGGCCGGTCTCATCCTTGCTGGGACGCGCGTCGCGAAAGTCGGGACCCTGCACGATAGCGATTCGCTTGAGCGCGTACCAACCGGTTGCTTCGCTGGTGTTGCCGCCCTGCAGCGCCACGGCATCCTGCCCGGCAGTGCTTGTCTCTGCTTCTTGTTGGCTGGGAAAGCTGCTGCCGGTGTCGCCGAGCACTTCGTGGATCTCAAGCCGCGCCGTGGACTGGATCACGCGCGAGACCTGGTCGGGGTCGCTGACGCCGGGCAGTTCGACCAGGATCTGGTCTTCACCCAGGCCGTACTTCTGGATCACCGGTTCGGAGACGCCGAGCGAATCCACGCGGCCGCGGATCGTCTCGATCGACGTGTCGAGCGTGCGCTCACGCAACGCCTTGATCGCCGACTGCTTCATCGCGAGCTTGAAGCCGCCGCTCTGCGAACTCAGGTCATAGTCGGCGTAGCCGTTGCCGCTGAGGATGTCGCGCACGGCGCTGCTCTTGTCTGCGGGCACGCCGGTAACGGAGATGACGGGCTGCTTCAGGTCAGGCTTGCTGACATTTGCAGCGGGTGCCGCTTCTTTCAGCGCAGCGGCAATGCGCTGCTGATCGCTGTCAGAGTTCGCGGCGACTGCCTCGTCGGTGTGCACCTGCAATACCAGGTGCGTACCGCCCTTCAGATCAAGCCCCAGGTGAATGCGGTCCGTTAGCGTCTGCTTCAGCGACCCGTGCGGGATACCGAAGATGCCATAGGTAAAGACAAGAAGGATAGCGATGATGGCAGCGATTTTGCCGTTGAGATTCTTCTGCATGGCCCTGTGAGCGCGCCCGGCGTGCCGGTGGCGGCGCATCGTTTCTGCCAGCAGGCTGCCTTTGGGCCACGCCTGCTGAATGTTTCCGGAAGTTGACCGGGGTGGCGCGGCGGCACGGAAGCGCCGGGCGCGGCATTACCGTACCTTTATACCAATTCTCAGGAAATCTGCGGAATCCGTTCCGCCTCGTTACACTCTGAAGCAGCTTTCGGCGGCTGGCCGCGTTGAGCTTATGCCGGAGTTTCAAGTTTCGCGCTCAACGCGAAAACAGGAACGCTCCGAGTAAGGGCTCGGAGCGTTTCCGTCGAAAGGTGGTGAGTATGTGCTTCCTATGCAGCCCATAAGGCTGAAGTGGAAGTCCGGACGCCAGATCGAGTTGCCGACTGAGTTGGTGATCTATCTGTTGTTCCGTGCGCTCAATCACTGGCACTTCTAACAGTGATTGGGTACTACTAACCGTCTTCCCGTTCTGCCAGGAGCGGGAAGACTTCTATACCTGGACTTATCGTCTGGGTATGGCATCTAGCCTACCAAATTAAGATGCGGGCCGCGAGACTTTGCCGCGCGAAGAGCCTACTTCGTCTCTTCGTCTTCCGTCGTCACCGAGGCGATGGCCGAGCGCAGGAACTCGAGCTTCAGGCCGTCTGGCTGCACGCGCAGGATCACCGCGTCGTCGCGCAGGCTGAGGATCTGGCCGCGCAAGCCGCCGTTGGTGGTGACGCGATCGCCAGTCTTCAGCTCGCTGAGCATTTTGTTCCACGCCTTCTGCTTGCGCTGCTGGGGCAGCGCCGTGAGCAGCACAAAGCCGATCAGGACGACTGGCAGAAGAATGCTGAGGCCGCCGAAGCTGGAGCCGGACTGGAAGAAGAGGGCGAGTACTGGGAGCAAGTGTGGTCCTTTGGGCAGGCGGCTGTGCGCCGCGCCGCGTGTTCTGTCGCTCTTCAGTCTAAATGCGGGTGCGGGCACTTGCCGCCGGGGCACGCGGGCGTTCTACTGAAGGCGCATGCCCCTCGATCTCAGCCGCCCGTTCTTGCCCATCCGCATCGCCGTGCTCACGGTGAGCGACACGCGCACGGCGGAGAACGACCGCTCCGGCGATGCACTCGCCGACCGCATCCGGCTCGCGGGGCATGAGGTGGCCGACCGCACCATCGTTCAGGACGATGCCGACGGGATCGAGCAGCACCTGCGCACATGGATCGCCGACCCTGCCATCGATGCGGTGGTGACCACCGGCGGCACCGGCGTGACCGGCCGCGACCTCACACCGGAGGCTTTCGCCCGCGTGCTGGAGAAAGAGATCAGCGGCTTCGGCGAACTCTTTCGCATGCTCAGCTACGCAAAGATCGGCACCAGCACGATTCAGTCGCGCGCGATCGGCGGCGTGAGCCAGGGTACCTACCTGTTCGCGCTGCCGGGTTCACCCGGTGCCGTGCGCGATGCATGGGACGACATCCTGGTGCACCAGTTTGACAGCCGCCATGTGCCCTGCAACCTGGTCGATCTCATGCCACGGCTGCAGGAGCACCGCAAGGCAATTGCCTGCGGGTAAGAACGTAAACCGATAGCTTTGGTGCCAAACCGATATCGCCAGGAGGGTCCGCCTACCCCCACCTTCACCGCGCACTTTGCGGTTAAGGTGGGATCCACTCCAGCCCTAATGAATCCGAGTACGCTACCTATCCCGGAGGCCAGCTCATGTGGCGTCCGCCCAGCACGTGCAGGTGCAAATGGTCGACGGTTTGGCCGCCATCGCGCCCGGTGTTAGCCACCACGCGAAAGCCATCCGGGCAGAGTTCCTGGCCGATTTCACCGGCCTTTTGCAGCAGGTGGCCCAGCATGGTCGCGTGATCAGCGGAGATGTGCCCCAGCGACTGTACCGGCTCTTTCGGGATCACCAGCACATGCACCGGCGCGACGGGGGAGATGTCGTGAAAGGCGAGGCAGACTTCGTCCTCATAGACCTTGTTGCACGGGATCTCGCCGCGCACGATCTTGCCGAAGATGGTGTCGGGGGCGGTGCTGGCGCTCATGAGTTCTCCGTTGCCGTGCCTTCGCGCCATTTGCGTGTGGGGTCTTCGTCGGGGTCGACCGTCTCCTGTGGCGGACGCTGGTCTTCCGGCACGTGGCGCAGGTTCACGCGGATGCGGTACCAGACATAAGCGGTGCCGCGCATGCGGTCGAGCAGCACGTCGTCGGGCGCGAGTAGGGCGGCGGCTTCGGGGTGCTTCGCCTTCCAGCGCTCCAGACCGGCGTC
Organism: uncultured Terriglobus sp.; assembly: GCA_964244605.1. Taxonomy (GTDB): domain Bacteria; phylum Acidobacteriota; class Terriglobia; order Terriglobales; family Acidobacteriaceae; genus Terriglobus. Next base: position 493 of record CAXTJS010000191.1, on the reverse strand, counting down.
CACGGCGGCGCGGTCAGGCGACTGGCCGATGACGATGAGCGGCATCGTCGATTTGCGGCGACCGGTTGCGGGCGCTTTCGGCGTTACCTCTGTCACGGCATCGCTCTCCGTCGTGGAAGGCGCAGCTTTGGCAGCGCGCTTCTTTGCGGGAGCCTTTGCACCGGCGGGTCGCGCCTTCGATGGCTGCACGCGCGACGGCTCGCCTTCCATCTTCTTGAAGTGCGGCGGCCAGGGTGCATCGCCGATGCCTTCCGCCTCATCGCGTGCGGCCATCTCCAACAGAGCATCGAGCAGACCGGCGGCCCCGTCCATCGCGGCGTGCGGATCGCCGATGGTGGCGAAGCGCTGCGGCACGGTGCTCACGTTGAAGTCGCGCGGGTCGCACACGGCGACCTCAGCCCACTCCAGCGGCGTGGACACGCGCGCATCCGGCAACGGCCGCACCGAGTAGGCCGAGCACGTGGTGCGGTCTTTCGCGTTCTGGTTGTAGTCG
>CAXTJS010000190.1:0-5881 GCA_964244605.1 uncultured Terriglobus sp. | reverse complement strand
GTGCCGCCTGTGTCGCTGCTGGTGGCGTACTGGATGATCGGCTGCTACTTCATGGCGCTGAAGCGCTTCTCCGAGTTGAATGAGATCGGCGACCGTGCTGTCGCGGGCTCGTATCGCGCATCGTTCAAGCGTTATACGCCGGAGTCGCTGCTCGTCTCGGTCGTCTTCTATGCGTCCACGGCGATGCTCTTCCTGGGCGCATTCATTATCCGTTACCGCATTGAACTCATCCTCGGCTTTCCGCTGGTGGCGTTCACGATGGCCATCTATCTGAAGATTGCGTTCAAGCCGCAAAGCGCCGTGCAGAACCCGGAGAAGCTCTACCGCGAGCCGCTGTTGATGGCCTCGTTTGTGGCGACGTCGCTGGTGATGGGTGTGCTGCTGTTCACGCCGATGCCACGGCTGCAGCACTTCTTCACACCTACGCTGCCACCCGCGCCGGGAGCATCGCAGGGCAAGATCAACGTCGAGTTTCTGCCGAAGTGAGCGTCTCTGATTCGGGCACAGACGGCTCACCGCATGGCGGAGGTGTCGCTGCTGCTTTGCTGCTCCTGCTCACTGTCGGCCTTACGCTTGCATGGTCGTCGGTGAAGCTGATGGGCAACGACGAATTCCTGTCGTTCTATACCGACTCCGTAGCGACCGCACGCGGCGTGCTGCAGGTACAGCTGCACACCCCCATCTCGCTTGATCCGCCGACGTACCACCTCTTGTCGCACCTGAGCATGAAGGTCTTTGGCGCGACTGCGACGGCGTTGCGGCTGCCTGCGCTCGCGGGCTTTCTGCTTCTGCAACTGTCGTTGTTTCTGCTTGTGCGCCGGCTTGCCGGCTATCGCGCCGGGCTGGTGGCGATGGTGCTGCCGGTATGCACAGCGAGCTTCCGTTACGCGGTGGAGGGCAGGCCTTACGGCCTGCTGCTTGGCTTGTACGCGGCGGCCTTGCTCTGCTGGTATGCGGCCGCGATATCCGCTGACGGCAAGCGGCGCAGAGCAGCACTTGTTCTGCTCGCCTTCGTGATTACGACTGCAATCACCAGCCACTACTTCGGTGTGCTGATTGCCGTGCCGGTTGCGTGCGGCGAGCTTGCGCGCACGTTGCAGCGCAAGCGTTTCGACAGGCCGATGGTGGCAGCACTTTTGGCAGGCATGAGCGCGGTGCTGCTGTTGCTGCCGTTCAAGCGAGCACTCGCGCCGTACCAGCGCCACTACTACATCAGCTCCGTAAACCTGCGAAACGTTTCGCAAGGATACCGTGAGCTGTTCGTCCACTACAACGAGTGGCCGATGGTGTGGCAGCGATTGATAGCGGTGCTGCTGGTTGGTGCTGTCGTGCTGCTGCTTGCTGCGGCAGTGCGACGCTACCGACAACGCTCCGCTGCGGAGCCCGCGTGGCTCTGGGTAGCGCTGATTGCCTTTGCCGCGCTGCCCTTCTTTGGCTACCTGTTCGGCAAGTTTGTGACGCACACGATGGAGGTGCGCTACGTAGTCGCGGCGCTGGTTGCATTTGCCGTGACGATCCCGCTCTGTTTGGAGCGGAGGCTTGCGTCACGCGCCTTGTTCGCAACGACGATGACTTCGCTCGTTGCGTTTGCCCTCTTCGTCAATGTATTCCAGATACGGTCCGTTCGTCAGGCCGGGCAGGCTGAGCTTGCCGCGCTAACTCCTGCTGCGGAGACACAGCAGGAACCACACGCACCCATTTACGTGCAGACGCTCTCTGATTTCTTCCGCGACAGCTACTACGTCAGCGATCCTGCCGCGCGCGCGCGGTTCCGGTGGGTTTACGACGAAGACGCGGAGCTCCACTGGCTCAAGCACGACACCAACGCCATTACGGCCTCCTACCTGAAGCAGTTCACGCCGCTGCAGGTCGTGCCGTGGGAGGAAGTACGGCGGCCAGGTACGCTGCTGCTGCTCTACGGCGGCGGATGGGAGTGGGTGCGCGATGATGTGCAGTCCAGGCGCATGGCCATGCAGCCGTTGGGCCGCGTCTATGGCGGCGATCTAGTGCGACTGGAAGACGGCCGCTAACATCGGGAGAGCATGCGGCAGATCACACAGAGCAGAGCAGGGCGGCAATCGTGGATCGGCTTTGGCCTTGTTGCCACGTTCTATCTCGCAACGCTCTGCCTCATGGGAACGGCACTTTGGCACAACGTCGGCTTTCCGCTGGATGACTCCTGGATACACCAGGTCATCGCGCGCAATCTTATAAGGTTCCATAGCTTCGGCTTTGAGCCGGGGGTCAGTTCTTCCGGCTCCTCCAGCACTCTGTGGACCTTCGTTCTGTCCGTGCATTACGTTCTATTCGCGCATGTTTCGCCCGTCTGGTTTCCACTGCTGCTCAATGCGGCGCTGCTGATCGCAACCGGCCTCTTGCTGTGGCGCATGGCCGCGCTGGATGAGTTACCGGTGCAGTACGCAATCGCGCTCGCCGCGCTGCCGGCTCTCTCCGGCAATCTTGTGTGGCTCGCGTTCATCGGTATGGAGCATGTGCTCTTCCTGTTCCTGTCCGTTGTGGCGATTCTGCTCTGGTACGCAAGGCCGGATACTGCCGCAACGGCGATTGCGGCAGGTGCCGCGCTGGGGGCACTGGGCATGACCCGGCCTGAGGGCCTGGCCCTCTCTGTGCTGCTGTTTGTCTGCTACAGGCTGTCTGGCCGTTCGCTGCGTGATGTGGTGCGCGCCGGTACTGTTGCACTGTTGTTTCTGCTGCCATCGTTCGTGCTCAACCTGAAAACGAGTGGGTCGTTGCTGCCGACGACGATGCGCGGTCGCCGCTTCCTGTATCTCGGTACCGACAAGCTACACATTGGCCGCTCGACTGTGCGCGGCCTCACGCGCGAGACGTACTTCCGCATCCTGCAGCACCACTTCTTCCTCTCCACGCGCTGGTGGGTGGCGGTGCTGGTGGCCTGCGCCGTGTGGGGAACGCTGGTGCTGCTATGGCGCTTCCGCAATCGCACCGCAATGCTGTGCGCGTGGGCCGTTGTGCACTATGCGGCGTATTGCTTCACGCTGCCGGCTGCGGGGCATGGCGGGCGCTACCAGCCCTTTGTGCTGCTGCTCTTTCCGGCGGTCATGGCCATTGGCCTGCTCGATCTTCTGCAACGCGCTGGCAAGTTACTGGTTCCTGTAACTGCTTCCACGCGGTGGTTGCCATGGCTAGGCACTGCCGTGCTGCTGGGCGTTGCCGTGCTGACCTCGCTCACGCTGCCGCGATGGCGCGTCGCACTGCGCGACAGCATCTACGACATCGATCACTCGCACCTGGCCATGGCCGAGTGGCTGAACGCACACTACCCAGCCGGAACGCCGGTGGGTGTCTTCGACATTGGCGTCATTGGCTACTTCTCAGACGTGCATGTGGTCGACCTGGGCGGACTCGTCGACCGGCATTTCACCGACTACCTGGTCAGCGGGCGTGTGCCGGAGTACCTGCTGGTGCGGCACATCGCCTACGTCGTCGTGCCGCACAGCGGGTCGGAGACGCGCTTCGGCGACCAGTTGCACTTTTTGCACAATCCCGCAATCCGGCTGGTCCCGCTGCACACCGATGGCATCGACTACGCAACGTGGGAGAGCAGCTACGTCTACACGCAGCATGCGTACCGCTTCCAAACGCTGTACCGGCTCCAGGCCGTGCCGCTGCCGGAGCAGACGCCCACGAACACCGAGCGCGACACGTGGATCGCGGCCAATGCAGTCCCTGATCGCTGAACCTATGGCTTGCGCACGTAGATGCGGTAATCCGCGGACCGCGCGGCCGTCGTAGCGACGTGTGTGATCTCAAGCCGGTAGTGGTCCTGCAGAAAGCTCGCGAACTGCGGCCAGCGCTGCAGCTTGCTGAACGTATGGTCTGCTTCGTCGGGCCAGTTATGGTCGGTCAGCACGAAGACGGCGGGCGGATCGCTCTGCACCTCATGCAGGAACCGCTGCTGCAACGCGCTGAGGTATGGCCGCTCTTCATACGGGAAGAGCACGTGGTCGTTCACGTAGCCGGTTGTTTGCTCGAGTTGGAGCCCGTAAAGCGCGCCGACGCAGCCGCCGAGCGTCATGTCGAGGCACTGTATGTGCCCCGAGAGTGAGCGCCCGCCGAGTCTTTGCAGATCGCGCGTCAGCGCCTCTTGCGTGGCTATGGGATAGCTCTGGTGCGGCTGCTGCGCGAAGTACCGCACCGGCAGGCGCCAGGCGCCGAGCAGAAGGATGCATGCCGCTGCCACTCGCTGGTCCCATGTGGCTGCAAGCGCCTTCTGCGCAGTTACGAAAGCGCTCACGAAACCGAAGACCACCAGCGGGTAAAGATGGTAGGGAAAGCCCTTGTGCTGCAAAAGGTAGATCAGCCCGGCGCACAAGAAGCAGAGCGGCAGCACAGCGTTTTGAGGTTGGCGCCACACGCGTTGACGGAGCCAAAGATAGGCCGTGAGGGCAAGCAGCGCGAGGGCAGGGTAGAGCAAAACTCCGGTAAGCATCTGCGATACCGGCATCCTGCCGATGGCTCCATACCAGGCACCGATGGTGCGCTCCGTGTAGAGAAACGCGCGGAAGGCTCCGGGCCAGTGGCCGAAGTAGAGAAGCACTGCGAGCATCGGGATTGCTGCGCCGGCTGCAGCCCAGGCGATTACGGCAGCCCTCTGCTTACGTAGTCGAAAGCTCCAAAGAGCGAGCACAAGCAGCGCCATGGGAACCAGCACAGCAAATGGCTTGATCGTGGTCGCCCACCCGGCGAACGCGATGGCTGCGGCCATCCACGCCGGTTGATACGAACGGAGAGCTTGTGTCGCGCAAGCCGCGCCGAGCAACAGGAGTGCTGCGATGAGCCAGTCCCGCTCGCCAAACATCAGCGCGCCATCGTTCAGGTGCAGCAGCCAGGCCAGCATCGCGCCGCACGCGCCGGCGGCACGGAATCCCCGTCCGGCGATAGAGATGGCGGCGGTGGCGACCATCAGGCCGATGAATGTGTCCCAGCGCCAGAGGCCTGCGGCATCGGCACCGAAGACGTGCACGCTGAACCACTCGCTCATGAGCGCGCCCGGCAGATTCATCTCCAGCATCTGCGTATACGGCGCGTGTCCGCGATCAATCATGAAGACGACGTAGCGCATGATGGCTGCGTCATGCACCAGCGGAAAGGTGCGCGCATAGAACAGGCCGCGCAGCAGCAACGCGGCCAGCCCGGCCGCGACGGCGAGTATGAGCCACTGCGGCCATCGAGCTTTGCCATCGCGCCACATGTCCGTACCAGTGTGCACGAAGGCGCGTGCGTTTTGAGAGCGAGGACTTACTGCAGCGGCAGGCCTGCGCGCCAGTAGAGCTCCGGGCGTGAGGCGGCCCAGTGGTCGTTAATCCAGTCGTCGGCGGGATGATCCTGGTAGCTCCATGGAATATGGCGGGCGTTCATGCCGACAAAGTGCGCGCCATGCCGGCCGAAGCTAGGGGTCTTAGGCCAGAAGGGTGATGAGAGGTTGACCTCGTCCACGCGCACCACGTGCAGCGGTGCAAGCCTTGCCATGGCAGCGACGAGCAGCCCCTGCTCTTCCACCTCGCCGGCGAGGTCGAGCGGCAGGCGGAAGACGCCACGGCAATACTCGTCTGCTTCGGCAAGAGCGCTGGACAGAGCATCGCTGAGGTCCACTTCGGGCGGCACGCCGCGGATACCCGCATTCAGGCCGCGAACGCGCAGCGCTTTGAGCACGGCTTCACACTGTGGGTCGAAGCTGCCGAAGCGCCGGTCAAGATCCTCGGCAAGCAGAAAGGCGCGGGGCTCCGACAGCCAGCGCCGTATGCTCGCCGGCAATGACCAAAGGATGCAGTCGTTGTCGATGGCGAGCTCGTACCGGTCCGGGCAGACACGCAGCGGCGCAAGCTTCCACCCGATCGCA
>CAXTJS010000189.1:0-5882 GCA_964244605.1 uncultured Terriglobus sp. | reverse complement strand
CTTCGCTCTTTGGGCGGAGCCGACGCAGTGGGCCGGCCGGCTTGTTGAACGCACGTTCAGCCTGCTTGAGGGTGTGGAGGCACAGCTACGGCGCTCGCCTGAGGCACTGCGGCTCTGCACAACAGCGGCCGAGGTGAGGCAGGCCAAGCAGGCCGGCGTCTTCGCCGCGCTGCTTGGCGTGGAGGGCGGCCATTCTATTGCGAGTGACCTTGACCTTCTGCGTGAGCTGCACCGCCGCGGCGTGCGCTACATGACGCTGACCTGGTCCAACACGAACGAGTGGTGCGACTCCAGCGGAGACACTGCCCGCCACAACGGCCTGACCGCCTTCGGCTGCGAGGTGGTCGCCGAGATGAACCGGCTCGGCATGCTGGTGGACATCTCGCACGTATCGGACACTGCATTCTGGCAGACGCTGCGTACCAGCAAGGCCCCGGTCATTGCATCGCACTCGTCGGCTCGTGCGCTAACCGACAGCTATCGCAACCTGACCGATGACATGCTGCGTGCCGTGGCGGCTTCAGGCGGCGTTGTGATGCTGAACTTCTACGCGGCCTTCGTGAGCGAGCCGTTCCGCCTTGCATGGAACGGACTGCATGATGAGCGACTCGAAGCGGAGACTGCGCTGATGGCTCCTTACAAAGTGCGCGGCGAGCCGATGCCGTATGCGGAGGAGCTCAAGCTGGCACAACGCTTTCAGGCACGCATCGCCCGGCCGCCCCTGTCCACGCTGATCGACCACATTGAGCATGTTCTGCGTGTCTGCGGCCCGGAGCACATCGGGCTCGGTTCGGACTTCGATGGCATCCCGCTCGCGCCAGAGGGCATTGACACAGCGGCGGACTTGCCCCGCATCACTGCAGCGTTGCTCGAACGTGGCTGGCGGCCTGAAGTCTTGCGCGGCTTGCTGGGCGAGAACATCCTTCGCGTACTCGATCATGCAGCAGAAGTGGCCGGCTAAGCGTTGTTCCCCAGAAGCGGTATCCTAGAGGGGCCATGAAGTATCGCTTTCAGGCCCTCTTCGTTTCGGCACTTGTTGCCTGCGCCGCTGCCGCCGCTCAGACCGGCGCGCCGCCCGTGCCGCCCACCGCACCACCGCAGCAGACAACGCCGAAGCCCGCTGACGACCTGCCGGATACGCCCTCCACGACCGAAGGCATCGCGGTGCCGCCGGAGCCGAACGGGCCCACGGCAGTGATTGACACCACCATGGGCCGGCTCACCTGCCAGTTCTTCCAGAAGCAGGCACCCGTAACCGTCGCCAACTTTGTCGGCCTTGCCAACGGCACCAAGGACTACACCGACCCGACCAGCGGTCAGAAGATGACGCACACGCGCTTCTACGACACCACGACCTTTCATCGCGTGATTGCAAACTTCATGATCCAGGGTGGAGACCGTGCCGGTACGGGTCGTGGTGATCCGGGCTACTACATCCCCGACGAGTTTGCGCCGGGCCTCCGCTTTGACCGCGAAGGCCGTCTGGCCATGGCAAACGCCGGTCCTGGCACAGGCGGATCGCAGTTCTTCATAACGGAAGCACCCACGCCCGAGTTGAATGGCAAGCACACCATCTTCGGCCAGTGCGATGCACATTCCGTGGTGATCGTGCAGACCATCGCGCGCGTGGAAAAGGACTCGCAGGATAAGCCGATCGACCCTGTGACCATCACGCATGTCACCATCGTGCCGGACGGCCAGCCATTGCCGCCGGAGCCGAAGCTGCCGTCTGCACCGGCGACTGCTGCACCTGCGGCAACCACATCCAAGTAGAGAGAGATTCAGGTTTCTAGAAAGCAAGGAGAAGTCATGGCAGAACGCACCCCAGGTACCTACGCCGTCTTTCACACCAGTGAAGGCGATATCACCACGCAGCTCTTCGAGCAGGACGCACCCGACACCGTAGCCAACTTCATCGGTCTTGCCGAAGGCACAAAGTCTTGGGAGAGCCGCTCCAAGAAAGGCGAAAAGCTTTACGACGGCACGGTCTTTCATCGCGTCATTCCTGACTTCATGATCCAGGGTGGCGATCCCGAAGGCACCGGCATGGGCGGTCCAGGCTACAAGTTTGCGGATGAGACCAAGGGAACGAAGCATGGCTTCACCGCGCCGGGCAAGCTCGCCATGGCGAACGCCGGGCCGAACACCAACGGCTCGCAATTCTTCATCACCGTTGCGCCGACCACCTGGCTCACCGGCCGCCACACTATCTTTGGTGAGGTGATTGAGGGCTACGACATCGTGGAGAAGATCAGCAAGGCAAGCCGCGACGGCATGGATCGGCCTAAAAAGCCCATTACGCTCGACTCAGTCGTAATCGAACGCGTTTAGCTGGTATGGCCCTTAGCAAAGCCGGCGCGCATGCGCCGGCTTTGCCATGTCTACCGCTTTGTAACGAAGAGCCCGGTGGGAAACACCACTAAGGTGTAGTCCCCTCGCTTCAGCAGATCGTAGGCACCTTGTGACCCTGTGTAAGGCACAAGCGCCAGCCTCTCAGCTATTTCTGGAACAGCAGGTCGATCTCCGGTCACCGGCTCCACGAACGCGGTTCGTGCAAAGAGCACAAGGCCGCTCGCCGCCAGCAGAACGGAAGAGCCAGCACTGATACGCCACGTTCCCGTACCTCGCGTGCAGAAGAAGATCCCGGTATACAGCGCGACCTGCAGCACCCGTGCGCCCGGATCTGAAATGCCCAGCATGGCTCGCGGCAGCAGCAGGTATACCGGCAAGCAAAGCAGGATAGCTGCGCCGATGGCTGCCTCGCGCGTGCTCTGGCCTTGCGGTCTGCGCAAAGCGGCAGCCCAGGCGGTCAGCTTCGGCCACAGCAGGACCAGCACCGTCGCACACACCACCAGGTTCGCTGTGAACAGCAGCAGATAAAACGGACGGCCCAGCAAGGCAAGCGCGGTCGAATGCTCGTAAAGGTCGCCCGGATTCACAAAGCCGAACGACTTGAGCAGCGTGTTGACCTTGTACATCGCAAAGAAGCCCACACTGCCTGCGCCGGGGTTCATCGCTGTCTCCGTATCAGGGTTGCCGCCCCGAAAACGACCCGCAATGTACCACAACAGCAGCGCGGCAGACGGCCACACCGGTGCAAGGCTGCGCAGATCACGCCGCAGAGAACATCGGCAGATCAAAACCAGGCAAGCAAAGGTAAACGGCACCATGTGCGTGAAGAAGAGCAGCACGAGCAGCAGTGTTTGCAGCGCTCGTGAGTGACCGGTTGCGTCCGAGCGAAGCACGACGGCCAGGAAGAGAAACAGCAGGCTGACGGCAAGATGAAACGAGATCAGCCCGTACCAAAAGTTGATGTTCAGGAAGAAGGCGCTCGGCGCAACGAGCCAGATCCAACGCGGCGTTCCCGACGTGTGACTAAGGGCACGTATACCGAACCAGGCGAGCACCAGCGCAAGGCAAAGAAAGATCTTCGCGGCCACTTGCCACGGCATACAGGCTGAGAGCAATCCCAGCAGCACCGTTGCCGTGCTGTTCGGGACGGGATACGGCTTCAGGTGATGCATGGGGTCAGGCAGGCCGTGCAGGTGCCGCGCCAGCAGCTGGCCCTGGTATACCCAATCGGCGAAGTCGCCCAGCGGTGGTGGTGTGGGGTGCAGTAGGATAAGCAGCGCATACGCGGCGAACAGCAACGCCCCGTACAGCGCGAACAGGCGGTCGCCACGGTCCCGCATTACGAGCGGTCCAGCTGGAGCGCCCTTCTGGTCTGCTGCTGCACCTCGTGCGCGAGCTCGATGTTGTCGCGCAGCGAGACGCTATAAATAGGCACGATGGTGCGCAACTGCTCTGCCGTCGGCTTCACGACCGCAATGCCCTTCGCCACCAGCTCAAGCATGATGGCGACCGCTGTGCTGGCACCTGGCGACGCACCCAGCAGCGCTGCAAGCGAGCCATCGGCGGAGCGGATGATCTCCGTGCCGAACTCAAGCTTGCCGCCGGTCTTCGGGTCACTCTTAATGATTTGCACGCGCTGGCCGGCGATCTCAAGCCGCCAGTCTTCACCGCGCGCTGTCGGCACAAAGTCGCGCAACGCACTCACCCGATCGCCCTGCGACTGCATCACCTGGCCGATTAGGTAGCGGGTCAGATCGATGTTGGTCGCGCCCGCGCCCAGCATGCTGATCAGGTTCCCGGTGCCGATGGAACGCGGCAGATCGATGAACGATCCACCCTTCAGAAACTTCGTCGAGAAGCCTGCGAACGGGCCGAACAGCAGCTCACGCTGCCCCTTGATCATGCGCGTGTCGAGGTGCGGCACGGACATGGGCGGCGCACCAAGTGCGGGTTTGCCGTAGACCTTGGCGGCATGCTGCTCGATCACGTCGCGGTTCGTGCAACGTAGCCACTGGCCACTGACCGGGAAGCCGCCATAGCCGCGGCCTTCAGGGATGCCGCTTCGCTGCAGCAGCGGCAAAGCACCGCCGCCCGCGCCGAGAAAGACGAATCGTGCGGTGACACGGGTCCTTTTGCCTGAATCGAGGTCCTGCACGAGCGTGTACCAACGGCCGTCCGGCAGGTGCGTCAGTTCGACAAGCTTCGACCGGAAGTGCACGCTGCTCTGCTCCGCTTCGACGCCGGTCAGCAGCATGTGGGTGAGTGCGCCGAAGTCGAGGTCGGTTCCGTCTTCCACCAGCGTTGCCGCAACAGGCTCATCCGCCGCGCGGCCTTCCATCATCAGCGGCATCCACGCGCGCAGCTGCGCTGGGTCATCACTGAACTGCATGGACGCGAAGAGCGGACTCTTCGTCATGGCAGCATGACGGCGGCGCAGAAAGTCGACCGCGGGCGCACCGGAAACGAAGCTCATGTGCGGCACAGGATTGATGAACTGCTTCGGCTCTTTGAGCTTGCCCTGTTCAACCAACGTCGCCCAGAACTGCCGCGATTGCAGGAACTGCTCGTTGATCTTGACGGCGCGATCGATGGCGATGGAGCCGTCCGCCGCCGCCGGCGTGTAGTTCAGTTCGCAAAACGCGGCGTGACCGGTGCCCGCGTTGTTCCAGGCGTCGGAGCTCTCAGCCGCTGCCTGCGGCAGCGACTCCACGACTGTCACGCGCAGTTCCGGCGCAAGCATCTGCAGCATAGTCGCAAGCGTGGCGGACATGACGCCCGCTCCCACGAGCAAGACGTCTGTCTCTGCCGGCAACTGCTGCTTCTTCTGCGGGTCCATCATTTACTTTGCGGCCGTCTTCATGTTGTCGAGAATGCGCTGGGCAAACTCACTTGTCTTTGCCACCGTCGCGCCGTCCATGCCCTTGGCAAAGTCAGCGGTCACGAATTTCTGGCGGATCGTCTCTTCCATCGCCTCTTCCACCAGCTTTGCGGCTTCATGCCAGCCGAGGAACTCGAAGAGCAACGCGCCGCAGAGGATGACCGAGCCGGGATTGACCACATCCTGGTCGGCAAGGCGCGGCGCGGTGCCATGCGTGGCTTCGAAAACGGCGAAGCCGTCGCCGATGTTCACGCCCGGCGCTATGCCGAGACCGCCCACCTGCGCTGCGGCGGCGTCAGAAAGATAGTCGCCATTGAGGTTTGTGGTGGCGAGCACGTCGTACTCCGCCGGCTTCAGCAGCAGATCCTGAAACATCGCGTCGCAGATACGGTCGTTGACCAGAATCCTCGACTTCCACGCGCCGTTGCCGTGTGAGACGCCGATGGCAGCAAGCACCGCCTGCACCTCCTCCACGATCTTCTGCCCGAAGCTGGCCGGGGCGAAGGAGATGCCTGGCTCCACGATTGCGGCGATTGTCTCTGGCGTGGCGCTCGCATCGTTGTCGATTGCGCCCAGAATCCAGCTCTCGCGTTCGGTCACGACCTTGTCGCGGAACTCCTCGACGGCGACCTCGTAACCCCACTCGCGAAAG
>CAXTJS010000188.1:0-5921 GCA_964244605.1 uncultured Terriglobus sp. | reverse complement strand
GAACGCTCTACCTGATCGAGCCCGAGGTCGAGGCCGGGACCCATCCGATCGAGGGGCACGGAATGGATCCGGTCACGGTGCTCTCACTCGTGCACGTCATCGCGAAGGTGCCCGAGACCCAAGGAAAGAGCGCTGCGCCTTCGCAGCCGCTCTTCTCGGAGGCTCCTCCGACACAACCTGCTCAGGCGCAACAGACCATAGCAGTACAGCCGTTGGCTATAGGGGATGTAGAAGGAGCCGCTCCGGTCAAGAGCAAAGCCGGTGCGATGAAGCCGCTGAGCGACGACGGAGATCTCAGTACGACAGCAGCTGTCGCGGGCCAGAAGGATAGCGACCGCGTCAGCAAGCCAAAAGAAGACGGCAATGTTCTCCCGACCCTGCATGCAGGCCAGAATCTGAACTCGCAGGTCGTCACCGGTGTCACGCCATCGCGAACCGGTGCCTCGTTCTCGACCTCGTTGCATGCAAAGGTGAGTGATGTCGCTGCGAGCGGTCCGGCTACCGCTGTGCAGGCTGCAGCAGAAGCACCGGGCGTGCGCCACCAAGTGGAGGTCGGCTTTCACGACAGCACGCTTGGCTGGTTGAGCGTGCGCGCGACCTCAGGCAGTGACGGTGCTTTGCATCTTGCGATGGCGGGTCGCGCTGATAGCGCGGGCACTGTGGATCGCATGATGCCGTCGTTGCAGCACTTCCTTCAGGATCACGACGTGCGGGCGCACTCACTCACCTATGCGCAGCAGGCGGAGCCGACGGTCAATGCGAGTGCCGGCTCGTCGGCGAATTATGCGAACGCACAAACAGCGTCGCAGGGGAACGATCGCAGCGGCATGGGCGAGCGGCAGCAACGCTCCCTGGCTGGCTCAGAACGGGATGGTGCTGCAGGGCAGGATCGCAGCGAACAAAAGCAGAGCTACCGGGAACGCCCGCTTGCCGTGAGCGACGCGCTTTCGCAGGGCAGTGGTCTGCTGAGCATTCGGATTTAAAGAAAGGGAAGAGGACACAGCATGAGTATCAGCATCGATGGCGGACAGAACGCCGCAGCCAGCATCCTGGGCCAGATGAAAGCCCAGCAGTCCGCATCGACGGCAACATCGTCGAGCGCAAGCAGCGCAACGTCGCAGACCATCACATCCGCCGACTTCATGACGCTCTTGGTTACCGAGATGAAGAATCAGGACCCAACGCAACCCACGGATCCGACGCAGTATGTGCAGCAGCTTGTCGGCGTCAACAGCCTTGAGCAGTTGATCGGTATCAACCAGGGTGTCAGTTCGCTGACTTCCACAACCACGACCACTCACAAGTAAAAGGAGCCGCTCATGCCTTCATTTTCTATTGCTCTGACGGGGTTGAAAGCGAACTCCGTCTCCCTCAACACTATCGGCAACAATCTCGCAAACTTGAACACCACTGCCTTTAAAAAGCAGCAGGCAAACTTCTCCGATCTGTACTACCAGACGCTCGGTACCTCCGGCGCGAACTCGCCGCTGCAGGTCGGCATTGGCACCAAGGTTTCGTCCATCGATACGGATTACACACAAGGCAACGTCAACTCGACCAACAATGCCACCGACATGGCCATCAACGGCAACGGTTTCTTCGTAGTCCAGAACCAGGGCGAGCAGGCGCTCACACGCACCGGTAACTTCCAACTCAGTTCCTCGGGCGATCTGGAGACGAGCGACGGTCTCCAGGTGATGGGCTATCCGAGCGTGAACGGCGTTGTAAACACCAATGCGTCGCTCGTTCCACTCAACATTCCCACGGGCAAGACACAGCTGCCACAGGCCACCTCGAACTACTCCATCACGGCGGGCTTGAACTCGGCGGCAGCAGTGGGTACGACCTTTCCGGACAACATGGTCATGTACGACTCCCTCGGTACCAGTCACAACGTGTCGTTCACGTACACGAAGACGGGTAACAACACCTGGACGTACGACGTTGCGCTCCCTGCCGGCGAAGCGACGGGCTCGTCCAACACGCACGGGACGCTCACGTTTAACAGCGACGGCACGCTCGCTTCGCCGACTGCAAACGTCGCCGGCATCAGCTTTACGGGTCTGTCGGATCACGCGAGCGACCTGGATCTTACCTGGCAGCTCCGCAATGCCAACGGCACCAGCCTCCTGACGCAGACGGCCGCTGCATCCTCGGTAAATGATCGCGCACAAAACGGCTATGCCAGCGGTACCTACAAGGACTTCTCCGTCGATACCTCCGGCGTCATCACCGCAAATTACACCAACGGACACACGGACGTGCTTGGCCAGGTCGCGCTCGCCACCGTGGCGAACTCGAACGGCCTGTCACGCTCCGGTGGCAACATCTACAAGACCACCGAAGCGTCGGGTCTGGTGACGATCGGCGCCGCCGGCGTGGGCGACCGCGGCAAGATCGTTGACGATTCGTTGGAAGGATCTAACGTGGACATCTCGACCGAGTTCGCGGACCTGATCGTTGCCCAGCGTGCTTTCGAGGCGAACTCAAAGACCGTGACGGCGTTCGACACCGTAACGCAGGACACCATCAGCATGATCCGGTAAATCACCCAATGGTGGCAAAGAAAGCGGGCGCGCTTAGCGCCCGCTAACTTTTCGCCGACGCGGTTTGGCAGCGTACGTGCACCTCTTCGTGGCATGTCCACCTCCGCCGTAACTCCCGATACTGTTCCGGTTCCAGCCGCAGCGCATGCAAAGGTCGGCTTGATGCCGATCCTGATAGCCGTGGTGTTGGCTGTGGTGCTTGCGCTTGGTGCCGTTGGCGGTGCGGGCTACTGGTTCGTACACTCCGGCAAACTCGCTGCGCTCATGCCTGCTTCGGCTGCTGGCGGGGAGCGGGCCCATGTGGCCGAGGCTCCCGCCGAACTGCCGCCCTCCCACATCCTGGCGCTTGAGCCCATGGTCGTGAACCTCTCCGATCCGGGCGGCCGTGCCTTTCTGCGCGCCAGCATAAGCCTGCGCTTGCAGGATGAGGTGAAGCCAAAGGGTGACAAAGCCGAGAAGCCCGAGGGCGGCAAAGGCGAGAAGGTGGAGTCGGCGGCAAATCTCGCGCTCCGCGACACGACGCTGACGCTGCTCGCTTCACAAACTTCAGATACGTTGCTGTCCTCCGGTGGGCTGGAAGCTCTCAAGAAGAAGCTGCGCGAGACCTATGCGTTGCAGAATACCGAGACGCATGTGCTCGACGTATACGTGACCGACTTTCTGGTGCAACGCGGATGAGCGCCGAGACACAGGCGCTCTTGCTGCCGGATGAAACGCATCCTGCTCCGCCAACTGCAGACCCGTGGACGGCGCTTCGGGAGGTGCCGGTGCGGCTATCGGTGGACGTGGAGCTTCCGCCCTTGTCGATCCGTACGCTGAACGAACTGAAAGCCGGCACAGTGCTCTGCAGCACGGTTCCGATTGCGGACGATCTACCCATTACGATCGGCGGTGCCTTGGTCAGCTGGGCGCGCTTTGAATGTACCGACGGCCGCATGGCCATGCGCATCACGCGCCTTGCCTAAAGGACTGGAACGATGAACCTGAAGCTGCGGATGACAGAACGGACCAGCGCTTCGGCCACACAAGTCGCTGATGCCGCGCAGGGCTACAGCCTCGCGGAACGCGTGCAGGGCTGGCTGCGCATGAAGACACCGCGTGAGCAGCACATGCGCCTGGTCGAAACGCTCGCGCTCGGGCCGAAGCGTTCCGTCGCTCTCATACAGGTGGACGGGCAGAGCTTTCTGGCCGGCATGGGTACCGATGGTGTCACCACGCTTGTTCCTGTCAACGCAACTGAGAAGCAGCACGTACTTGCAGGTGCCGCTTGATGCATCGTTGCAAACTCGTGCTGGGATTGGCCGCAGCGTTGCTGGTGACCATTGCAGCGCACGCATCCGACACAGCCTTCTGGGTGCATCGCCCGGTGGCTCAGTCCAACGCAGCAGTCGCAGCCGCGCGTGACACGAAGCCGAAAAAAGCAGCCTCTCCCGCGGTACCCCAAGCTCAAGTGAGGGCGACCGCCACCGCTCCCACGCCAGCATCGGCACCGAGCAAAGCGAACCAGCCCGCCGCCGCGCATACCAATCAGCCGCGCAGCATCTCGGAGGCGTTGGCGGTCGGCAACAGCTCGCCCTGGGCGGTGGTCACCGGCCTGACACTGCTGACACTGGTGCCGGCGATCCTGCTGGCGATGACGCCGCTGGTGCGGCTGCTCGTTGTCTTTCATTTTTTGCGTCAGGCCCTGGGTACACAGACAGCGCCTTCGAACCAGGTGCTCATGGGGCTTGGGCTGATGATGACGTGGTTCCTGATGCAGCCGGTTATCACGCAGGTGGATCAGCAGGCGATCACGCCTTACCGTGCAGGCGTAATGGATGGCGAGACCGCGCTCGCGAAGGGTACCGAACCGGTTCGGCAGTTCATGCTGCGTTACGCGCGTGATAAGGACTTGGAGTTGTTCGGCAGCGCGGCACTCGGACAGCGCATGCAATCGCGCAATGACGCGCCGATGCGCGTGGTCGTTCCCGCTTACATGCTGGGCGAGCTGAAGTCCGGCTTCCAGATCGGTGCGGTGCTCTTCTTGCCGTTCCTGCTGATCGACCTTGTGGTCGCCAGCGTGACGACCTCCGTAGGCATGGTGCAGTTGCCACCTGTGGTGATCTCGACGCCGGTAAAGATTCTGCTCTTCGTCATGGTCGACGGCTGGCACCTGCTGGTCAGCTCGCTCTTGAAGAGCTTTTAAGGAGAGACGATGGGACCCGACCAGGCCGCTGAACTCGCAAGACATTTGCTCATGGAAGCGCTTATGCTCAGCGCTCCGATGTTGATCGCCGGATGCGTGGTGAGCGTTGGGCTCAGCCTCCTGCAGACGCTGACCGGCGTGCAGGAGCAGACGCTGACTGCCGTGCCGCGGCTGTTTGTGGTCCTCGCCGCTGGCCTTGTAACAATGCCATGGTTCCTGCACCGCGCTGTCACGTATACGGTGGCGCTGTGGTCAGACTTCCACCGGTTTTTGGGGTAACGCATGCCTGGCCTGCCGGTGGAGAGCTCGCTGCAGACACTGCTGAACGCAGGCGTACTTGCCATGCTGCGCATCGGCGGCGTGATCGCGTTTGCCCCAATCTTCAGTTCGCCCGCCGTGCCGCCCAGGGTCAAGATCGTGCTCACCTTCGCCATCGCCGTCTTGATCGCGCCTGTTGCGGCTGTGCAGCCGCATGCGCGACTTGATCTCAGCATTGGCAGCCTGTTTGGCGAGATCTCCATCGGGGTACTCATCGGCCTGACGCTGAGCCTCTTGAATGAGGCGCTACTGTTTGCCGGCTCCATGATGAGCGTGAGTTTCAGCTTCTCGCTCGCCAATCTGCTTGATCCCAACTCGCAGGTGGAAACAGAGGTGCTCGGCACCGCGCTGAGCTGGATGGGTGTGCTCGTGCTGCTCGGTGCGGGGCTGCACCGCGTGATCATCGGAGCGCTGCTGCGCAGCTTCATCTCTGTGCCGGTGGGCGCTGCGATGCTCTCCGCTGTGAGCGGAAGGCACCTTGCCGAGTCGGGTGCGGGCATCTTCCTCGCCGGACTGCAGCTTGCCGCGCCCGTTGTCGCAGCGGCCATGCTGGTCGAGGTCGCGATCGGGCTCGTCAGCCGCATGGCACCGGCGCTGCCGGCGCAGGTCGCAAGCGTACCGCTGAAGTCCCTTGTGTCGTACGTCACGCTGATTGGCGCATTGGCCCTGTGGCCGGGCTGGATCGAGCACCACTTCTCCGCCTTGCTGGACCAGGCACAAAAGGCGGTGCGGCTGTGAGCGCGGACAAAACAGAACAGGCAACAGAACAACGGAAGAAAAAGGCGCGCGAGAAAGGCGACGTCGTCCATAGCCGTGAGCTGACGTCAGCTGCGGCGATGCTGGCCGCGCTTATGCTGCTGGGTTCGGCGGCG
>CAXTJS010000187.1:0-5995 GCA_964244605.1 uncultured Terriglobus sp. | reverse complement strand
GGCAAGGGTCAACTCGTGCCGCGCTTCGGCATTAACTACCGGGCAAACGATAAGACCGTGTTGCGCTCCGGCTTTGGTATCACCGTCGACCCGGAAAACTATCGCTTCTACCGCGATGCATACCCGGCCCTGAACACACTCAGCCAAACCGGTTTCGGCAACTTCACAACGCAGTACACTCCCGCCGCTGCACTCAGTACCACAAACAATAACTATGCAGGCAACGCACTGACGGTAGGCGTACCTACTGTCGTGTTACCGGATATCACGACAGGTACGGTTCCTCTGCCGTACAACTATGGCACGGTCTTCTCACCGCAGAAGTGGCGTCGCGGTTATCTGGAAACATGGAATCTATTCGTTGACCGTGACCTTACGAAAGGTCTGACAGCTTCAGTCGGCTATGTGGGCACGCATCAAATCAGGCAGGTTGCAGGACTCGACATCAACTCGGGTTCGGTTAGCACGCTTGGCGCGAATAGCCGCCAGATTACGGCCAACGCAACCGCACCAGGTGGCGCGCGTAAGAACGTAAACACAATCTATAACTTCTTTCCATTCGGGACGGTCAATTACTCCGGCTTGCAGGTTGCGTTGAATGAGCGCCAGTTCAAGTCTGTTCAGTTTGGGTATTCATTTACCTGGTCGCACACCCTGAACACCTATGACACAAACAGCACTCCTGGAACTGTCACCTTCAACTCAGCGCCGCTACAGAATCGCAATTACGCGAACAGTAACTTTGACCGCACCTTCGTGCATGCACTCTGGACGAACTACCAGATGCCGTTCGGTCCGGGCCGTCAGTTCTTGAACCAAGGTTTTGTCGGCAGGCTTGTGGGCGGGTTCGATCTAAACACCATCCTCATCTATGACAGCGGCACACCCTTCCAGCTCACGGACAGTTCGACCAGTGGTAATGGAGATACGGTCGTTCCTTACCAATTCAGCAAGCCGACACTGACACAGGGGCACTATGCCGGGCCTCAGCTCTTTCCCTACTACTTCGTCAACAATGGCAACTTTGCCACTGTCTCGTCCACGGCAGGGCTGGCGGCAAACGGAGGGGTGCTGGCAAACGGAAACGTTGGCCGCAACTCGATTCGTGGGCCGGGTCTCTTTAACCTCGATCTCGGCATTACCCGGAACATCCCAATCTTCCGCGAATACACATTGGTACTCCGCGGTGAGGCATTTGACCTAACGAATCATCCACAGTGGGCAAATCCGCAGGCGAATGCAAACTCACCGGCTAACTTCGGGGAGATCACCGCTTCCAACGCATCGCGTGTCATCCGCCTCAGCGGCCGCTTTACCTTCTAACCTTTGCTTCATTAGCAACGCAGAAGGCCGGGCAGATGCCCGGCCTTCTGCGTTGTGGTCGATTTTCAGTGGGGCGGAACGAAAGGCTCTGATCTTTGAGCGCATGCGCATGTCAAGAGCCAGGACACGGCGGCACTTCCAAGTATTTGTAAGTCAACGACTTAATCGCGCAAAAAAAGTTGGCACTCTTAAGGGTGCTGGTCCTTACCATGGAAGAGAGAGGCACATACTGTAAAGCTGGGAGGGATGAACGTAAGTGCAGTGTTATGAGGATGATGCGGATAAACTGAATTGAGAGAGGAACTTACAGACACGCCGCGGCGTAAGTCGAAGCCGCAGAGGATCTTACAGGAGGGGTAGGGGGTATCCTACCCACTTGGCAGCACGGATTTATCTGCCGTAGAGTCCTTCCGCGTTCTCGCGCAGCACCATGCGCGCGATCCGTGCCGCGCGAGCCTGGTCGATCTCGCCGTCGCGCAGCATGCCGGTGAGTGCCAGGCCGAGCGCGGTGCGGCCGTTGTGGGCCGCCATCCACACCGACTCCTCCCAGCCCATCGCGTCGGAGTAGGGGTAGCCGTCAGTGCCGAAGAGCACCTTGTCTGGGAAGGTCTCCAACCGCTCGCGTAGCCAGGTCGCCTGGTTACTCGGCTGGAAGGTGAGCGACTCCTGTGACATGTCCAGATACACGTTTGGCTTTTGGAGGAGCGCGGTCGCCTCATGCGTGAAAGGCCAGCCGCCGTGCAGCATCACAAAACGCGTCTTGCGCAGCCGCGGATCGTTGAACAGCGGTTCCAGCAGCATCGGGTTGCCGCCCGCGATGTCGAAGTAACCGCCGCCGCCGGACATGGTGTGCAGGTGCACCGGCATGCCGAGGCGGCCGCACTCCACCGCGATGTAGCGGAAGAGGAAGTCCTGCAGCAGCTTGTACGCAGCCGCCTCCGGCACGCCGCCGTGAACGTACCTGCTATACACGGCCGATGCGTCCGCCTGCGAAGGATCGCCGACGGCGAAGGACCGCAGGTAAGCCATCTCGAACTTCTCCGCGACGGCACCGCCCGCGCGCTGCCGCTCGAGCGTAGGCGTGACCACCTGGTGCAGGTAGCCGTCGAGCGTCGCCGGAAGAGTCGCCTGCCCTCTGTCGTGAAGGTAGCGGGCGCGCAGCTTGTCCTCGAGTGGGAAGAAGCTGCCGCGGTCGGGCGTCTTCGCAGCCAGGCCGCTGTTGTCCAGCGGAAAGAGCAGTGCGTCCACGTAAGGCACCCAGCGGAAGCGCGGCGCGGCGAGACCCTCGCCCATGCTGACGCGGTTGGCCAGCGTGGTGCCGATGCCTGCCTGGTCCTGCACCCACGCGCTGTAGTGCGCGCCTTCGCGCTGCTGCACCGCGGCACGCGCGGCCTTCAGCTTCGCAACTGCGGCAGCATCGGGCGGCGGCGCGGCGTCCACATGCCAGAGCGCGGCCCATGCCGCACGCAGCTGCGGGTTTTCCGCGCGCCACGCAACCGGATCGGTCTGCGGCTCCATGTTGTCGACGGGCAAGGCGTCGAAGTTGCGGTCGTTCGGGTCAACGGAAGGCGGCAGCACCGCATGCGCATGGTTGTCAATCGCAAGCGTTGACGCGAGTACCTTCGCGATCTCCGGGTCGATGTCGGCGACCGCAGTGGACGCAGCGCGCGGGGAGACCTGCGCTACCGCAAGAGCGAACGGGCATGTCGCTAGCGCGACCGCGAAGAGCAGAGCACGCAGCGATCTTGTATTTACGTAGGAGTGCACGAGGCGAAGGTAGCATGCGCGGGCGCTGCTGCGAGCCTCAACGTAGAGGAACAAAGCCATGGCTTAGAAGAGCGCTGCCTCGTTTGCGAAGACCCATGCTCCGTCATCTCGACCGGAGCGCAGCGAAGTGGAGGAACCTGCTGTTTCGTTGAGAGTCGTTGCCGCTGCGGGCAAACAGCAGGTTTCTCCGCTCCGCGACGATGGAGCCCGTCGCTCCAGTCGAAACGACGCCGCAGAGGAGGACGGAACCAGAGTTACACCTTCAAGTGAATGCCTAGCGCTTGAGCTCCGCCACGGTCTTCGCCTTGCCAACATAGGCGACGCGCCAAACAGTGCGCGATCCATCGTCGGCGACGAGCAAGGAGCCGTCATTCATCACAGTCACCGCAGTAGGCCTTCCCCACACCTGGCCGTCCGCGGTGACAAAGCCTGTCAGGAAGTCTTCGTAGGCGCCTATGGCATGACCGTTCTCCATGGGAACGCGCACCACTTCATAGCCGCCCCGCTTTGCCCGGTTCCAGGAGCCGTGCTCCGCCGCGAAGGCGTTGCCGCGATACTCGGTTGGGAACGCGCCGCTTGCCTGCTGCTTCGGCGTGTAGAAGAGCATCTGCAGCGAAGCCATGTGCGGCTGCAACAGGACATCCGGCGTGACGACTTTAGCGGCGATGTCGATGTGCTTGCAGCTGGCCGCCTGTTCGGGTGAGAGCGGCGCGGGCAGGTTCGGGTCACCGCCCGATCCGTTGGCGCAGGGTGTGGCGATCCGCGGGTCGCGATGGCCGCCCATGTAGTACCACGGCCAGCCGTAGAAGCCGCCCGGCTTCACGGACGTAATGTAATCCGGCACCAGGTTATTGCCCAGGCTGTCGCGCTCGTTGGTAGAGCACCACAGATCGCCCGTGACCGGGTTGATCGCCTCGCCAACGCAGTTGCGCAGGCCTGAGGCGTACACCTGTACAAACTTGCCCTCCGGCGTGAACTCCAGAACGTCTGCCCGATGGAACTCGTTCGGGTGCTCGTCGACGTTGTCCGCATTCGACGCGGAGCCCACGGAGATCAGCATGCGCTTCTCGTCGCGGGTGAAGACGAGATCGCGTGTCCAATGGCCGCCGCCACGAAGCTGCGCATAGCCGGGCAGGTCGCCGATGATCGTCTCCGGCTTGCCGCTCGCGACCAGGTCGCCCTCCCGGTACGGGAAGCGGACCACGGTGAAGGTGCTGGCGATGTAGACGTACTTCGGCTTGTTTGCGGGATAAAAGGTGATCGCAAACGGATTGCTGAGGCCCGCCGCGTACTTGGTGATGCTCTTTGCCTTACCGTCCGGTCCCATGCCGCGCAACACGTACACGTCGCCCATGAAGGAGTCGGAGAGGAAGACGTCGCCGTTCGGTGCCGTGCGCAGAAAGCGCGGCTGCTGAAACGTGCCCTTCGGCGTGAACTTGCCGAGCCGCTCAGAAAAGTGGCCGTCCGGCGCCGGCGTGGGGCCGCCATCGCCGCCCGCATAGATCGTCACGGCAAAGCCTGCAGGCGCAATGGGGAAGACACCCTCCGGGCGCGCCACTACCTTTGCGCCGTTGTCGACCGACTCGGCCGGGTTCGGCTCCGGCAGGTCGGCCACCGTGATCCTGCGTGAGACGCCGGGCTTCTGCTGGGAATAGTCCGCAAATGCTGCAGGGCCAGTGATGGTCTGCGCGGGTAAGAGCGCGAAAGGGAACAGCGCAGCGCTGAGAACGATGGCAGCAAGCGGTTTCAGGAACATGATAAGCAGCCTACAATAGCCGTTGTGCGATGCGATACGCTGCTGCGTATGCGAAGCGCTGCTCTCTTTTTCTGCCTGATCTTTGCCGGAGTTTGCCTTGCGCAGACCAGTCCGGCACCTGCTCCCGGTCTTAGCATTCCTAATGGCGACAGGCCGTGGGTCTTTGAGGAGTTCAACGGCAAAAAGCAGTTGGTACCGATCCATTCGTCTGCCATCCAGGTGAACAACCACAAGGGCGGCAACCTCGCCGGCGGGCTGCTCGCCGGACCTTTCTACAAGGCGAAGATGACGACAGAGATCCAGGGCGCTACGGCTAAGACGGCGGTCCATAGCGGAACTCCCGTCTTCTACCTGCACGTCACCGGCGACCCAGATGCCGGACAAAGCAGCATGGCGGGTTGGGCGGTCGTTCACGCCGTCGTTGACAAGGACATGCGGTTGCTCTCAACCGTGAAGTTCACGCAGCTAACCGGCAATGCAAAGCGAAACGCGACGGAGGTCGAGGTGAGCACGGAGACGCTGCCGGACGGCTGGCTGAAGATCACACCCAAGGCACAAATGGCTGCGGGCGAGTACGCGCTGGAGCCAGTCATGAAGCAGGAAAATGCCTATTCGCTGATCGTGTACGACTTCCGCATGGACCCGCTCGCCGCGAACGACTCAGACGTGGTTACGCAGTAAGCGGCCGCGAGGACGATGGAAGCAGAGACGCCGTCACGCAGAGAACAAGACGCCGTCGCGCAGCAAACAAGACCTTCCGGTCTCTTCGTAGTGCGTGCGCCGGGTACGGTGGAGCGCGATCTTTGTAAAGAGATCCCCTTCCTCTCGCGAGAGAGCTGCAAGCATGGCCTCCGCAGCTGAGACGGACTTACGCGATCTCGTAGGGGTGGCGCTGGTGCCGGCTCATTAGGCTGGCCGCGATGTCGTCGCCCTGAACTGTCTCGGTTTGCGGGTCCCAGTGGATGTGGTGGTCGGTCTTCATGGCCATCCAGTGCAGCAGGCAGGTGGAGCAGCCGCGATGGCCGATCTCCGCTGGTGCCGTGGGCTGTTTGCGGCTCACGATGCAGTCGAGCCAGTTGCCGTGCTGGTCGTCGGCCGTGTAGGGGTGCCACTCGTTCGGGCCGATCTCGCTTTCCAGAACCTTCGGGT